>DIZV01000103.1:0-1996 GCA_002427995.1 Chloroflexi bacterium UBA6019
CGGCAGCGGAGGTCCTCTGGCGGCGGGCGGGCGATGACCCGTCGCGGCCGCTGGCGCTGGCCCGGGCCGAATTCGAGCGCCGCTTCGACGAGCGGCGGCCCCGCTACGCCGAGTGTGACCACCGGGTCGATTCCGACCGCCCGGTGCTGGAGGTGGCGGAGGAGGTCGCCCGGCTGTGCGGCGGGTAGAGGTGGCCCACGCGGGGGGCGCCTACCCGGTCCTGGTCGGAGCCGGTGCCCTGGCCGAGCTCGGCCACTTCATCGACGGTCCCGCGCTGGCGGTCGTCGACGCGGTCCTGCCCGAGCTGCCCGAGCTCGAGCTGCCCGGGCTCCGGCAGCTCCGGATCGAGGGTGGGGAGAAGGCGAAGACCATGGCCGGGGCCCTGCGGCTGCTGGCGGAGTTCGAGCGGCACCGGCTGGGACGCGACGGCACCGTGGTCGCGGTGGGGGGCGGCACGATCGGCGACCTGGCCGGGTTCGCCGCCTCGATCTGGCTCCGGGGCATCGCGCTGGTCCAGGTCCCGACGACCCTGCTGGCGATGGTCGACTCCTCCATCGGCGGCAAGACCGGGGTCAACACGGACGGCGCCAAGAACGCCGTCGGGAGCTTCTGGCAGCCACGCGCCGTGCTCGCCGACACTCGCTACCTGGCCAGCCTGCCGCCGGAGCAGCTCGCGGGCGGCCAGGCGGAGGTCGTCAAGTACGCGATGACCCTGGACCCCGGCATCGCCGGGCTGGAGGACCTGGAGGCGGTGGTCGAGCGCTGTGCCGCGGCCAAGGCCCGGGTGGTGGCAGCCGACGAGCGCGAGCAGGGCCTCCGCGAGGTGCTCAACTACGGGCACACCGTCGGCCATGCGATCGAGGCCGCTTCGGGCTACACCGTCCAGCACGGGCGCGCCGTCGCCTGGGGGATGCGCGCGGCGGCCCGGATCTCCGCCCGGCTCGGCCTCTGCGAAAGGTCGCTGGTCGAGACCCAGGATGAGCTCCTGCGCCGCCACGGCCTCCCCGGCGAGCGCCCGCCCGTCGAGCTGGCGGCCGTGCTCCGCGCCACCGCGAGCGACAAGAAGGCGCGCCAGGGCCGGCTGCGCTGGGTTCTGCTGCGGGGGATGGGACGAGCCGAGACCGGCCACGAGGTGCCCGACGCCGTGGTCGAGGCGGCGGTCGCTGAGATACTGGTCGACTGAGATGAGCAAAGCGCGCCGGCTGGTGGTCGCCAACGGCCCCAACCTCAACACCCTCGGCACCCGCGAGCCGGAGATCTACGGCCGCCAGACATTGGCCGACATCCAGGCCATGGTCGACGCCCGGGCCGCGGAGTACGGCTGGACGGTCAGCTTCTTCCAGAGCAACCACGAGGGTGAGCTGATCGACCGCCTCCAGCGCGAGGCCCCGGGCTCGGTCGGGGTCGTCATCAATCCGGCCGGGCTGACCCACAACTCCTATGCCCTGATGGACTGCCTCCGCTCCCTCGACGTGCCGATCGTCGAGGTCCACCTCTCCAACCTCTTCGCGCGGCCGGAGGCCTACCGCCACGTCAGCGTCACGGCCTCGGCCGCGGCCGGCGTCATCAGCGGCCTCGGCAGCCGCGGCTACGTTCTCGCCATGGAGTACCTCAATGCTGTCGACGAGTGATTTCCGGGTCGGCTCGACCTTCGACCTCGACGGCAAGCTCGTCAGCATCGTCGCCGTCGAGCACATCAAGATGGCCCGCGCCGGGGCCGTCATCAAGGCCAAGCTGCGGAACATCCTGGACGGCGGGATCTTCGAGCAGAGCTTCCGCACGGGCGACAAGTACAAGGTCGTCCGGATCGAGAAGACCGGCGCCACCTACCTCTACCGGGACGGCGACCTGCACCACTTCATGGACGACGAGAACTACGAGCAGGTCGCGCTCGACGGCTCCCAGCTGGAGGACGTGCTGCCCTTCCTGAAGGAGAGCAACCCGGTCTCCATCCTCCGCTACGAGGACAAGGTGATCGGCGTCGAGCTGCCCATCA
>DIZV01000103.1:2116-2729 GCA_002427995.1 Chloroflexi bacterium UBA6019
GCCAGCGTCAACGTGCCGCTCTTCGTCAACCAGGGCGACCGGATCAAGATCGACACCCGAACCGGCGGCTACCTGGAGCGCGCGTAGCGGCCTGTTAGCATCACGGCGATGTCCGAGGCGCGCGAGCAGCAGGAGATTGAGGGCGGCATCCGGGTCGCCAACGAGGTGATCGCCAGCATCGCCGCGATGGCCGCCTGCGAGGTCGACGGCGTCGCCGGCATGGACGAGGCGAACGCCCGCCATTTCGGCGACTGGCTGAGCCGTCAGTCCGCCCACCGGGGGGTCAGGGTCCGGGTCGACGTCGAGCGGGCGATCCACCTCGAGGTCTTCCTCCAGGTGCGGTCCACGGGAGTCGTCCCCGTCGTCTCCGAGCGGGTCCAGGCAAACGTGGTGGAGGCGGTCGAGCGAATGCTCGGCCTGGAGGTGGCGGCGGTGGACATCTTCGTCTCCAGCGTGGCCTTTCCGGCCACGGCCTAGCCGCGGCCGGGACCCGGTTGGGAAGGCGCCACCAGGCCCGAGAGCTGGCCCTCAAGGTCCTCTTCGAGCTGGAGAGCGACCCCAAGGACGCCGCCGCGACGCTGCGCTTCCGGGCGGGCGAGGAGGCGGCCGATCC
>DIZV01000103.1:2850-5774 GCA_002427995.1 Chloroflexi bacterium UBA6019
AGCGGATCGACGAGCTGATCGGCGGCGCCTCCCTCAACTGGCGTCTCGACCAGATGGCGAAGGTCGACCGGATCATCCTCCGGATCGCCGCCTACGAGATCGTCGTCGCCCACGACGTGCCGGTCAAGGCGGCCATCAACGAGTCGATCGAGCTCGCCAAGACGTTCTCCGGCGAGGAGGCCGGCCGTTTTGTCAACGGTGTGCTGGGCAAGATCGCCGAGGGCATCCCCTCGTGACCGCCCCGGCGATCGCGGAGGAGTCGATCGACGCCGTCCTGGACCGGCTGGAGGCGGTGCTCGGCCGCCTGGCGGAGGCGCGGGAGCCGATCGAGGACCTGGTCCTCGCCTACGAGGAGGGGGTTCGCCTCCTGGCCGGCGCCCAGGCTCGGTTGGAGGCGCTGGGGCGGGATGCAGGCGTCGGGTAACTGGCGCTACGTCGTGCTGCCCCTGGTCGCCTGGGCCGTCGCCCAGGGCACCAAGGTGCTCCGCGACTCGGTCCGCCGCCGGCGTCTCTACCTGCGCGGGCTGACCGAGATGGGTGGGATGCCGAGCTCTCACAGCGCGATGGTGATGGGGCTGACGGCGACCATCGGCCGCTTTAACGGCGTCACTTCGCCCGTTTTCGCGCTCGCGCTTATCTTCTCCTTCGTGGTGATGTACGACGCCGCCGGCGTCCGCCGCGCGGCCGGCCGCCAGGCGGCCCTCCTCAACCGGCTCGTGGAGGACCTCTTCAGCCAGCGCGGGGTGAAGGAGGAGCAACTCCGCGAGCTGCTCGGCCACACCCCGGTCGAGGTGCTCGCGGGCGGGACGCTCGGCGTCGCCGTGGCCCTCCTGTTCCCGGCGTGACGGCGAGGCTGGACAGGGCGCTCACCGAGGCCGGGCTGGTCGCTTCGCGGCAGCGCGCGCAGGCTCTGGTGATGGCCGGCAGCGTGCGGGTCAACGGCGAGACCGAGCGCCGGCCCGACCGCCTGGTCCGGGAGGAGGACCGACTCGAGCTCGACGCGGGAGAGGGCTGGGCGAGCCGCGGGGCGCTCAAGCTGCTGCCGGTACTGGAGACCTTCGGGATCGAGGTCGAAGGCCGGATCTGCGCCGACATCGGGGCCTCCACCGGCGGCTTCACCGACGTCCTCCTGCGCCACGGCGCGGCCCGGGTCTTCGCCGTCGACGTCGGTCGGGGGCTGATCGACTGGCGCCTGCGGCAGGATCCCCGGGTGACGCTGCTCGAGCGGACCAACGCCCGCAGCCTGGAGTCCTTCCCCGAGCCGGTCACCCTGGTCCTCATCGACGTCTCCTTCATCGGCCTCGACAAGGTCCTGCCGGCGATCCGCCGGTCCGCGCCGGCGGCCGAGGTGGTGGCGCTCTTCAAGCCCCAGTTCGAGGTCGGCCGCGAGCAGGTGGGGAAAGGGGGCATCGTTCGCGACCGGGACGCCGTCACCGCCGCCCGCGCCCGCTTCGAGGACTGGTGCCAGCGGAGCGGCTACGAGGTCACCGGCCACGCCCTCGCCGGCGTGCCGGGGGCGGACGGCAACCAGGAGCACTTCTACCGGCTGGGGCCGATCCCCCTCCCGTGAAGGCCTGCATCGTCCACCACCCAAGGGTCGACCTCTCCGTCGCCGAGGCGATCCTCGCCCGGGTTGGGGTGGAGAGCTGGCGCCAGGAGCGTGACGCACCGGTCGGCGACCGGCTGGGCGGCACCGACCTGGTCCTGACCCTGGGCGGCGACGGAACCTTTCTCCACGGCGCCCGGCTCGCGCTGCCGCATGACATCCCGGTCCTCGGGGTCAACCTGGGTCGCCTCGGCATGCTCACCGAGCTGGAGCCGGCCGACCTCGAGGGGGGTATCGGCCGCTTCCTCGCCGGCGACTACCGGCTCGAGCAGCGGACCGCAATCTCGAGCGAGCTCCGCCGTTCCGGCCAGGTCGTCGAGAGCTGCATCGGGCTGAACGAGACGATGGTCCACCGGACTCCGTCGCTGAAATTGATCCGGTTCGGGATGTGGGTGGACAGCCAGGAGATCGGCACCATCGACGCCGACGGCGTGCTCGTCGCGACCGCCACCGGGTCGACCGCCTACGCCCTCGCGCTCGGCGGCCCGATCCTCGAGCCGACCCTTCCCGACCTGGTCCTGGTGCCGATGAACCCCTTCGCCCTGACCGTGCGGCCGATCGTCCTCAACCCCGGCGTCCATGTCGCCATTCGGCTCGCCGGCAACCCGGCCAGCATCACGACCGACGGCTATCTCACCTGGGCCGGCGAGGCGGGGGACGAGCTCCGGGTCAGCGCCCACCCCAGGCCGCTCAAGGTCGTCCGCTTCCGGGGGCCGGAGGAGTTCTACCGCCGGCTCCGGCTGAAGATCGGCTGGGGCGTCCCCCTGGTGCCCCGACCGCCTGAAAATCGTGATGCTGAAGTCGCTTCGGGTTCGTGACCTCGCGCTGATCGCCAGCGCTGACGTCAGCTTCGGTCCCGGCCTGAACCTGCTCACCGGCGAGACCGGCAGCGGCAAGTCGCTGGTGGTCGATGCTCTCACCCTCTCGCTCGGTGCCCGGGCCAGCACCGAGCAGGTCCGCCACGGCTCCGAGCGGGCATTGGTGGAGAGCGTCTTCGAGATCTCCGACGTCCCCGCCGCCAGCTCGCTGCTGGCCGAGATGGGCTTCGAGCCGGAGGCCGAGCTGGTCCTGAGCCGCGAGATCGGCGGCCGCGGCACCTCGCGCCTGAACGGCCGGCCGGCGACGCCCGGCCAGCTCCGCCAGCTGGGCCGGGTGCTGGTCGACGTCCACGGCCAGCACGAGCACCAGTCGCTGCTCGACCCTGACGCTCAGACCCGGCTCCTCGACTCCCTCGGTGGCGCCGAGGCGGCACTGGCGGGGGTGGCGGCGGCCCACGCGGGCTGGCGGGCCGCGGTCGACCGGCTGGCCGAGCTGGAGC
>DIZV01000103.1:5802-8499 GCA_002427995.1 Chloroflexi bacterium UBA6019
AGCTGGAGCGGCTCCGGGACCGGGGCGCGCGCGAGCGGGAGTTCGGCGAGTGGCAGCTGGGCGAGCTGCGCCGGGCCGGTCTGCGGCCGAAGGAGGACTCCGAGCTGGCCAAAGAACGTTCGCTGAGCCGCCACGCCGTCCGCCTGACCGAGCTGACGCAGGGCGCGCGGGATGGGCTCGAGAGCGACGACGCCCCGGCCCGGGGCGCCGCCCAGGTCCGCTCGGCCGCAGAGCTCGATCCTCGCCTGGCACCCCTCGCCGAGCGGCTGGAGGCGGCGGGCGAGGAGCTCCACGACGTCAGCGAGGAGCTCCGTCGCTACGGCGAGGCGATCGACGCCGACCCCGCGCGGCTGGAGGCGGTCGAGTCCCGGCTGGCCGAGCTGGAGGGGATCAAGAAGCGGTTCGGCGGCAGCCTCGAGGCAGCCCTCGCCGAGCGCGACCGGCTCGAGCTCGAGCTGGGTGAGGGCGAGGACCTCGCCGGAGCGATCGAGACGGCCGGCCGCGAGGGCACGGCACGGCGCGGTGAGCTGGAGAGCGCGGCGGCCGGCCTGACCCGGCTCCGGCAGGCGGCGGCGGAGCGGATGGGCCGGGAGGTGGGCGCCGAGCTGGCCGGCCTGCGCCTGGAGGGCGCCCGCTTCGAGGTGGCCCTGGAACCGCGGCCGGAGCTGACCCCGGCCGGCGCGGAGCAGGCACTGATGCGCTTTTCCGCCAACCCCGGCGAGCCGCTCGGTCCTCTGGCGCGGGTCGCGTCCGGCGGCGAGCTGGCCCGGGTCATGCTGGCGATCAAGACGGTTGGCGCGGAGGCGGACCGCCTTCCGACCCTGGTCTTCGACGAGGTTGACGCGGGCATCGGTGGCGAGGCCGCACTCCAGGTCGGGGTTCGCCTGGCGGCGCTGGGCGCAACCAAGCAGGTGCTGGTGGTCACTCACCTGGCACAGATCGCCGCCTTCGGCGACCATCACCTGGTGGTCGAGAAGGCGGCGGGGGTGGAGGGCCGCAACCTGGTCAGCGTGCGTGAGCTCGACGGGGCCGCGGCACGCGCCCCCGAGCTGGCCCGGATGATGAGCGGCTCGGTCACCGCCAAGGCACTGGCCCGGGCCCATGAACTGCTGGAGGAGGCAAGAGGCGGATGAGGCACGCGATCCTCGGTGCGGGCGGCGTCGGCGGCCTGGTCGGCGCGGCGCTGGCCCGGGCCGGCCAACCGGTCACTCTTCTGGTTCGCGACCCCACCCACCCGACGCGGGTGAAGGTGGAGAGCGACAAGCTGGGCGAGTTCGAGGTCGAGCTGGAGATCGCAACCCGGCTCGAGCGCCCGGTCGATGTCCTCTGGGTCACCACCAAGGCCACGCAGCTGGAGGCGGCGCTGCCCTCGGCGTCGGCGGCGCTGGTCCTCGGCACCGTGGCCACCCTGCTCAACGGCACCGACCACGTCGCCCGGCTCCGGGAGGTCTATCCCCGGGTGACGCCGGGCACGATCCGGGTCGAGGCGGAGCGGATCGCACCCGGCCATTTCCGGCAGCTGCTGGCGTTCATCGGCGTCGAGCTCGCCGGACCCCTCGCGATCGAGATCGCGGCCGAGCTGAACGCCGCCGGGATCGACGCCCGGGTCCGCGAGGACGAGCTGACGATGCTCTGGTCGAAGCTGATCATGCTGGCGCCCCTGGCCCTCACGACGACGGCGACGATGCGGCCGCTGGGCGGCGTCAGGGACGACCCACGCTGGCGGGAGCGGCTCTTCGGCATCCTCGAGGAGGCGGCCGAGGTCGCGCGCGCGCAGGGTGCCAAGGTGGACGTCGAGGCGACCCGGGGCGTGCTGCTGGCGGCGCCCGACGGGATTGCGCAGCTCGATGCAGAAGGACCGCGAGCTGGGCCGGCCGCTGGAGCTCGACGCGATCGCCGGGCCGATCGTCCGCGGCGGCCGCAGGCACGGGGTGCCGACGCCCCACACCTCGATCCTGCAGTCGAGCCTTGGCTAGGCCGAAGGTCTTCAGCGGGCCCGACGACCCGCGCCTCAAGCGGGCGCTCTGCATCGTCGCCCACCCTGACGACATCGAGTTCTACTGCGCCGGCGCGGTCCTTCGCCTCACCGATCGCGGCGTCCCGGTGGCCTTCCACGTCGCCACCTCCGGCGACAAGGGAACCCGCGACGCGAGCCAGGCGCCGGAGGCGGTCGCCCGGACCCGGGAGGCCGAGCAGCTGGCCGCCGCCCGGCTGCTCGGGGTCACGGCGGTCGAGTTCGGGCGCCACCCCGATGCCGAGCTGGTGGAGACGCTGGCGCTGCGGGGTGAATTCGTGGCCGCCATCCGGCGGGCGCGCCCCGACCTGCTCCTCACCTTCGACCCGACCCCCGGCTACCGCTACCACCCCGACCACCGGGTGGTCGGCCGGGTGGCGCTCGACGCCGCCTGGCCGGCGGCCCGTGACCCACTGACGTTCCCCGGCCTCGGCTCCCCTCACGAGACCGCCGAGGCGTGGTGCTTCGGCGGTCCCGCGCCCGACCTCGAGCTCGACGTCTCCGAGGTCCTCGAACGGAAGATCGCGGCCCGCCTCGAGCACCGGAGCCAGACCGGCAGCGCGGGACAGCTGCGGCACCGCTGGCGGGCGATCGCGGCGATCGAGCGCTTCCACCGGGTCGACCTTCGCTGAAGGCCCCGCGCGAGGGCTGCTCAGCTCGGTGAGCCGGGAGATTCGCCGGCG
>DIZV01000168.1:0-1962 GCA_002427995.1 Chloroflexi bacterium UBA6019
GTGATCCTCGCCGGCGTGCCGCTCGCGGTGGTCAGGCGCCGCCGGCCGGGGGGCGGGCAGAACGGCGGCCAGGACGGCGGCCAGGACGGGCCGGTGGATCCTCCGCGCCGTCGTACTTGATCGCCTCGTAGAGCGAGCCGCACTCGCCGCACCGGTACTGCAGGGTCAGTGCCTGCGTGCCGAAGAGCGAGATCACCTCGTTCCGATGGCTGGCGCAGAAGGGGCAGCGGGGAGCCCCTCGCGGCGTCTCAGCCTCGGGCCGGGGCTTCCGCATCAGATGCACGGACGACGCCATAGCGCCGCTCCTCGAGGCCGCGGAGCATGTCGAAGGTGGGGCGGTCGATCGCACCGGGCCGGGTTCGGCGGCGAAGCGGATCCCACTTCGACCAGTCGATCTCGAGCTTCGGCTCCGGCCGTTCGAGCTTCTCCGCCAGCCGCTTTCGGTGCTTGCCACCGTCGGGGCCGAACCACTCGACCGCCTCCTGCCACGCCCGAGCCGTCGCGGCGCTCGAGCCGAGCTCGTTGAGCCAGCTGCGACCGTGGAGGAAGTGGTATCGCTCCTCGCCGAGCATCTTGCGAAGGCGCGTTCGGAGCACCTCCACCTCGCCCTCGACGAGGGCTTCGAGCATCACCGTGAAGGCGGTATCCAGGATCGCATTGGCGGCCACGAACTGGTCCCACTCAGTCCAGGTGTCGTCGAGGAAGGCGACGTTGCGGTAGGCGGCGGGATCGGTCTCCCGTTCGGCTCCGCGCGGGTCGGGGCCAAGCTCGGTCAGGCAGCCGGCGAGGACCCGGCTGTGGCCAAGGTCGTCGAGGCCCATCGCCGCGGCCGCGATGTCGGCCTCCAGCGTTGGGGTGGCGCTGCACCATTCGGCGTAGCGAAGCCCGAGCAGCTGCTTGCAATCGGCCAGCGAGAGGACGAGATCGCTGACACTCTCAGCCATCGGGAGGCTACTCCTCGCCCGGCGCGGTGACCGTGATGACGGCCGCGCGGGGCACGATCACCATCTCGACCCAGCGCTCCTCGTCGTAGGTCGCCCGGGCATAGGCCTGGGCGATGTCGTCGTCGGGGGCGACCACGCGGCCGACATGGCGGAGCGGATCGACCCGCGCCTTGCGGGCGAAAACGTCGTACTCGCGCACGTTCTTGTGCACCCGGGTCATGGTCACACCGCGAGTCCCCACATCTCCAGCGCATCGCGGCCGTCCTGGGTGAGGCGCCGGCTGCTCCAGGGCGGGTCCCAGACCACTTCGATCTCGACCTCCTCGATCCCCGGCTCCTTCAGCAGCCGCTCCCGGACGTCCTCCAGGATGAAGTCGTGGGCGGGGCACCCCATCGCGGTGAATGTCAGGTCAACCGTCACCCGGGTGGCATCGACCCGGACTGCGTAGATGAGTCCGAGGTCGACCAGGTTGATCGGCATTTCCGGGTCCTGGATCTCGGCGAGGGCCGCCCAGCAGCGGTCCTCGAGCGGCGAGCTCACCGCTCCCGTGACTTTCGGAGCTTGTAGTACGACTCCTGCAGGCCAGCCACCATCTCGGAGTTGCGCGGACCGCGGGCGCGCCAGCGCTCGAGCACCTGGTCCCAGCTGCAGGGATCGTTGAAGTCCCAGCGCTTCTCCTCTGCGTCGAAGGTGCAGGGAAAGGGGTAGTCCAGGACGTAAGCATCACCCTCCTGGTGGGCGGGCACCTTGACCCCGATCGACGCGCAGAAGGGAACCACGACCGAGAGCCACCACTGCCGGAGCTGGTCGTTGGTCTTCGCCTTGAGGCGGAAGTCGATCTGGGTGTGATGCTGCTTGAGGTTGTCGGGCAGCCCGAACCACTCGACGGTCAGCGGGAACATCCAGTCGACGTTGCGCTGCAGCTCCTCCTTGGCCTCGCCGCCGGCCTTGCAGATCTTCTTCATCCAGCTCTGGCCGTTGCGGAGGTGGAAGTTCTCCTCGGCCATGACCTTGACCA
>DIZV01000168.1:2207-2672 GCA_002427995.1 Chloroflexi bacterium UBA6019
GGGTAGCGGAAGGACTTCGGATCGCGCTCGAAGATCAGCTTCTCCTCGTCCTCGCCCAGCTCTTCCAGGATGTGGTAGGCGATGTGGGCGTGGGCGAGCTCGTCCTGGATGATCGCGATGCCGGTCATGAAGGCGTTGACGCTCGGCGCCCGCTTGGCCGCCAGGTAGTAGGCGGGGGCCGAGATCAGCTCGGTGTCGCCGCTCACCGTGAGCGTGTGCTTGAGCTCCTTCAGGTAGGCCGGCGTCATCTCTGCCGTGGTCTCGATGAGGTCGCCCTTCTGGAGGAGGCTGTCGAACCGGACCTGGTTCGCAGTAGCCATGGTTGAGATTGTACGCACGGTACAATCGCTTCTCTGGGCCTCTAGCACCTGGGCTAGGAACGGCCTCGTGGTGGCTGTAGCTCAGCGGTAGAGCGCTGGCCTGTGGAGCCGGAGGTCGCGGGTTCGAGACCCGTCAGCCACCCCA
>DIZV01000179.1 GCA_002427995.1 Chloroflexi bacterium UBA6019
TGGATGATCTCGGCCCGGCCGATCATCTCTTCCAATTCGTAGATCCGGCCGTCGATGAGGGCGACCTCCTCCTTCGCCTGCTCGTACTCGGGGTTGTCCTCGATGTCGCCGGGCTGGAACGCCTCCCTCAGGCGATCGGCGGCCTCGAGCCGGCGGGCACGCTGGACCTCGAGCTCGGCCTTCAGCCGCTCGAGTCCCTCGGGTGTGAGCAGTACGGGTTCGGTCAGGTCCATTTGGTGATTCAGAGCGCCCAGCCTCGCGCTCGAGGCGGACAACGAATGATAGTCCCCGGACGAATGTCACCGACAAACCCCGGTGACGTACATTCGCGGACGAAATGACCGACAGCTTCGAGATCACCCGACCCGCCGAAGCGGAGAACCTGAACATGGCCTGCTTCGCGATCACGCGGGCCCTCGAGGACCTCGACTTCTCGGTCCCCGAGGCTGCGCCGCTGGCGCGTCACCTGTTGCGGATCGTGGGGCGGATCGTCATCGACTCAGCGACAGCGGAGGCCGACCCCGAGATCTGGCCAAACACGGAGTCGATGGCCCTGCAGTGGTTGCGGGAAGCCCTGAAGCCCAACGGCTACGACGTCCAACCCCTTCCGGGGTCGGGCCGGCCACCGGTGAAGGAGCCATCCGAAGGCTGGTCCTGAGCCGCCCTCCGGCGTAACCAGCCCCCGTATCCCTGCCTGAAGCCTTGGCCATGGCAGTCAGCTCCCCCTCGGCGGTGGCCGCGGCGGGCCTGGCGGAACGGCTCCGCCGGACCGTCGCGCTGTTGGAGCGGCGCGGCTACGCACTCCCGGCGGAGCGGCTCGCCGAGGTCTGCCTGGGCGGTCCGGTGTCTTCCGAGCAGCTGCCCGCGGCGATCGCCGCGAGCGGGCTGGCGATCAGCTCGGGGATCGTCGTCTCACCCGCCGCCCGGGCCCGCGCTGCCGCGATTCACGAACGCCAGGCTGGCCACGCGGGCAGTGCTCCCCGCTACCTGGCGGAGGCCGCCGCCTTCGCGCGGGCGCTGGCCGCCTGGTTCCCCTTTGTGATCAGCGTCTCGGTGGCCGGCTCCCTGGCCAGTGGCGGCTTCCGGGAGACCGATGACGTGGACCTGAACCTGGTGGTAGAGGACGGGCATCGCCACCTCGCCTATGTCGCCCTCAACCTGCTCGGTCTGGTCCACGCGCTGCGCCATCGGGGTAAGCCGGTCGACACCCACACCGCCCGGCCCTTCGCTCCCCGCCTGATGACGGCCAACCTGGTCCTCCAGCGGTCGGACTGCTTCCCGCTGGCCCGCCAGGACGAGGACATGGCGTATGAGCTGCTCGCTTCGCGGGCCGTCGTGGGGTCGGAGTTCCTGGCCACCGTGGCGGCGGCAAATCCGGGCCTCGCCGCTCATTTCCCCCAGCTCCTGGGGCCCGTCGTTGCTGCCGCGTCCGTCCGCCGGCGGCTCCCTCTCGCCCTCTTCCCGGTTTTCCTCGACCGGCCCGCCCGCTCTCTTGGCAGGGCTGCCTGGCGCTATATGCAGTGGACTCGCCGCGACCGGCCGGAGGCCCTGGCCCGGGTGGCCTTCGTGCGCTCGACGATGCGGCCCTACGCGCTTTTCGACGAATGATCCTGGCCGCCGTGATCCTGATCGCGTTTTCCAGCTGCTTCCTCTTCGCGTACGGCGCCAACCTCGTCTACCTGAGCCTGCGCGCCGCGCGCCTGCCTCCCCCGACCGAGGCGGACCCCGTGAGCTCGGGCTTCGCTCTCGTCGCCGTCCAGCTGCCGATCTACAACGAGCGCTACGTCGCGGAGCGGGTGATCGACGCTGCCGCGGCGCTGGACTGGCCGCGCGAGAGGCTGGAGATCCAGGTTCTCGACGACTCCGACGACGAAACGGTTGCCATCGTCGCCGCCCGGGTGGCCTCCTGGCGCGAGCGCGGCCTGCGCATCGCGCACCTCCGGCGTGAGGTCCGGGGCGGCTATAAGGCAGGCGCCCTCGCGGCCGCGCTGGCCGCCACCGAGGCCGAGGCGATCGCCATCTTCGACGCCGACTTCCTTCCCGCGCCGAATTTCCTGCGGCGGGCAGCGGGCGCGCTCGCCGACCCCGGCGTCGGCTTCGTCCAGGCCCGCTGGATCCACCTGAACCAGGGCTATTCGCTCTTCACACAGCTGCAGTCGCTGATGGTCGACTTCCACTTCCGGGTCGAACAGGCGGTGCGGCCGAGCGCCGGCTACCTCACCAACTTCACCGGGACCGCCGGGGTCTGGCGGCGGGCCGCCATCGAGCAGGCGGGCGGCTGGTCGGACGACACGTTGACCGAGGACCTGGACCTCAGCTACCGCGCCCAGCTGCGTGGCTGGCGGGCCGCCTACATCGAGGGGATCGCGGTCCCCCAGGAGCTTCCGGTCGCCGTCAACGCCTACCGCGGCCAGCAGTCGCGCTGGGCGACGGGCAGCTTCCAGACCGCGCTCAAGCTGCTGCCTGAGGTCCTCCGCAGCCGGTTGTCTCCAGCCCAGAAGTTCCAGGCGACCATGCACCTGCTGGCCTATCTCGCCCCGGCGTTGATGCTCCTCCAGCTCGCCTGCTACCCAGTGCTGCTGCTCGCCAAGGCGGAGCACGACCCGCTCTTCGGCGCGATCCGGGTGCCGATCCTCGTCAACCTCCTGAGCCTCGCGCCGACGGTCGGCTTCTCGGTCGCGCAGTGGCGGGCGGGCGGTCACTGGTGGCGGCGACTGCCGGGGATCCTCGCCTGGTCGTTCGTCGGTGCGGGAACCTCGGCCACCGTCGTCGCGGCACTCTCCCGCTCCTTCCGGCGCGGGGGCGTCTTCAACCGCACCCCCAAGTACCGCATCGAGAAGGATGACCAGGAGTGGCGTGACCACGCCTATGTGCGGGCGGGAGACCCGGCAGCGCTGGCCGAGCTCGTGCTCGGGATCGCGGCGCTCGGCCTCGGGGTGGCCGCGGTGATCGAAACCGAGTGGCTGATCGCCTTCTACTCCTTCGTCTTCTCGCTCGGCTTTCTCTACCTGTCCGGCTACAGCGCCATCCAGGCACTCGAGGTCCTGACCGTCCGGCGGCTCGGCCATGACGCGTTCACGGCAATTCGCGGCCGTCTGCCGACGCTGCCGCTGCTGGGCGCGCCGGCGGCGCTGCTGGTTGCGCTCGCCCAGTGGCGGGATCCCTTCGAGGACTCCTTCCAGCACTGGCTGCTGGCCGCCAACCTGCTCCTCACCGGTCGGCTCCAGGACCCGCTCTTCGGGATGCAGGACACCTGGCTGCCCGGCTACAGCTTCTTCGCCGCCGCCGTCCTCCGCGTCGCGGGCTGGCACCAGATCGGCGCTCTCAAGCTGGCCAACGTGGCGCTGGCGCTGGTGACGCTCGCGCTGCTCAAAGGGATGGCCCTGACGCCACGGCAGGGACGGCTTGCCGTCCTCCTCCTCGCGCTCAACCCGGTCTTCCTGCTGACGGCGACCTCGGCCGTCGCCGAGCCGCTCCTGCTGCTCAGCCTGACCGCCGCCTCGGGGGCCCTCCTCGCTCGCCGGCCGGCGCTGGCCGCCTCCTGGGCTGTGCTCGCCTGCCTGACCGGGACCAAGGCCTGGCTCTGGCTCTTCTGCGCCGTTGTCGTTCTCGCGGGGGCCGCGCTGTTCTCGCGGCGCCACCCGGCGCTCTCCCCCCGCCTGGCCTGGGCGATGCCGGCGGTGGCCGTGCTGGTCGTGCTCCAGCTCACCGCCGGCCAGGCCTCCCACTCGGTTGCACGGGCTGCCCAGGAGGTCGGCTCGGCGGTCGCCCGAGGGGACCTCAATTCCGACCCGGCACTGCGGGCCATCTCCTTCGCCGGCTACTTCCTGCTCGCCTCCCTGCCGATGGTGCTGCTCGCGGCTCTCGGTCTGCGGACCTACCTCGCGGAAGCCGCCCTCGGCCGCCTGCGGGTGGTGGTGATCCCGGGTCTGCTCTACCTCGGGATCGTCACCGTGCTGGTCTATGCCGGCATCTACTCGGGGAGTCATCGCTACTACTACCTGGCGCTGCCCGCCCTGGCGCTGCTGGCGGCGGCCGGACTCGATCGCCACCCGGCCTCGCTGGGCGTTGCAGCCGCCGCGGCGGCCGGGCTCGTGACGATCGCCTTCCTGCCCGTCCTGGCGAGCTTCTCCACCATCGACCGGGGGCTGGTCGCCGCGGGCGCGGCGGCCGCAACCCAACCCGGCGGCCTGCTCACCGACTCGCCGGTGGCCGCCTACTACAGCCTCAAGACCCCGGACCGGATCTTCGGTTCGCGCGATCTTCCCGCCGACAGGCTGGCGGCGACCGGTCTGCTCCACCGCCGGATGGTCGGCACGGTCGTCACCGAGAACATCGGTTACTACCGCATGGCGGGCGTTTTCCCAACCCTCGTCCGGGGAACGGCGACCGCCCCCTTCAGCCCCCTCGGCGACGAGTCTGGCTACATGGTGCCGGGCGGCAAATCGGCGTTCGCCTACTCGCTGCCTGCGGAGCGCTTCTGCGCCTGGGTCACCGGCGCGGTCCTGGCCGACGTCAACCCGGACACCCAGCCCCAGGAGGGGAAGACGGCCGGCTTGGCCAAGGGCCTTGTCCTCGAAACGGCGAGTGGTCCGTCAAGCGGCGAGGGGATGGGATTTGGAGCCCCGCTCGTCCGCTACCCGGACGGCGACTACTTCAGCGCAACGGCCACCGTGGTCGACATCTCCACGGCCGCTTCCCCGGCTTGGGTCAAGACCTTCGAGCTCGACCGCCGCGGAGCCGACTCCGACCGCTCCTTCCTCGCGGTGCCGAGCCGGGGCGAGGTCGTGGTCACCTATCAAGTCGGCGGCGGTGTCATTTACATAACCGTCCAGGCGACCCGCCTCGCCGCGGGCTACCAGCAGGTGGTGCTGCTGAATGAGCAGTCGAGCCGCTTCGACGACTTCGCCGACCCGAACGGGGCCAGGATCGGCGCGGCCGTCGGCCCCTGGCAACCGGTCCGGGGCGGCTGGGGACGGTTCCGCTCCGGCACCCTCGGGGTCGAGTGGTCGTTGCCCCGACTTCCCGCCGTCGACGGCATGTACGCGGCCCGCGAGATCCGTCGGCCCGACATCGACTTCAGCGGCATCGAGTACGTCTTCGGCCCCGGTTTTTCGGGAGCCGAGTACCAGTTGTCGGTAAGCAACGCCAAGTGAGGTGAGCGCAATGAACCAGGTGGATGTCGTCCTCATCTATCCCCAGCGGGCGCCGCGGCGGGGCCGGCACTGGATCATGCCCTCGCTTGGACTCGCCTACCTGAGCTCGGCGCTCCGCAATGCCGGCTACAGCGTCCGCCACCTCGACCACACCTTCATGGAGCGGCACGAGGTGCTGGCGGAGGTGGAGCGGCTGAAGCCGGCGGTGATCGGCATCTA
>DIZV01000023.1 GCA_002427995.1 Chloroflexi bacterium UBA6019
CTGACGGAGTTGACCGCCGCCGAAGAGGCAAGGATCGGCGCGCTCGTGAAGAAAGCGGTGAGCTGAGGTGGAAATCACATGCCCGAAGCCGATCAGGGCGGGCGGCGCATAGCCGTCCCGGGAGGGTTCGATTCCAATCCATCCCCGCCACCCTTTGGTTGGAGCCGCCGACCCGCCGCTAGCGGGAAGCTTGGGGTTCTTTGCTCTAGCTGATCCGCTCGAGCACGATGGCCGGGATCTTCCGCTCGGTCTTCTTCTGGTACTCCGCAAAGGTCGGCATCTCCGCCGCCTGTGCGGCATAGAGCTGGTCGTGCTCCGCGCCCTCGGCCACCCGGGCTCGCGCCTTGAACTCCTCGCCCAGCACCTCGACCTTGACCTCGGGGTTGGCGACCAGGTTGTGGAACCAGGCGGGATGGGTCGGCGCGCCACCCTTGGAGGCGATCACGACGAAGCGCTCGCCATCGCGGCTGTAGGCGAGGGGAGTCTCCCTGACCTCACCGGTCCTGGCGCCGATGTTGGTCAGGATCAGGACGGGCCGGCCGACGAAGGGCCCCGAGGTCGCCTTCCCGCCATTCGCGCGGAGGTCGGCGATCAGGTTCTCGTTGAAGGCCTTGTAGGGGTCGGTTTCAGTGGTGCTCACGACAGATAAAACCTGTGCGCGAGCAAATAACTTCCCCCGCCAGGTGGCCGGCGATTCAGCCGGTGGCCTGGTCGAGCACGACGGCGGTGCCGTAGCAGAGCACCTCGGAAACCCCGGGCATGATCTCGGTCGCGTCGTAGCGGACGCCGATCACCGCATTGGCGCCGAGCGCGGCAGCGTGCTGGAGCAGGATCCGGAACGCGTCCTCACGGGCGTGCTCGCACATGTCGGTGTAGAGCGTGATGTTGCCCCCGAAGATCCGCTGGATGCTGGCGCCGAAGTTGCCGACAACGCTGCGCGAGCGAACGATTATGCCGCGCACCAGTCCGAGGTTCTTGGCGACCCGGTAGCCGTCGATCTGGAACGCCGTGGTGACCCATTCGCGCTGGACCTCGGGCCGCTGGGCGGCGGTTTGGGGCTGCATCATGACTCTTGAACCTCCCTGTTGGGCTGACTGCTGGCCCGCCGATGTTAGATCGCCGGCCGCTACGGGGGGGGAGTTTGGCAAGTAGCTTGCGCATGAGCTAGGCTGACCGGGATGTCACGGCCCAGCCACGTCCGGGACGCGGTCGCCGAACGGCTCCTCGATCCATCGCGCCACGGCTGGACGATCGAGGAGCTACAGCGCGACCTCCACCAGGCGAAGATCCCCGCCGACTATTCGTCGGTGTTCCGGTCGCTCGTCTTGCTCGAGCGCCGAGGCGTTGCGCAGCGGGTCGAGCTGGGCGATGGGAAGGCGCGATACGAGGCGTCGGGCGAGCACCACGAGCATGTCCGCTGCGAGCGCTGCGGCGATGTCAGCGTGGTGCCCGATTGCATCGTTGAAGAGGCCGCCGACGAGATCGAGCGGTCCACCGGTTTCCGGCTCCAGGCGCACCGGCTGGTCCTGCTCGGGCTCTGCCCCGACTGCCTCGCGCTTCCCTAAGCGCAAGTCATTTGCATAATCGGTGGACCGGCTGTTACTGTCCACTCGTGGGCTTGTGCAATCGACTTTCAAAACCCATCCTGGCACTCGCCGTCCTGCTGGCAGCGGCGGGGGGCGGGTGTGAGCTCGCAGTCCCGTCCGCGCCCCCGGTCTATCCTTCCGACCCGGGCGCGATCACGGTCAGCGCGGGGGAGAACTTCTATGGCGACCTGCTCCACCAGCTGGGCGGCTCGAAGCTCCGGGTTTATGCCTTTCTCAGCAATCCCAACGCCGACCCTCACCAGTACGAGAGCAGCGCCGCAAACGCGCGCGCCGTCGCCGACTCCCGGCTCGTGATCGAGAACGGGCTCGGCTATGACGCCTTCATGGATCGGTTGTTGGAGGCGTCGCCCCGGGCTGGACGGGTTGTGATCAACGTCCAGGGGCTGGTCGGCGTGCGTGACGGCGCCAATCCCCATCTCTGGTACGACCCGGTTGTCATGCCGCTGGTGGCCCAGATGGTAGCCGACTCCCTCGTCCGCATCGACCCTGCCAACGGTGACGCCTACCGGGCCAACCTCGCTTTGTTCCTGGCCGCACTGACCTCGGTCAGCGAGCGCGTGGCGGCGCTCAGGACCCGCGTCCGGGGCACGCCGGTGGCCTTCACGGAGGCGGTCTTCGGCTACATGGCGCAGGCGTTGGGTCTGACGGTCCGCTCGCCCGAGGCCTTCATGAAGGCGGTCGAGGAGGGCAACGACCCTCCGACGCGGGCGGTGGCCGAGGAGGAGGACCTGCTCACCGGGCACCGCGTCAAGGTCCTGCTCTACAACAGCCAGGCCGTGACCCCGATCACCTCCGCGATCCGCGACCTCGCCCGGCGCAGTGGCGTCCCGGTCGTCGGAATCAGCGAGACCGAGCCCGCCGGGAAGACCTACCAGCAATGGCAGCTCGATCAGCTGGACGCCCTGGGCGCCGCGCTCGGCAGATGAGCGAGCTCGCGATCCGGATCGAGAACTCGACGCTGATGCTGGGCGAACGGCTGATCTGGGCGGATCTGTCGCTGGCCCTCAAGGCCGGAGACTTCCTTGCCGTCATCGGTCCCAACGGCGCTGGGAAGACATCGCTGCTGAAGGTGCTGCTGGGGATGCGCCTCGCGAGCGGGATCGTCGAGGTGCTCGGCCGGACCCCGCGGCGAGGGGACGTTCGGATCGGCTACGTGCCCCAGCGCGGCGAGCTCGATCAAGACGTCCCGCTTCGCGCCCGGGACCTGGTTGCGCTCGGCGTCGACGGGACGCGCTGGGGGTTCGGTCGGGGCGGCGCCGACACCAGGCGACGGGTCGAGGAGGCGCTGACGGCGGTTGGTGCCCGGGCGCTGGCCGACGTCGCCGTCGGCCGACTCTCGGGGGGTGAGCAACAGCGGCTCCGGATCGCCCAGGCGCTGGTCGGAGACCCGCGCCTGCTGCTCTGCGACGAACCGCTGCTGAGCCTGGACCTCCATCATCAGCGCGAGGTCGTCGACCTGCTCCAGGGGTGGTCCGAGCGGACCGGCGGCACAGTCGTCTTCGTCACCCACGACATCAACCCGGTGCTCGCCTTCACCGACCGGGTCCTCGCCGTCGCCGGCGGACGCTGGGCGCAGGGAACGCCGGATGAGGTGTTGACGACCGCCGCGATGACCGAGCTTTATGGCTCCCAGGTGGATGTGCTCCGGGTCCACGGCCGGGTGCTCGTCGTAGCTGAGGCGATGGAGCCGCTGGGCGACCACCACGGGCATGCCCACGAACCGGTGGTGCGACCCCGGCCATGAGCCTGCTGGGCTACGACTTCGTCCAGAACGCGATCCTCGCGGGCGTCATCATCGCCATCGTGGCGGGGCTGGTCGGCCGCTTCGTCGTCCTCCGCAACATGTCTTTTGCCGTCCATGGAATCGCCGAGGTCGGCTTCACCGGTACTGCCGCTGCCGTGTTCTTTGGCTTCGACGCCGTGCTCGGGCTGCTCGCCGGCGCCCTGCTCGCGTCGATCGGCATCGGCACCCTGGGTGTGCGGCTGAGGGACCGCGACGTGGCGATCGGCTCCGTCCTCGCCTTCGGGCTCGGCCTCGGCGTGCTTTTCCTGACCCTCGACAGCCGCTACGCCTCCCAGGCATTCAGCATCCTCTTCGGGACCATCACCGGGGTGCGAAGGCAGGACGTGATCCTTCTCCTCGTCCTGGGCCTCGCCACGGTGGCGGCGCTGGCTGCGATCAGCCGCCCGCTCACCTTCGCAAGCGTCGACCCCGAGGTAGCCGAGGCTCGCGGCGTCCCGGTGCGGCTGCTCTCGATCGGCTTCCTGCTGATCCTCGCCATCGCGGTGGCGGAGGCGATCCAGGTGGTCGGCGTGCTGCTCGTGCTGACGCTGCTCATCACCCCCGCGGCGTCGGCCCAGAAGCTATCGGTCAGGCCTCTCGTCGCGACCCTGCTGGCGGTGGCGATCGCCCTTGCGTGCACCATGGGAGGGATTCTGCTCGGGCTCTTCACCCCCTACCCGACGAGCTTCTTCGTCGCCACCCTCAGCTTCGCCGTCTATCTGCTCAGCCGGGCCCTTGGCCCCTTGCTCGCCGGGAGGGAGCGGGCACTCGCTCCGCCCAGCCGGTAGCCCTCGGCGGCCGTGCCGCCGAAGATGCGGCCTCATCTCAGCCAAGGATCCCGGGCCGGCCAGGAATTCTCCTGCCCCGGTTCCCATTCAATAGCCTTATGAGCCGCATGGCCGACCGCTTCGCCGTCGTCCTGGTGGCCCTTGGGGCGATGCTCTGGGGCACCGACGCCCTCTTCCGGGCACCACTTCTCCGCCACCTCTCCGCCGACCGCCTCATCCAGTCAACCCAGCTGGTCCTGCTTGAGCACGTGATCCTGACCGTCTGCTCGGTGCCGCTGCTCTGGCTCGCCCGAGCCCAGATCCGCCGTCTCAACCGCCGCCAGTGGGCCGCGATCGCCGCGATCGGCATCGGAGCCTCCGGTCTCGCCACCGTGCTCTTCACGATCTCCTTTGGCTACGGCCATTTCATCGAGACCCTCCTGCTCCAGAAGACGCAGCCGCTGATCGCGATCATCCTGGCCAGCCTCTGGCTCCGGGAGCGGCTGGCGCCGGCGGCCTGGACCATGGTGCCGGTGGCATTGGTCGGCGCCTACCTGATCGCGATCCCGGACCCCTTCCGGCCACAGGACGGCCTGGCCGACTTCCACGTCGCGGCGGCGCTCTTCGCGCTTGGGGCTTCAGCCCTCTGGGGAGCGGCCACCGTCTTCGGCCGCTACGCGCTCGCTGACGTCAGCTTCACCGCTCTGACCGGGCTCCGTTTCACGACCGCGCTTCCGGCTCTTGCCACCGTCCTCTGGCTGGAGGGCGGCTTCGCCGCCTTCACGACCTACCGGCCGGAGGACGCGCCTCTCTACCTCGGCCTTGCCCTGCTTCCCGGCCTCCTGGCCATGCTTCTCTACTACCGGGGCCTGGCCAGCACGCCGGCGGCGATGGCAACACTGGCCGAGCTTGCCTTCCCCATCACAGGCGTCCTCGTCAACGTCTTCCTGGTGACGCCGCGGCAGTCCATCACGCCTCTCCAGGTTGCTGGGATCGTCATCCTCTGGGCGGCCCTGGCGATGCTCGACCGGCTCAATGCCAAGGAGCCGGCGACGCTGCGGCCGAGCACCCTGCCGGCGGCCAGCGCGGCCTAGTCAGTCCTAGGCGCTCCGCGCGGCCGCCGCCGCGAGCGCCTGCTCGACCACGACGCGAACCATCTTCTTGCGCCAGAAATGGGTGAGGTCGGTGTTGTCCAGTGGCTTGGCCGGCTTGGCCGCGAGCTCGGCGGCGGCGGTGATCGCCTCCTGGTCGAGGCGCTTGCCGGCCAGGAACTCACCCGCGCCAGGCACCTCGAGGGGGTGCGACGCAACCGCCGAAAGCGCGATCCGGCAGCTCACGACGATGTCGCCGTCGAGCTTGAGAGCGACCGCCGCGCCGGCGATTGGGAAGTCGATCGAGCCTCGCCGGCGGAGCTTGACATAGGCCGTCCGGACGCCCGGCTCGGCCGGCAGCTGGATCGCCGACAGCACCTCGTAGGGCTCCTTGGCCAGGTACTCCATCCCGTCGTCGCGATAGAGCGCTGAGGCTGGGATCATCCGCGAACCCTCCGGCCCGGTCAGCTCGACCGTTGCACCGAGGACCAACGCCACCGGGGCGGTGTCGGAGGAGGAGACCGCCCAGCAGCGCGGGCTTCCCGGCGCGACGAGGCAGATCTCGCCGTCCTTTTTGAGACAGAAGCCGATCGACTTCCGCCACTCGTGGCTCTGGTTGTAGTAGTTGCAGCGGGTGTCGACGCAAAGGTTGCCACCCAGCGTGCCGGCGTTGCGCAGCGGCGGCGAAGAGACGAGGCCGGCCGCCTCGGCGAAGCCGGGTAGGAACACCTGCAGTCCGGGGTCGGCCGCGGCCTGCGCCAGTGTCACGGTGGCGCCGAGAGAGAACCCCCCGGCCTCCTTTACGATCCCCGGCAGGCTGGGCACCTGAATCAGGATCTCGGGGTCGAACTGCCGCCGCTTGAGGTTGGGGAAGAGGTCGGTTCCACCGGCGACCAGCATCGCGCGGGTGCCGAGGTCCTCGGCCACCGTCGCCGCCTCCTGGGCCGACGCCGGGCGGAGGTAGCGGAGCCGGGGCAGGCGGAGCACGAGGCTAGTGCGCCCCCGGGGTTTGCCCGAACGCCGCCTCGAGCTCGGCGCCGACCCGAAGGTCGTCGCGGGCCGGGGGGTCGACCCGGATCGGTTCGCCGTAGGGCACGGCGGGGAAGGACCGCGGGCCGTGGCGGGGAGGTTTGCCCTTGGCCTTCGCGTCAAGCGCACGAAGCACCTTCTCGGGGGTGATCGGGGTCTCGTCCACCCATACACCGAGGGCGTCGAAGACGGCGGCGTTGACCGCGGGGATCACCGGCAGCAGGGGCCCCTGGCCCGCCTCCTTGGCTCCGTAGGGACCCTCTGGGTCGATCGTCTCGACGAGGAAGGTCTCGATCGGCGGAGTATCGAGGAAGGTCGGCGACTTGTACTCCAGCATGGAGGGCCATTTGTGGAGGCCCTTGCGGTACTCCTGCTCTTCCATCAGCGCCTCGCCCAGTCCCATGTAGACGCCGCCCTCGACCTGGCCCACGACCAGCAACGGGTTGATCGAGCGGCCGATGTCGTGGGCGATCCAGACCTTGCCGACGGTGACGATCCCGGTCCGTGGGTCGGCCTCCACGTCGACCACGGCGGCGCTGTAGGAGTAGGCCGGGCTGGGGCCGACGCCGGAGCCCTTGAACGGCCCTCCGATCCGCGGCGGCTTGTAGGACCCGGTCGTGCTGAGGGCGCCGAAGCGGGTGGTGGCGATGACGCACGCCTCTTCGAAGCTGAACTCGCCGATCCTTCCACCGCCGACATCGATTTCCTCGAGATCGGCGACACCCATCCGATCCGCCACCGCCTCGACCAGCAGAGCCCGCATCTTGCGGGCCGCCTCGAGCGCAGCGTTGCCGGCCATGAACGTCACCCGCGAGGAGTAGGAGCCGAGATCGACCGGCGTCAGGTCGGTGTCGGCGGTGACGAGCCGCACGTCACGCGGCTCAATGCCCAGCTCCTCGGCCGCGATCTGGGCCAGGACCATATCCGAGCCCTGGCCGATGTCCATGGCTCCGCAGTAGACCGTCGCCCCGGTCCGGTCGACCTTGACCTGGACCTCGGAGTGCGGCATGTCGTTCCAGTAGATCGCGGTTCCCGCCCCGCTCATGTAGGCGCTGATCGCGAACCCCATCCCGTGCCCGGTGCGCCGCTCCCGTTGAGCGTAGCCGGAGGCCTCCAGCACCTTCGCCGTGCACTCCTCGAGGCCGCAGGAGGTCACCCGCAGCCAGTTGACGGTCCGGCTGAAGGGTTTGACGAAGTTGCGCCGCTTGACCTCCACGGGGTCGAGCCCCAGTTCGTGGGCGATCTTCTCCAGGTGGAGCTCGATCCCGAACCGTCCCTGCGGGGTGCCGTGTCCCCGCTTGGGTCCGCAGGGCGCCTTGTTGGTGTAGACGCGGACTCCCTCGAACTTGTAGGCGGGGATGTCGTAGGTGACGGTCTGGAGGGTGCCCGTGTAGAAGACCGAAGCCGCGCCATAGGAGCCGTAGGCCCCGCCGTCGAGAGCGGTCCGCAGGTGCATGGCCGTGATCCGGCCGTCCCGGGTCACCCCCGTGCGGTACCAGAGCAGCGTCGGGTGGCGACCGCGGTGGGCGTAGAAGACCTCCTCGCGCGTCAGCGTGCACTTGACCGGGCGGCCGGTCAGCATCGCCAGCTTGCCCACCACGATCTCGTGGGCGAAGGGGTCGGTCTTGCCCCCGAAACCCCCGCCATGGACGGCGCCGATGACTCGAATTCGGTTCATCGGCAGTTCCAGCACCCGGCTCAGGGCGCGGTGGACGTAGTGGACGACCTGGGTGCTCGACCAGAGCGTCAGCCGGCCGTCAACATGGCTGGCGATCGCCGAATGCTGCTCCATCGGCAGGTGGGTGTTGCCCTGGAAGAAGAAGACGTCCTCGCGGACGTGGTCGGCCGCGGCGAAGCCGGCCTCGAGGTCGCCGAACTCGTAACTGACCAGGCGGTGGATGTTGTCCCGGCGCCGCGAGAAGGACTCCTGGATCGGCTCGTCGGTCGCCTCCTTGAGCGCCTCCTCAATCGTCATCACCGGCGTCAGCAGCTCGTACTCGACCTCGATCGCCTCGCAGGCCGCTGCGGCCGTTTCCTCGTCGACCGCGGCGACGGCGGCCACCGGGTCGCCGACGTAGCGGACCTTGTGCTCCTCCAGCGCAGCCTCGTCCTGGCTGACCGGGAGGATCCCGAAGCGGATCGGCAGGTCGCGGCCGGTGATGATGGCGACCACGCCCGGCAGCCGGCGGGCGGCGGAGGCGTCGATCGACAGGATTCGGGCGTGGGGCGCCTGGGCGCGGAGGATCTTGCAGTGGAGCATCCGCGGCAGGGCGATGTCGTCGGCGTAGACCGCCTGGCCTCTCACCTTGGCCGAGCCGTCCAGGCGTGGGTAGGACCTGCCTACGGAGCCGGTTCGGTCGGGCACGGTCATGTGGCGACCATTCGGCTCGCTGCCAGCTCGACCGCCTCCAGGATCTTCGCGTACCCGGTGCAGCGGCAGAGGTTGCCCGCCAACGCCTCCTGGATCTCGGCCCGGCTCGGTCTCGGGTTGGCCTCCAAAAGCGACTTCGCCACCAGGAGCATGCCCGGGGTGCAGTAGCCGCATTGGGCCGCCCCGAGCTCGGCGAAGGCGGCCTGGAGAGGGTGGTCGGAAGCTCCCGCGGCCATCCCTTCGATCGTCGTCACCGGCCGGCCCTCGACCTGCAGGGGGAGCACGAGGCAGCTAAGCTGGGGTCGCCCGTCGATCAGGACCGTACAGGTTCCGCACTCACCGAGCTCGCAGCCGTGCTTGGTGCCGGTGAGGCCCAGGTCCTCGCGGAGAACTTCGAGGAGAGTCTTGTGGACCGGGGCCAGGAATTCGACCTCCTCACCGTTGAGGAGCAACCGGACGACCGCCTTTTCGACTTCGCGATCGAGCCAGGTGGGCATACCGCGTTCACCATACTCAACCGTCCGGAAGGGCGGAACCCGGCCCCCAGCGTTGGGCGCAAGGATTGCCAGCTGCCGGCCGTTGCCTTCGCAGTGTCGCCCTCCCGCATTGATACCGGCGGACTCAGCTTGACTCCTGGCACGATACTCAAAGCGGTCTGCGTCGCGGCCGCCGCGGTGAGCCTCCTGGGCCTGACCAAGGTGGATGTGTCGGCTGCCCCCTCGCCGAAGTCTCGCGCCCACCAGGCGGGGCCGCCGGGTCTGCTGAAACCAAAGCTCCACGGCAAGCACGCGGCGGTAACGGCACCGGTGGCCGCCCCCGCCGTCGCAATGCCCGCCGCAGCGGCCGTGACCCTGCTGCCGGCGACGAGTCCGGCACCCGCCTTGCTCCCGTCCCTGCCCATCCGGAGCGTCGCACCAGCAGCTTCCCTCCCGACTCCGCGATCGCTCCCGGTCGTGGCTGCCGGCGCCGGCGGGGTCGGCTTGATCACGAGCGGCGGCGTTGCCCTTCCGGTACCCTCCTCGCCGGCGGTAGGTGGCGCCTCGCGGCCGGGCCGCTCAGCCGTGCCGCGCGACCCCGAGCTCAGCCCCCAGCCGGGGCTGATCGTCATCCAGTCCTTCCCGGTCGGTCTCGCGGTCGCCTTCGCTGGTCTTCCACTGCTGTTCGCGATCTGGTTGGTGGCGCTCCTCCGGCTCGGCGCGGCCGCCCAGCGGGAGTACGTCGGGAGGGGCCATGTCGCCCTCGCTGCGGAGCTTGGCATCGCCCCGGCCCGGCTTGCCGGGCTCGACCTGCACGAGCTCGCACTGCTCCGGGACAAGGTCGCTTTCGACGAGCTGACTGGCATCATGCGCCGAGCGGGCGGCCTGGCGACGCTCGACCGCGAGATCTCCCGCGCCCGACGGAGGAAGGCGCCACTCACGGTCGCCTTCGTCGACATCGATGGTCTGAAGGCGGTGAACGACAGCCGCGGCCACGCCGCCGGCGACGCCCTCCTGAAGGACGTGGCGGGCGTTCTCACCGGCCGGCTGCGGGCGGAGGACGCCATCTTCCGCTATGGCGGAGACGAGTTCTGCTGCGTCCTTCCCGATGCCCACCTGGAGGCGGCCGGCAGGATTCTGGGCGCCGCCCAGCAGACCGCCCGGGCTCGGGGCCAGCAGTTCAGCGTCGGACTGGCCGAGCTCCACAATGGCGACGACCGGGCGACTCTCCTGGCCCGGGCCGACACCGAGCTCTACCGGGGAAGGGCCGCGCGGGGCCACCAGCGCCGGGAATAAAGCCCGCCAACACCTCGCCGCGGGCTGGGCAAGAGCCCGGGGAAGCAAAGCACCGCCAGGGCGGTTCCCGTTTCGCAAACCCAACGGCTGGATACCGGATAGTCGGTTGGCGGCAAAGTACCCCTGCCTTCGGGCAGGATAGAAGGTGACGTGATCTTACGCCGGACGGCTCGTGGCGCCTCCCTCCGGGTGCTCCTGAACGAAAACACACTCGATGTCGCGCTTCTCTGCGTGTGCCTTCTGGGCCTCGTGGTGTTCGCCATCCACGGTCCCTTCGGGGCCGGCGACATCAGGGTCTACCACCGCTATGCGATGGCTTTTTGGACCGGCACGCACGCCTTCCACGCCCTTCCGATCGAGTACCCGCCCCTCTCGCTGGCGGTCTTCAGCCTCTCCGTACTGCCGCCGCTCTGGGATTTCGTAACCGTCTACGCCGCCTGGATGGCGGCGATCTTCCTCCTCGGATACCTCGCCTTCATCCGCTTCAGCTCGCGCCACCGCGCCACCGTGTACGCCGTCTACCTGTTGCTCGGCGCCACCGGCGCGCTGCTTGGCCGCTTCGACCTGGTGCCCGCCCTGCTCACCCTGGCAGCGCTCTGGTCGGCGAACCGCCGCCATTACCTCCCCGCCTACCTGTTCCTGGCCGCCGGGGCGCTCCTCAAGCTCTACCCGATCGTGCTGCTACCACTCCTGATGATCGATCACCGGAGCTATCTCACGGCGCACGGCCGGCCCTGGCGAAAGCCGGTGGCGACCGGCGTTGCGGCGGTCGCCGCGCTGGTCGCCGCCAGCTTCACGATTGGCTTCCTGGTCGAAGGTTGGGACTCCCTCTCCACCTTCTACTACGCCGCCCAGCGGCCGCTCCAGGTCGAGTCTCTGGGTGCGACCCTTCTCTGGTTCGGGAGCTTCGCCGGCTTCTCGGCGGTGACCGAGCACGGGTGGAGCTCCTACAACCTGGTCGGACCGCTCGACGGCGGGATCATGGTCGTCTCGTCCCTCGCCGGCATCGCCGGTCTCGGCTGGATCTACTGGCGCGCCTGGCGGGGCCACCTCGACCTCGGCCGGGCCTTCCTGGCCGCGATCTGCGTCACCCTCCTCACGAGCAAGGTCTTCAGCCCGCAGTACCTGATCTGGGCGCTGCCGCTGGTGGCTGAGGTCGAGGGCGTCGACGTCGTGTGGCTGCTGATCTGCGCCTGCACGACGCTCATCTACCCCGTCCTCTACGTGAACGACCACATCTTCGGCACGCCCGGGCCGCTGCCCTACACGGGGACCTTCCTGGGGATGATCGCGGTCCGCAACGCGGCCTTGATCGTCGCCTCGCTGCGGGTCCTGCTGCCCGGCCGGCGGCTGGCGTCACACCGGGTGGTCGAGCGTACGTTCCAGGAGGGTTCCGCGATGTCGATCAGCGGCGACTGAGAACTAGTACGGCGTACTGGGCACCCGCTCCTCGACCAGCTGTTCAAGTCGGTCGACCATCGCCGCCATCACCGCGAAGGCCTTCTCCACCGGCTCCCGCCTGGTCATGTCGACGCCCGCGACGCGGAGCGCCTCGAGAGGGAAGAGCGCGCTGCCAGACCGGATGAAGGCCAGGTAGCGCTCGGCGGCACCGGGGTCGTCATCCAGCACCCGCTCGGCGAGCCAGTTGGCCCCGGCGATGCCGGTGGCGTACTGGTAGACGTAGAAGTTGCTGTAGAGGTGGGTGTGGAACTGGGCCCAGGTGCTGCCGACCCGCTCGCGGTCGCCCGGCCGGAGCTCGACCTCGTCGCCATAGACCTCCAGCATCAGGCTGGCCATCAGCTCGTTGAGGCTTTCGGCGGTGAGCGCCTCACCGCGTTCGATGCGCGTGTGCACCTCGAGCTCGAAGCGGGCGAGTGAGGGCATCACGAAGAAGTAGCGATAGAAGTTGGCCATCGCCTCTTCGATCACCGAGATCTGGAACTCGGGTTCAGGGTTGGTCCGCAGCAGGTGGGCGCGAACCAGCGCCTGGTGGAAGTTCGACGCCACCTCGGCGACGAAGAGGCCGTAGCGGGCGTAGACGTAGGGCTGGGTCTGGCGGGTGTAGTAGCTGTGCATCGAGTGGCCGATCTCGTGCGCGAGGGTCGACATGCTGAAGATGTCGTCGTTGTAGCTCATGAAGATGAAGGGGTGGGTCCCCGGGGCGCCCATCGAGAAGGCGCCCATCCGCTTGCCCTTGCTCGGGTAGATGTCCACCCAGCGCTGCTCGAGAACACCGTGACGCAGCACCTGCGCGTACTCGTCTCCCAGCGGCGCGACGCCCTGGAGCACCCATTCCACCGCCTGCCGGAAGGGCAGCGGTTCCAGGTCCCGGGTCAGCGCGGCGCGGGTGTCGTAGACGTGGAGGCGGTCGAGGCCGAGGGCCCTCCGCCGCACCGCCCAGTAGCGATGCCAGGTCGGCAGGTTCAGCCGGAAGGTGTCGAGCATGTTCCCGAACACCTCGAGCGGGATGTGGTTTGGCGTCAGGGCTGCCTCCAGCGACGAGCGGTAGCGGCGCGCGCGGGCGACCAGCACGTCCCTCTTGACGCCGGTGGCAAGGCAGGCGGCCATCGTGTTCTTGAAGGCGAGGTGGGCGTCGGCGTAGTTCTCCCAGGCCGTCCGCCGGAGGTCGCGATCGGGGCTTGCGAGGAGGGCGGTGATGGTGCCCTGCGCAACTTCGTGCTGGTCCCCATCACCGGCGACCGCGGGGTCGAAGCAGAGGTCGGCGTTGGCCAGCACGCCGTGGATGCCGGCGGCGCTGCCGAAGGGGTCGGCCGACTGGCTGAGCAGCTCTTCCACCTCGGCGCTGCGAACGTGGGCGCGCTTGGCCTCGACGACCTCGAAGTAGTGCTCGAAAGCGGCCAGTCGCGGCTCCTCCCGGGCCCACGTGCGGAGGGTCTCGATGCCGATCGCCAGCAACTCCGGCTCCGCGAACGACATCGCCGCCTCCACCCGGCTGCCCAAGCCGCGAGCGCGCTCCCAGCGCGAGGTGGCCGCCTGGTCGGTGCTGTCGACCGCGAAGAACATGTAGGCGTAGACGTTCACCATCCCGAAGGAGCGGGCGACCTGTTCGGCGGTGGTGAACCAGTCGGCGAGGGTGCCCGGGCCGTCGGCGAGGTGGCTTCGGAACTCGGCCAGGTCGGGCAGACGGCGCTCGATGGCGTGCAGCTCCGTCTCCCAGCTCTCGTCATCGGCGAAGACGCTGGCCGCGTCCCAGGTATGTTCGAGGGGGACTTCCTTGCGGGCGGGGATCGTCGTCTGCGCCATTCGGACAACTTTACGGTCGCGCCACGCGGCTTACGCACCCGCTCTTAACAAACTCGGGTTCAGGATTTCTCCCTCCAGCCCCGCCCTGGCCGCTCAGAGGGACCTGCGAGGATACCTCCCCGTGGCAGAGGGGAGAGGGGCCGGCTTGTGGGATCGCGCGCTGGGCGGCAGGCTCTGGCGAAACGGCGACTTCATGCGGCTCTGGGTCGGGCAGACCGTCAGTGAGGCGGGCACTGAGGTCAGCCTACTGGCGGTGCCAACGGTCGCCATCCTGCTCCTCCACGCGACGCCGTTCCAGGTGGGCCTCCTCACCGCGCTCGAGTTCCTGCCTTTCCCCGTCCTCGGCCTCATCGCCGGCGTCTACGCCGACCGGCTCCGGCGGCGGCCGCTCATGATCGCTTCCGACGTCGGCCGGATGGTGGCGCTGGCGACCATCCCCGCCGCCTTTGGTTTCGGA
>DIZV01000018.1:0-309 GCA_002427995.1 Chloroflexi bacterium UBA6019
GCCCCAGTCCGGGGGGGCGGGCTGGCCGGTGCTCGCCGGAGTGATCTCGGCGGGCGGCTCGGGCGCCGGCGGGGGAGGTACGGCCTGCGGCCGCCAGTCGCGGTGGGGCGCCGCCGGCCCGGGGGCCGACGGCTCGGGGGCCGGTGGCACCGACTCCGGCCAGTCGATCCCGGGTGGTGCGGCCGGCGGTGCTGGCGCCTCCGGTCCTGCAACCTCCCCGGCCGGAGCCCCGGGCGCGGTCGCGGGCAGAGCCGGCGCCGGCGCCGCGACGATCGCCTCCGGCGGGGTGAAGGGCCGGACGCCGGGGAG
>DIZV01000018.1:592-1859 GCA_002427995.1 Chloroflexi bacterium UBA6019
TTCTTCGGCTGGAGCTCGTCGGAGACCAGCCAGGCGGGGCGTTCGCCGTCTCCCCAAACCGGGGCGGCGGCCTCGGTCTGCGGCACCCACACGGCATCGGCGGCGTAACGGCCGCGACCACCGCGAAGAGAGTTCAGCGCAGCCTTCTCAGGCTTCTTGGGAGCTATTCCTCCCTCCCGGCCCCGGTCCTGGCGATGCTCATCGACACTCCTTCTGAACGAAGCGGCGGCACGAAGCTTGTCGCAGCACTCTAACCGGCGGCGATGAAGCGCTCGATCCGCCGCAGCGCCTCGGCCAGGTTGGCGTCGGACTGGGTGTAGGCGAGCCGGATGTACCCCTTGCCGCCGGCGCCGAAGGCGGTGCCCGGGAGAACTGCCACACCCGCCTCGGCGAGCAGCCGGTCGGCCATCACCTGCTCGTCCATGCCCGTGCCCTCGACGTTCGGGAAGGCATAGAAGGCGCCCTCGGGGCGAGCGCAGCGGAAGCCCGGGATCCGGTTCAGGCCGTCGACCATGAGGTCACGGCGGCGCCCGAACTCGCCGACCATCCGCTTCACCGCCCGGTCCGACTCGGGCGCGCCGAAGGCCTCGATCGCCGCCATCTGGGTGAAGGCCGCGGCGCAGGAGGAGCTGTTGATCATCAACGTCTCCATCTTCGCCGCCAGCTCCCGTGGCGCGACCCCGTAGCCAAGCCGCCAGCCGCACATCGCGTAGGCCTTCGACATCCCGTCGAGCAGCACCGTGCGCTCGCGCATCCCGGGCTGGGCGAGGAGCGAGACGTGCTGGAAGTCGCCGTAGGTGATCTGGGAGTAGATCTCGTCCGAGAGGACGAGCAGGTCGCGCTCGACCGCCAGGCGCGAGATGAACTCGACGTCGTCCCGCGTCAGGACACCGCCGGTCGGGTTCTGCGGCGTGTTGACGATCAGGAGCCGGGTGCGGTCGGTCACCAGCGAGGAGAGCTCGGCGAGGTCCATCCGGAACTCGCGCTCCTCGCGGAGGCGGATCGGCACCGGCCGGGCGCCGATGAAGCGCACCAGCGACTCGTAGACCGGGTAACCGGGGTCGGGCAGGATCACCTCGTCGCCGGGTTCGATGCAGCTCAGCAGGGTGAAGAGGAGGACGTTCTTGGAGCCCGGGACCATGACGACCTCGAGCGGCTTGACGTCCGTCCCCAGCCGCCGGTTGAGGAAGTCCGCGACCGCCTGGCGCACCTCGAGGATGCCGCCGGCCGGCGTGTAGTGGGTGTAGTCGGCGTGCATCGCCCCGTA
>DIZV01000018.1:2027-2516 GCA_002427995.1 Chloroflexi bacterium UBA6019
TGCCCTCCGCCTCCAGCGCGCGGGCCCTCGCCAGGACCTCGAAGGCGCCCTCGGTCCCGAGGTTCTGCATCCGCTGGGCGAACTTGATGCTCACTGCGCCTCCTTCAGAAAATGCTCTTGCCGGTGCCGCCGTCGATGATGATCGTCTGCCCCGTCAGGTAGCCGGCCTGGGCCGAGCAGAGGTAGGCGCAGAGGTCTCCCAGCTCCGTCGCATCGCCGTAGCGGGCCATCGGCAGCGCCTTGGCGTTCTGCTCCAGCTGCTCCTCGAGGCTGATCCCGGCACGCTCCGCGTTGGTCCGGGCGATCGAGCGGGTGCGATCGGTGAGGATCGAGTTGGGACCGATGCAGTTCACCGTCACCCCGGCCGGCGCCAGCTCGGAAGAGAGCATCTTGGCCATCGCCGTCACCCCGGGCCGGAAGGCGTTGGAGAGCAGCAGCAGGTTGCTCGGCTCCTTGACGTAGGCGGAGGTGATGTTGACGATCCGGCCC
>DIZV01000018.1:2552-3091 GCA_002427995.1 Chloroflexi bacterium UBA6019
CCACCGGCGTTGACCACCAGGATGTCGAGCCCGCCCAGCGCCGCGACCGCGGCGGCGACCAGGCTCTCCACCTGCTCTTTGACCGAGACGTCGGTGGCGCGGTACCCGGCACCGCCGATCCGCTCGCTCAGCTCGGCCAGCGCCGCCTCGTCACGGGCGGCGAGGAAGACCGCGGCTCCCTCCCGGGCGAGCGCCTCGGCGCAGGCGCGGCCGAGCCCCCGGCTCGCGGCGGTGACCAGTGCCCGGCGGCCCTTCAATCCCAGCTCCATGGTTGAGAGCGAGAATAACCCTCTCGTGAGCAAGGGCCCGATCGACATCACCACGCCGCTCGGCAAGCGGGTCGAAGAAAGGCTGCGAACCGAGAAGGCGATCTGGCTGACGACGGTCGGCCCGGACGGGACCCCGCAGCCGAATCCCGTCTGGTTCACCTGGGACGGCCAGACGGTGCTCGTCTACAGCCACCTGAAGGCGGTCCGCCTGCGCAACCTGCGTCTCAACCCGCGGGTCGCGCTCAACTTCGACAGCGTCCGCGGCGAGGG
>DIZV01000031.1:0-14208 GCA_002427995.1 Chloroflexi bacterium UBA6019
TGCGTCGCCCGCCGCCGGCATTGGGACTGGCGATCGCGGTCGTGGCCTCCGTTCTCCTGAGCCCGCATCTCAACGCGCATGACTTTGTCCTTCTCCTGCTGCCGGGCGTCTTTGTGGTGGCGAGGCTGCGCGAATATCCAGACCTTGGTACCGGCGCCGCTCTCGTGGCGGCGATCCTGGCCGTCGACGCCCTGCTCATAGTCAACCCCGGGATCGTGGTGGCCGGCGTCCTGGCGCTCGGCTGGGCCGCCTGGCGTGCCGGCACCGCCGAGACCGCCCGCCCGGCCGCGTTGGTCCTCGCCCCGGTCGCGGTCGGCGCGCCCTAGAGGCCGACGCGGCCGATCAGCCAGGTTGGTACTCCACGTACATGGAATTCGGCGCGGCTTTGTGTTCCGCCCACTAGACCGATCCCGCCGGGAGAGGTACGATTCCGCCTACGATGGCCCGGCCTGACAGCGACCTCCTCCTTGCACTCGTAATTCTTGCCCTTGAGGGCGGGGCCTAACGCGAACTGATTTCCCCTTCGCGCTGAAGCCCCCGCCCGAGACAGGGCGGGGGCTTCAGTTGTTTTCAGGAGATGTTTTTGAAGAGCCATGACTGGAGCTGACATGATCCTCGAGGCCCTCGAGCGGGAGGGTGTCGAGATCATCTTTGGATACCCGGGCGGCGCCAATCTGCCGATCTACCAGCGCCTCCCGGCGCATCCCGCGCTGAAGCACGTGCTCGTCCGCCACGAGCAGGGCGCGGCCCACATGGCCGACGGCTACGCCCGGGCGACGGGCCGCGCCGGGGTCTGTATGGCCACCTCCGGTCCGGGAGCCCTGAACCTGGTCACCGGCCTCGCCACCGCCTTCATGGACTCCGTCCCGCTGATCGCGATCACCGGCCAGGTCGCCTCCCGGACGGTCGGCAGCGACGCCTTCCAGGAGTCGGACATCATCGGTTGCACCCAGTCGGTGACCAAGCACAACTACCTCGTGACGCACGCCGACGACATCCCTCGGATCATGGCCGAGGCGTTTCATATCGCAACCACCGGCCGGCCCGGCCCGGTCCTGATCGACGTTTGCAAGGACGCCCAGCAGGCGGAGGGGAACTGGGAGTACGAGGCCTGCTCGGCGCTGCCCGGCTACCGGCCCGCCTACGAGCCCGACCCCGCGATGGCGAAGCGAGCGATGGAGTTGCTGGCGCAGGCCAAGCGCCCGGTCATCCTGGCCGGCCACGGCGTGATCCTGAGCCACGCCGAGCAGGAGCTGCTCGACGTCGCCGAGCGGTCGGGAACCCCGGTCGGCACCACCCTCCTGGGCGTCGGCGCGTTCCCGACTCGCCACCCACTGGCGCTCCACATGACCGGCTTCATGGGCACGGGCTGGAACATCCGGGCGGTCCAGAACGCCGACGTCCTGCTGATGGTCGGAATGCGCGTGGACGACCGCGTCACCGCCAAGCTGAGCGAGTGGGCGCCGCGCGCCGAGCACTTCATCCACGTCGACATCGATGCCAGCGAGATGGGCAAGAACGTTCGCCCCCACCTGGAGGTGGTCGGGGACGCCAAGCGTTCACTGACCCTGATGCTGCCCCACGTCCAGCCGCCACCGTCCGACCGGGGCGAGTGGCTGACCCAGATCGACGCCTGGCGCGAGGAGCACCCCCTGAAGTACGCCCAGTCGAACGGCCACCTGCAGCCGCAGGACGTGCTGCTCGACATGTACCGGCGCTGCAAGGACGAGGCGATCGTGGTCGCCGACGTCGGCCAGAACCAGATCTGGGCGGCGCTCTGGTGGAATTACTCCAAGCCCGGCCTCTTCATCAACTCTGGTGGTGCCGGCACCATGGGCTTTGCCCTGCCGGCGGCGATCGGCGCCAAGTTCGGCCGGCCCGACAAGGATGTCTGGTGCGTCGCCGGCGAGGGTGGCTTTGTGATGACCGCGCAGGAGCTGTCGGTGGCGGTCGAGCACCAGCTGGACGTCAAGATCGTGCTCCTCAACAACTTCTCGCTCGGCATGGTCCGCCAGTTCCAGGACGACTTCTATGGCGGGGTCCGCTCCCAGGTCGACCTCACCCAGATGCCGGACTTCGTCAAGCTGGCGGACGCCTACGGGCTGCCCGCCCGGCGGGTCCACAAGCTGGAGGAGATCGGGCCCGCCTTCGACGAGGCGCAGAGCACGAAGGGGCCTTTCCTGATCGACTTCCGGATCGACCCCGAGGCCAACGTCTACCCGATCGTCCCCCTCGGCAAGGGCCTCAACGACTTCTGGGAGCTGCCCAATGGTGCATGACCGCCTCCGCCTGCTCGCGGTCACCGTCGAGAACCACCCCGGAGTGATGTCCCGGGTCAGCGGCATGATCCGGCGGCGTGGCTTCAACATCCAGACCATCACCGTCGGCCCGAGCACGGTCGAGGGGCGCTCCCGGATGACCCTCACCGTCGACGCCGGCTATGCCGAGGTCGACCAGGTCGCCAAGCAGCTCGACCGCCTGGTCGAGGTGATCGCGGTGGAGGACATCACCGAGGCGCCGACCTACAGCCGCGAGCTCCTGATAGCGCGGCTGGACAGGGTGCCGCCGACGGTCGAGCAGTACGGCGCCCGTCGCGTCGGCAACAACCTCGTCGAGCTGACCGCCGAGACGGACACGATCGAGGACTTCATCGAATTCCTGAAGCCGTTCGGGATCCAGGAGCTGGCCCGAACCGGCCCCGTCGCAATGAGGAGAACCGCCCAGCAATGAAGATGTTTTATGACCGGGGGGGTGCCGCCCGCAGGAGGGAGCTCCCCCCTGCACCGCGTGGCCGGAGCGCGAAATCGGAGGAGAAGCAAAGCCTGTGAAGATGTATTACGACAAGGATTGTCCGGCCAAGGTGGGCGAGAAGATCGCCGTGCTCGGCTACGGGTCCCAGGGCCGCGCCCACGCCCTCAACCTGAAGGAGAGCGGGGAGGACGTGACCGTGGGGCTCTACGCGGGCAGCCGCTCGAAGGCCAGGGCGGAGGCCGACGGCCTCCGCGTCAGCGAGGTCGCCGACGCTGTCAAGAACGCTACCGTGATCATGGTCCTGACGCCGGACGTCGGCCAGGCCCGACTCTACCGGGAGGCGATCGAGCCCAATCTCAAACCGGGCGACATGCTGATGTTCGCGCACGGCTTCTCGATCCATTTCGGCCAGATCAAGCCCGACGCGGGCATCGACGTCGCCATGATCGCGCCCAAGGCGCCGGGCCACCTCGTCCGCTCCACCTACCAGGAGGGGGCCGGGACCCCAAGCCTGATCGCCGTCCAGCAGGACGCGACCGGGCGAGCCCACGAGCGGGCGCTCGCCTATGCCAGGGGGATCGGCGCCGGCCGGGCCGGAATCCTCGAGACGAACTTCAAAGAGGAGACGGAGACCGATCTCTTCGGCGAGCAGGCCGTCCTCTGTGGCGGTGTCTCGGCGTTGATCAAGGCCGGCTTCGAGACGCTGGTGGAGGCCGGCTACCAGCCCGAGCTGGCCTACTTCGAGGTCCTCCACGAGATGAAGCTGATCGTCGACCTGATGTACCGCGGCGGCCTCGGCTTCATGCGCTACTCGGTCTCCGACACGGCCGAGTACGGCGACTACGTCAGCGGGCCACGGATCGTCGACGCCCACGTCAAGGCGGAGATGAAGCGGGTGCTGACCGAGATCCAGGACGGCACCTTCGCCGAGAAGTGGATCGACGAGAACGAGTCCGGCGGCCGCCGCCGCTTCATGGAGCTGCGCGCGCAGAACGCCGGCCACCAGGTCGAGACGGTCGGCGCCGAGCTGCGCAAGATGATGAGCTGGCTCGAGCCGCCCGACGCCGAGTCGTCGGCGGCGGCGCTCGCCGCCAAGGGATGAGCCCCCGCGCCGGTGCGGTCGCCTACCAGGGCGAGGCGGGGGCCTACTCCGACGAGGCGGCCCAGCTCGTCCGCCCCGGCGCCCGCACGATCGGGCACGAGAATTTCGCGCTGGCCTTCCGCTCGCTGCTCGACCGCAAGGTCGACGCGGCGGTCCTGCCGGTCGAGAACAGCCTTGCCGGCATCGTCCAGGAGGTCAACGACCTGCTCTGGGAGAACCGGCTCCTGACGGTGGTGGGCGAATACGTCCACCCGGTCAGGCACTGCCTATTGGGTCACGGCGAGCCGGTCAAGCGGGCGATCTCCCATCCCCAGGCGCTGGCCCAGTGCCGCCGCTGGTTGGCCGAGAACAAAGTCGAGGCGGTGCCCTTCATGGACACCGCCGGCGCTGCCCGGCAGGTGGCCGAGGGCCAGGTTCGCGGCCTGGGCGCGATCGCCAGCCGGTCGGCCGCGAAGCGGTACGGTCTCGAGATCATCGCCGAGGGCATCCAGGACGATCCCTCCAACCGGACCCGCTTCCTGGTCGTCGAGCGAGGCATCCCGACCCGGCCGGAGGCGGCCGTGCCCAACAGCAAGGCCTCCTTCGCCTTCATCGCCGCCCACCGCCCGGGCAGCCTCGTCGGTGCCCTGCAGGCCTTCTCCGAGCGGGGTGTCAACCTGACCCGACTCGACTCGCGGCCACTCCGCGACCGGCCCTTCGAGTACCTCTTCTACGTCGACTTCGAGGTCGGCGACCCCGAGGCGGCCGGCGAAGCGCTGGCGGACCTCGAGCGCCAGGCCCACGAGGTTCACTACTTCGGCGCCTACCCGGCCGCGGCGGTTCCGGCGGGGTAGGCTGCCGTTCGACCGGGGCCGAACCCACCCACATGCTGGATGGACATGCCAGAATTCAAACGCTAGCGTAGGTCCGAGTTTAATCCTTACCGGCGGAGCACCTTCAGGAGGGGCCGAATGGCGGACATCCGGGATATCACCGATTACCTTGCCAAGGACGACTGGTCGCGCCGGAGGTTCCTGCAGGCCACCGGCCTGGTCGCCGCCACCATCACCGCGGGTCCCATCCTCGAAGCCTGCGGAGGCAGCACCGGGAACGGCACCTCCACCACCACTGCCGTTGGCACCATCCCCAAGCCGCGCGCCGGGGCCAAGATCCAGCTTCTCCAGTGGAACAGCTTCGTGCCCGCCGCCGACGCCGAGATCAAGCGCCAGGCGGCCGAGTTCTCGACCGCCAACAACGTGACGGTCACCATCCAGACCGTCAGCGGCGACCAGCTGCAGCCCAAGACGGCGTCGGCGGTCGAAGCGGGGAGCGGCCCCGACATCATCCAGATGCAGTACGGCTGGCCTCACCTCTACGACACCGCCTGCCTCGATCTCACCGAATTCGTCAACATCCTGAAGGCCCAGCTCGGCACCGTGAACGCTGTCAACGACGCCTTCTGCAAAGTGGGCGGCAAGTACCTCGCCACCCCCTACTGCCAGGTGCCCAACGCCTGGAGCTTCCGCACCGACTACTGGGGGCAGGCGGGCCTGACCGACTTCTTCACGACCTGGGACGAGCTGGCCAGCGCGGGCAAGGCGCTGAAGTCGAAGAGCCTGCCGCCGATCGCGGTCAGCCTCGGCCACGCCTACGGCGACGCGATCACGATGTGGTATCCCGTGCTCTGGGACTTCGGCGGCCGGGAGGTGAGCTCCGACGGCAAGAAGGTCACCATCAACTCCAAGGAGACGCTGGCCGCGGTCAACTGGGCGATCGACACCTTCAAGAACCAGTACATCTCGCAGAACACTCTCAGCTGGCTCGACCCGGACAACAACCAGGCCTACCACTCCGGCCTGATCACGGCCACGCTGAACGGGGCGTCGATCTACATCAAGGAGGTCTACACGACCGCCACCGGCCACAAGTACGCCGCGGTAACCAACAACGCCGGCATGCCGAAGGGGCCCAAGGGCCTGGAGAGCCTGAACCTGATCTTCAACCACGCGGTCATGAAGTGGACGCAGGAGGCCGACACGGCCAAGGCGTTCATCGCCTACCTGATGCAGCCGGACAACTACACCAAGTGGCTGAACGCCTCAGTCGGGTACAACGCGGGGCCGTTCCAGAAGCTGACCAACGCCGATATCTTCAACACCGATCCCAAGCTGAAGCCCTTCGTCGGCGTCGTCGCGACGGGCAAGTGGCCGGGGTGGCCGGCGCAGCCCAGCAAGGCCACCTCCCAGTCGCAGGTCCAGTTCGTGATCGTGGACATGTTCGCCAAGGCCTGCACGTCGGGAGACGCCAAGGGCGCGATCGCCGACGCGGAGCAAAAGCTCAAGAGGATCTACGAGACACCTGTCTGAGGCGCGGGCTGAGGTGATCTGAACCGATGGGAGCAGCGGTCCGCGGCCTCGAGGCACGTGGCCTCATGGGGCCTCGCGTCCGGATCCTCGACCGCGAGGCCCCCCTCGGCTACCTGCTGCTGGTGCCGCTGCTTCTGCTGCTTGGCCTCTTCCTGGCCTATCCGTTCCTCTTCGGGATCTGGCTCTCGGTGACGAACGCCCAGATCGGGGACAACGGCCACTTCGTCGGCGCCGCAAACTACCAGTACGAGCGCAGCGACACCGTCTTCATCCAGTCCTTCGCCAACACGATCACCTATACGGCCGTCACGACGGTCTTCAAGCTCGGACTGGGGCTGCTGATGGCGCTCCTGCTGAACCAGGTCTTTCCAGCCCAGCGCTTCGTCCGGGCAGCCCTGCTCCTGCCCTGGATCATCCCCAGCGTCCTCAGCACCCTCGCCTGGCGTTGGATGTTCGACCCCACCTTCAGCGTCGTGAACTGGGTCGCCCTGCACTATCTGCACCTGCCCAGCGTGAACTGGCTCGGCACCACCAGCACAGCCCTGGTCTCGCTGATGATCGTCAACACCTGGCGGGGCATCCCGTTCTATGGCATCTCCTTTCTGGCCGGCCTGCAGACGATCCCGACCGAGCTCTACGAGGCGGCACGGGTGGACGGCGCGACGCGCTTCCAACAGTTCCGCCAGATCACCCTTCCGATGCTCCGGCCGATCCTCGTCGTCGTACTGCTCCTCTCGACGATCCTCACCTTCGGGGACTTCACGCTGCCCTACGTCCTGACCAACTGCGCGCCCTACAACAGCACCTGCGTGCTCTCCACCTGGGCTTTCCAGATCGGGGTCAACGGCGGCTACATCGGGATCGGCGCTGCCATCTCGCTGGTGCTCTTCCCGCTCCTCTCGATCATCGTCGCGGGCGTTCTGATCGGGCTCCGGTCGAGGGACTGATGGCCGCCACCCGCGCGGTGATCGGGCGTCGCAAGGGGGTCGGCAAGGCCCGGCACGAGATCGGCGACACCCTGCTCGGCCGCACCTTCCGGGTCTACATCCCCGTCCTGCTCTTCATCTTCATCACCCTGTTTCCCTTCTACTGGATGGCGATCACATCGATCAAGAGCGACTCGGAGCTGCTCGACCACAACCGGAACCCGCTCTTCGTGATCCAGCCCACGCTCGACCACTATGTGCTCCTCCTGACGAAGACGGCCTTCCTCCGCTGGAGCCTAAACACGGCGATCGTGGCGGTGGTCTCCACCGCCATCTCGCTCTTCTGCAGCATCCTGGCCGGCTATTCGTTGGCCCGCCTCCGCTACAAGGGGGCCACCGCGATCGGCTGGGGCGTCTTCATCACCTACCTGGTGCCGCCGACGCTGCTCTTCCTGCCGCTGGCGTTCGTGGTTGCCCAACTCCACCTTTTCAACAACTACCTGTCGCTGATCCTCACCTACCCGACCTTCCTCATTCCCTTCTGCACCTGGCTCCTGATGGGTTATTTCAAGGGCATCCCGCGGGAGTTGGAGGAGGCGGCGCTGGTCGATGGCGCCAGCCGGCTCCAGGCGATGACGAAGATCGTGCTCCCGCTGGCCCTTCCGGGCATCCTGTCCGCCGGCATGTTCGCCTTCACCCTCTCCTGGAACGAGTTCCTCTACTCGCTGATCTTCATGAGCGACCAGGCGATGAAGACGATCCCGGTCGGCGTCACCAGCGAGCTGATCCGCGGCGACGAGTTCTTCTGGGGCCAGCTGATGGCGGCCGCCCTCCTCGGCTCCATCCCGGTGGCGCTGCTCTACTCCTTCTTCGTCGACTACTTCGTCGCCGGGATGACAGCGGGAGCGGTCAAGGGCTGACGCGTCCAGCGAGGACCCGGCTGCTGGCGGTCCTCTTCCTGGTCCCGGCCCTGCTCTTCGTGCTCGGCGTCATCGCCTACCCCCTTGGGCTGGCGGTCTGGCTCGGCTTCTCCGACGCGGTTCCGGGCACGGACGGCAACTGGGTCGGCCTCGCCAACTACCGCTACCTCCTGGAACTCAGCACCTACCGGCAGGTCCTCCTCAACACGGCGGTATTCAGCCTGACCAGCACCGCCCTCAAGGCAGCGCTCGGGCTGGGCATGGCGTTTGCGCTGCAGCGGGACTTTCGCGGCCGCCGCCTCGTCTACGCGCTCTGCTTCCTGCCCTTCGTCTTCCCGCCTTCGATCGGCGCCACCGCCTGGTACTACCTCCTCAGCAACGTCCACGGGGCGTTCAACTACGCGCTGCTCGGGGCTCACCTGGTGACCCAGCCGATCGCGTTCACCGGAAGCGGCATCGGGCCCATGGCGAGCGTTGTGACAGTGGACGTCTGGCACGGTACCGCGCTCTTCGGGATCCTCTGCCTCGCCGCCCTGCGCTCGATCCCGGCCGCCACCGTCGACGCGGCCGCGACGGACGGGGCGAACGCCTGGAGGAGGTTCCTGCACCTCCAGCTGCCCCTTCTCCGGCCAGCCCTGGTCCTCGCCTCGCTGCTCTCCCTGATCGGCAACTTCGGCGACTTCGCCATCGTCTTCCTGCTCACCGGGGGCGGTCCACTCGGGAAGACCGACATCATCAGCACCTCCGCCTTCGCCAACGCGCTGGTGGTGGGGGATCTCGGGGTTGGAGCCGCGGTTGCTCTCTCGGTGGTGCCGGCGTACCTGGTCGTGCTGGTCGTCGCCTTCCGGCTGCTGAGGGACCGGTGACGCGGCGAATGAGCGCGGCTCGCCTCCTCCGGCCGTTCTTCCTGCTCGTCCTGACCGCGTTCTCCCTGGTCCCCTTCTGGTGGATGCTGATCGCCTCCCTCAAGGCGGGTGACCAGCAGCTGACCTCCGGCAACCCGTGGTGGTTCGACGAGGTCTACTGGGGCGGCTACCGCGATCTCTTCGCCGGCTCCCTCTTCCGGACCTGGATGCTGAACACGGTCCTGGTCCTCGTTGCCACGGTCGCCATCAGCCTCGTCGCCAGCTGCCTCGCCGCGTACGCTCTCGCCCATCTCGGCGTCCCTCACGGCCGCAGCCTGGTGCTGGTCCTGTTCGCGACCTACCTGGTGCCGCAGGGGGTGCTCTTCCTGCCGCTGGTCCGGCTGCTCGCACGTCTCCATCTGCTCAACTCGCCAGCCGCGTTGATCGTGACCTACCCGGGCCTTGTCATCCCCTTCGGGACCTGGGTCCTGTGGTCGTTCTTCCGCTCCCTTCCCCGCGACCTCGTTGACCTTGCCCGGCTCGAGGGCGCGGGTCCCGTTCGAACCCTGACCGTGGTCCTGCTGCCGATGGCCGCGCCCGCGCTGGCGGCGGTCGGCCTGTTCGCCGTTGCCGTCGTCTTCAACGACTTCCTCTACGCCTTCACGCTGATTCAGAGCCAGCAGGACACGACCTTGATGGGCGGCGTCGGGCTGCTCAGCACCGACCTCGGCGAAACCGGCCCGACCTTTGCCGCGGTGATGCTCGGAATCGTCCCCATCGCCCTCGCCTGTGCCTTCTTCGCGGACCGCTACGCCGCCGGTCTGGGGACCGGAATCATCGAGTAGTGCACTAGGATTAGTCCTCGACATGGCATCGGTCTCCTACGAGAACGTCACCAAGCGGTACTCCGGTGACACCCTCGCGGTCGACAACCTCAGCCTCGAGGTGAAGGACACGGAGTTCATGGTCCTGGTCGGACCCTCCGGTTGTGGCAAGTCGACAGCGCTCCGGATGCTGGCCGGCCTGGAGGACATCACCGAGGGCCAGATCAAGATCGGGGACAAGGTGGTCAACGACATGCCGCCACGCGACCGCGACATCGCGATGGTGTTCCAGTCCTACGCCCTCTATCCGCACATGAGCGTCTACGACAACATGGCCTTCGGGCTGAAGATGCGCGGCACGCCCCGAGCCGACATCGAGCGGCGGGTCAACACGGCGGCCGACGTGCTCGAGCTCGGCCCGCTCCTCAAGCGCAAGCCGAGGCAGCTCTCGGGTGGCCAGCGGCAGCGGGTCGCGCTGGGGCGGGCGATCGTCCGCGAGCCACAGGTGTTCCTCCTCGACGAGCCGCTCTCCAACCTCGACGCCAAGCTGCGGGTGCAGACCCGGATCGAGCTCCAAAAGCAGCACCGTGCGCTCCACGCCACCTTCATCTACGTCACCCACGACCAGGTTGAGGCGATGACGATGGGGGACCGGATCGCCGTCATGCGCGACGGTGTCCTTCAGCAGGTGGCGCCGCCCCGCGAGATCTACGGCAACCCGGCCAATATGTACGTGGCCGGGTTCATCGGCAGCCCGACGATGAACTTCATCCCGGTCACCGTCCAGGGCAAGACCGCCAAGGCGTCGGGGTTTGAGCTCGAGCTCCCGCACGCGCCCGGCGTCGAGAAGGGGACGCTGGGCATCCGGCCGGAGGCGCTGACCGAGGCGCCGGTCGCGGGGCATGCCGGTCTCGACCTGAAGGTCGAGGTCGTCGAGATCCTCGGTTCCGACCAGTTCCTCTACGGCACCGTCGGCGGCGACTCAATCACCGCCCGCGTCGACCCCCACCTCAAGGTTCAGCCCGGCGACCGCGTCCGGCTCGGGGTCGACACCAGGCGGCTGCACCTCTTCGACTCGGCCACCGAGAAGGCCGTCCTCTAGCAGCTCCACGGGCTGCGCCGTACTGGCGCCGCGCCGTTTGGGGACTGGGGATGCGCCGGCGATCGGCCAGGCTCGGCTACTTTCCGCCGGCCGAGCGTGCCGTCGCGGTCAAGCCGGCGGCCGCGTCACCGCGCCCTTCGCTGCCGAGCCGACGAGGGCGGCGTATTTGGCCATCACGCCGGTGGCGTAGGGCGCGACCCGCGGCCGCCAGTCGCGCATTCGCTCGGCCAGGTCGACTCCCTCGACGTCGAGCCGCCGGTTGTCAACGTCAATGTTTATCCGGTCGCCCTCGCGAACACCGGCCAGCGGGCCACCGATGGCGGCCTCGGGCGCGACGTGGCCGACCATCAGGCCATTGGTTCCCCCGCTGAAGCGGCCATCGGTCACCAGCGCGACCTGCTCGCCCCAGCCCTTGCCGACGATCGCGGCCGTCACCGAGAGCATCTCCGGCATCCCCGGGCCGCCGCGCGGTCCCTCGTAGCGGATGACGACGACGTCGCCGGGCTTGATGCCGCCTCGGAGAACCGCGTCGAGGGCGCCATCCTCGTCCTCGAAGACGCGGGCGGTGCCGGTGAACGATCGCATCGTATGCGCCGTCACCTTGGCGATCGCGCCCTCCGGCGCGATGTTGCCGCGAAGGATCACGAGGCCGCCCTCCGCGGCGAGCGCGTCGTCGGTCCGGTGCACGACCTCCTGGCCGGGGGCCTCCACCACCCGCTCGCACTCCTCGGCCAGCGGCCGGCCGGTGATCGTCATCGCCGAGCCGTCGATGAACCCGCCCTCGATCAGGCGCCGGGTGACGAGGCCGATCCCGCCCGCGTTGTAGAGGTCGACGGCGAAGTACCTACCCCACGGCTTCATGTCCGCGATCAGCGGCGTCCGCCGGCTGATCCGGTCGATGTCGTCGATCGTGATCTCGATCCCCACCTCGGCGGCGAGGGCGGGGATGTGGAGTGCGACATTGGTCGAGCCGCCCGAGGCCGCGGCCGCCGCGATCGCGTTCTCGAAGGAGATGCGGGTGAGGATGCTCGAAGGCCGCCGATCGGCGGCCAGCACGTCCATCAACAGCCGCCCGGCGCTGACCGATGCCGGCGCCTTCTGGGGATCGGTGGCGGGGATCGTGTTGTAGCCGAAGGGGGAGAGGCCGAGCACCTCCATCACCATCGCCATCGTGTTGGCCGTGTACTGGCCCCCGCAGGCGCCGGCTCCGGGGCAGGTGACGTCCTCCAACTCCTTCAGCTCGGCGGCGCTGATCCTGCCCGCCGCCTCGGCGCCGATCGCCTCGAAGGTGTCGGCGATGGCGACGTTGCGGCCCCGCCAGGTGCCGTAGGCGATCGACCCGCTGTAGAGGACCAGGCCGGGCCGGTCGACCCGGGCCAGAGCCATCGCGCCGGCGGGGATCGTCTTGTCGCAGCCGACGATGCAGCAGAGGGCGTCGAAGTAGTGGCCGCGGGCGACCAGCTCGATCGAGTCGGCGATCAGCTCGCGGCTGACGAGCGAGGTCTTCATGCCCTCGGTGCCCATCGTCACCCCGTCCGAGATGGCGATCGTGTTGACCTCCATGGGGGTTCCGCCCCCCGCCCGCACGCCCTCCTTGACGGCGGTGGCCAGCTCGCGCTGGTTGTAGTTGCAGGGCATGGTCTCGATCCAGGCGTGGGAGACCATCACCTGTGGCTGCGAAAGGGCCTTGTCGTCGAACCCGATGCCCTTGAGCATGGCCCGCGCCGCCGCCCGGTCCTTCCCTTCGAGGAGTCGCCTGCTCGGCAGGTCGCTCAGTGCTCCACCCTCCGCATCTCGTCCAACCGCTTGGGATCGAAGTCGTCGGAACGGATCCACCCGATCAGCTTCTGCTCGGTGGCGATGATCTTGTCCGCGGCGGCGGGCACCTTATCGGCGATTTCGGCCGGGATCAGCAGGATGCCGTGGCGGTCGGCATGGAGGAGGTCGCCCGGTCGTACCACGAGCCCGCCGATGCTGACGCCGTGGCCGGCCGATTCGAAGTGGGCGTAGGCATGGGAGACGGTGATGCCGGCGGCGTAGAGCTGGATCCCCATCGCCCGCACCTCGCTGAGGTCGCGGACCACGCCGTCGGTCGCGATCGCCAGGCACCCAAGTGCTTTGAAGATGGTCGCCTGCACCTCGCCCCACATCGCGCCTGAGCCATTGGGGTCGTCGAGGTCCTGGGCGACCAGGATCCGCGGCCCGGCAACCGATTGAACGTGCTTCCAGAGCCGTGCCGGCTCGAGCGGGTTGAGGGGCGGCTCATGGCTGCGGACCGCGACTGTGGCGGCCAGGCCGACGACCGTCGGAAGGTCGGGGAAAAGGCAGTGGATCTCGTGGCTCGTGTAACCCTCGTCGCGATTGCGCACGTCGAAGGTCTCGATCGCGTTGCTGAGCGTCGGCGAATCGTAGCGGGCGAGCGCGGCGAGCACCTTCTCGTCGATCACGAGGCCGGAGTCGCCTCCGTGGCCAGCTCGCGGCAGCGCCGCGCGTCGGTCTGCGCGGCCTTCCCCAGCATGCTCGCGTCGGAGTCGATCGCGAGCATCCGGTAGCCCGCCCGGCGCCACTGCTCGGCGACCTCCGGCGAGCCGCACATGATCCCGGCGATGATGCCCCGGGCGGCGCAGGTGGCGACGATGCGCTCCATCGCGGCGCGGTGCTCGGCGACCTGGCCGGCGTAGCTCGAGCCGCGGATCCCCATCGAGGTGGCGAGGTCGTTGGGTCCCACGAAGACCGCGTCGATCCCGGGGACCTCGAGGATCCGCTCCAGGTTGGCCATCCCCTCGAGTGTCTCGCACATGACCGCGCAGACGACCTCCTGGCCGTCGTCGACCGAGTACTTGGGGTTGATGATCCGGGGCCGGATCGGGCCCAGGCTCCGGTACCCGTGGGGAGCGTAGCGGCAGGCGCCGACGGCGGCTCGCGCGTCCTCGACGGTGTTGATCATCGGTACGATCACCCCTTCGGCTCCCGCATCGAGCGCCTTCATGATCGCCGCCGGCTCGTTCCACTGGACGCGAACGAAGGAGGGCGCCCCAGCCGCGGACAGCGCCTGCAGCATGCCGAGCATGGTGTCGTAGCCGATCAGTCCGTGCTGGGTGTCGAGGCAGACCCAGTCATACCCGGCCCGCCCGACGATTTCGGCGTTGACCGAGCCGGGCATCGTGCACCAGCCACCGTAGGTGGGCCTGCCGTCCCAGAGCTCGCGCAGTCGCGTCATCCGCGCTCGGCGCTGCTCCGCGCCAGAACCTCGTTGACGACGTTCAGGGGCGGCTCGCCGTCGAGCACCCGGCGCAGGTTCTCGCCCACCATCTCCCAGAGTCGCGCATCGGCCTCCGCGGTCGCGGCGCCGACATGGGGGTTGATGAAGACGTTGTCGAGCCGGCGCAGCGG
>DIZV01000031.1:14339-20419 GCA_002427995.1 Chloroflexi bacterium UBA6019
TCGAGCGGGCAGTGCAGGCAGACGACGTCGGCCTCCCGCAGCAGCCGGTCGAGGTCGACCCTCTCGGCGCCGGCGAAATCGCGGCTCGGGTCAGGGTCGGTGAAGAGGATCCGCGAGCCAAAGCCGGTGAGCCGCCGGGCGACGGTGCCGCCCACGTTGCCGAGCCCGACCAGGCCGACCGTCAGCGCCCCCAACTGGTGGCCCATCATCTCCTGCCGTCCCCAGTAGCCATCACGCATCCGGCGATCGCCATAGGAGCCGTGGCGGATCAGGTTCAGGATCGCCATCAGCGTCCAGTCGGCCACGTCCTCGCGGTTGAACCCGGCCGCGTTGGCGACCGGGATCCCGTACTCGGCCGCGGCGCGGTGATCGATGGCGTCAAAGCCGACGGCCGGCTGCTGGATGAGCAGGCAGTTGCGCATGTTCTCCAGCACCCGGCGGTCGACTCGGTGGAGATGGCGGCGGTCGCCGATGACGAGATGGGCCTCGTGGACCGCGTTGAGGACGGCCTCCTGCGCGGGGGGGACGGGCACCAGCGTCACCTCGACCTGGTGGCGGTCCCCGACCAGCGCGCGGACCTCGGCCTCGGTCAAAGGGCTGAGGCAGGCGACCCGGGCAGTCATGCATGGCTGAGGCTACCACCCGGCGCGACTCGGCCTCGCTGCCTCGCCTTTCGCTCTGGCCCTCGAGTTTGCGCGTGAGTTTGCTAGAGTGCCCTCATTCGCCCGGCTTTGGGCGACGGTCGCCGCGATCCAAGTCCTTCTCTCCAGACGCGCGCGGTTCGTGAACCAGAAATCAAGGGAAGGGCACGAGGAAACAGGAATGCCGAACGGTAGCATCAAGAAGGTTGTCAACGACCGTGGTTTCGGGTTCATCGCCGCCGAGGATGGCAAGGAGTACTTCTTCCATCGCAGCGGCCTCGACAGCTCGCTCAACTTCGACTCGCTGAACGGGGGCGAAGCCGTCACGTTCGAGATCGAGGCGAGCGACAAGGGACCCCGGGCGACCCGCGTCCGCGCCGCCTAAGCAGGCCAGCACGGAGCCCCGCCGGGAACATTTCCAGCGGGGCTCCGCTTTACACCGGCAACTGAAAGATGGCGGTCCCGCTGCTGGTCTACTCCGACTACGTCTGACCCTGGTGCTACGTCGACTCGGTCCGAGTCGAGCGCCTGGTCGAGGAAGGGTCCGTCGACGTGACCTGGCTACCCTACGAGCTGCACCCCGAGGTGCCGGCGGAAGGCATGTCCCGGGAGGACTACTTCCCGGCCCACGTCCTGAGCCGCATCGACGCTGCTCCCTGGGTGGCCCTCGCCGACGCCGAAGGCCTGGTCATGAAACGCGGCGGCCGGCTGATCAACACCCGGCTCGCGCTCTCGGCGGCCGAATTCGCGCGCGACAAGGGCAGCTATGAGGCGATGCACCTGGCCCTCTTCAAGGCCTTCTGGGAGCAGACCGGCGACATCAGCACCGTCGCCGGCCTGAAGGCGATCGCCGCCGAGGTCGGCCTCGACCCCGAGGCGATGGCCGCCGAGCTGGAGGCCGGCCGTTACGAGGAGCTGCTCGACGCCAACCGGAGGGAGGCGACCCAGGTCGGCATCAACGGCATCCCCGCCCACGTCTTCGGCCTCCGCTACCTGGTGATGGGCGCCCAGCCCTTCGAGGTCCTGAAGCAGGTGGCCGACAAGGTCGCCGAGGAGCAGGCCTCGGGCTAGGTCGCCCGGATTAGACGGCCACCGCGACGAGGCGGTCGGCGACCTCCAGGCCGGCCTCGATCGCGTCGAGGCCCTCGTCCAGCTCCTCCTCCGAGATCGTCAGGGGCGGCGCGATGATGACCAAATTCCAGCGGAAAGCCGGGCGCGCCCCCTTCGCCCAGACGGCCTTCACGACCTCTGTCATCTCGGCGTTGCGGGTCTCGCTGCGCTGGGGCGTGAAGGGCTCCCGCGTCCGCTTGTCCTTGACCAGCTCGATCGCCACCAGCAGCCCCAGCCCCCGGACCTCGCCGACGCTCGGATGCCGGTCGCGCATCTCCTCCAGTCGCGCCATCAACACCTTGCCGAGCCGCGCAGCCCTGTCTGCCAGCTCCTCTTCCAGGTAGACCTCAAGCGTCGCGACGCCGGCGGCGCAGGCCAACGGGTGCGCGGCGTAGGTGAGCCCGGAGCCAAGGTAGTGATCCTCGAAGAAGTCGCCGATCCGGTCTGAGACGATCGCGGCGCCGAGCGGCACATAACCGGAGGTGATCCCCTTGGCGACCGTCATGATGTCGGGCTCGACCCCCCAGTGTTCGGAGGCAAACCACTTCCCGGTGCGGCAGAAGCCGTCGATGACCTCGTCGAAGATGAGCAGGATGCCGTGCTCGTCGCAGAGGTCGCGCAGCCGCTGCAGGTAGCCGTCGGGCGGGACGACGATTCCGCTGTAGCCGGTGATCGGCTCGAGCAGGATCGCCGCGACCGTCTCCGGTCCCTCGCCGAGGACGGTCTCCTCAACCGCGTCCGCGCAGTTGAGGTTGCATTTCGACTCCCTGGCGCAGAAGCGGCATCGGTAGCGATAGGGGTCAAGGGTCTTGACGAACCCGGGCGGCATGTGCGGCTCGGAGAAGACCCGGCGGTTGTCGCCGGTCGCCGCCATCGCGGCCAGCGTCGCGCCGTGGTAGCTCTGGTAGCGGGTGACGATCTTCTGCCGGCCGGTGAAGGTGCGCGCCATCCGGATCGCGTGCTCGTTGGCCTCGGCGCCGCCGTTGGTGAAGAAGGTCTGCGAGAGGCGCCCGGGCGTGACCTCGGCCAGCATCTCGGAGAGCCGGCTGGCGGGTGGGCTGGTGTGGTCGGGAGCGATCACGGGCATCGTCTCCGCCTGCCTCTTGATCGCTTCCACGACGTGCGGATGGGCATGGCCGATGTTGACGTAGGCGAGCTGCGCGCACATGTCCAGCCAGCGGTTGCCGCCCGAGTCCCAGAAGTGGCTGCCCTTGGCGTGCGTGACGGTCAGGGGGGCGATCTTTCCCTGGACGGCCCACGGGTAGAGACGGCGGTCAGGTCGTGCCATACCGCGATCATAATCTTGCCCGCGGGTGTCGCCCGGGAGACGACCCTCGACCGGCTCACGCGCTGTTCGGCGTTTCGGCCGGCGGGCGCCGCCGCCCGGCTCAGCCGGGGGGCGGCAGCAGCAGGGTCGGTTCGGGGGGCGGCCCGCCGTAGGCGAAGATGTGGGCCGGCCCGCCCAGCATCTCGATCGTCGATTCGCGGACCGCGCCCAGCTTCTCGGCGACCCGGATCGAGGCCGCGTTTCCAGGCCGGATGAGGCTGATCAGGTGGGTCGCGCCGAGCTCCTCGTAAGCCATCCGGACCACTGCCCGGGCGCCCTCGGTGGCATAGCCGCGGCCCCAGTGCTGGCGGCCGAGGAGCCAACCCGCCTCGAGCCCGGGCCAGCCTTCCGGGTTGATCAGGCCGATTCTGCCGATGAAGGACCCGGTCGCCCGCTCCTCGACGGCGTAGAGGCCGTAGCCCCGCAGCACCCAGTGCCCGAGGGTGGTCGCGACCGACCGCCAGGTCTCGTCCCGCGTCAGGGTCCGGCCGTCGCCGATCTGCCGCATTACCTCCGGGTCGGCGCAGATCCGGGCATAGAGATCGAGGTCGCTCTCCAGGAACTGGCGCAGCAGGAGCCTTTCCGTCTCCAGGCTGTCGGGCGCTTCGAGCAGGCTGCCCTGGCCGATCGGCAGGCTCACGTCGCCACCTCCGCGCGGTCGCGCCCGCCGGCCAGCTTGCGGCCCCAGCCGGGCTGGTTGTCGAGGAAGTGGTCATCCGCCGGCTGCTCGGGAAAGATCTTGTGCGGGTTGAGGATGCCAAGCGGGTCATAGAGATCCTTCAGCCGCCGCCACCAACCGATCTCCTCGGCGCTGTGCTCGAGGGCTGCGAAGTCGCGCTTGAGAGCTCCCAACCCGTGCTCGGCTGAGACGGTGCCGCCCAACTCGACCGCGTCGCGGAAGATCTGGGCCGCGACCGGACCCACCAGGTGCCGCTGCTCCTCCTCGAAAAGCAGGGTCGGGTGGAGATTGCCATCGCCGGCATGGGCGACGACCGGCATCCTCAGGTTGTGCTTTTCGGCCAGCGCCTGGAAGCGATGGACCATCTCGGGCACCTTGGAGATGGGAACTCCGATGTCCTCGCTGAAGACGTTCTGGCGGAGCTCGACCATCGCATGACCGAGGTGCCGGCGGGCTTTCCAGATTCCTTCCCGCTCCGCCTCGCTCTGCGCCACCCGGTTGTCGATCCCGTCCAGGATCTCGACCATCCCCGCCAGTTGCTCGAGCACCTGATCGGGATCGTTGCCGTCCTGCTCGATGACCAGGACCGCCTCGTGGTCGTTACGAAACCCGGCGGGCAGCAGATGGCCGACGATCTCCAGCGTCGCCCGGTTCAGCATCTCCAGCGCGGCCGGGAAGTGACCCGACTGGAGCACCCGGCGGACGGCGTCGGCCGCATCCTCGATGGTCGCGAAGCCGACCATCGCCGTGGCGTGGTGGCGAGGACGGGGGACGAGCTTGACGATCACCTGGGTGACGATGCCGAGCGTGCCCTCGGAGCCGACGAAGAGCTGCATCATCCGGTAGCCGGAAGAGCGCTTGCGAAGCCGCCCACCGAGCTCGAGGACGCTTCCGTCGGCGAGGACGACGGTCATCCCGACGACGTAGTCGGCGGTGAGCCCGTACTTGAGGCAGTGTGGGCCGCCCGAGTTGCAGGCCACGTTGCCGCCGATCGTCGAGATCAGCTTGCTGGCGGGATCGGGCGGGTACATCAGCCCGTGCTCGGCCGCCGCCGCATCGAGGTCGCCATTGATCACGCCGGCGCCGGCGACCGCCATCAGGTTGGCACTGTCGATCTCCAGCTCGGTGAAGCGCTCAAGGCTCAGGACGATCCCCCCGGAGAGCGGCACCGGGCCCCCGACGAGGCCGCTGCCCGCGCCCCGCGAGGTGATCGGCGTCTGGGTCGCCGCGCAGAGCCTGACGACCTCGGCGACCTCCTCGGTGCGGTTGGGGAGGACGGCCGCGGTGAGCGCGTGCTGGAGAAAGGTCCCGTCGTGCTCGTAGTCTTCCAGCCGCTCATCGACGATGACGTGCGCGGGGCCGACAATCGCGCGGAGCCTGTCCAGCAGCTCGGCCGGCGCGGTCACGACTCGGCCTCAAGAGGCGGCTCGGCGGTGGCCGAGATCCGGGCCAGCACGGCGCCGACAGGAGCCGTCGCGCCCTCCGGTACGACGATCTCCAGCAGCCGGCCGTCGACTGGCGACTCGAGCTCGGAGTTCACCTTGTCGGTCTCCACCTCGACCAGCGGCTCGCCCCGGCGCACCTCCTCGCCGGCCTTCTTCAGCCATCGCGTGACGGTGCCCTCCACCAGCGCGTCGGCCAATTCGGGCAGCGTGAAATCCACTTGCAAGGCCCAATTGTGGCAGCATCGAATCGACGAGCCGAGGCCTCGCGGCTCTCGTCGCCGCGCTCTTCCGGCCGCCTGTAGCTAGGGGATTGGCGCGGGTTTGAGGAAGACCGGTGAGGTCGGGACCTTACCCAACGCCGGGTCCTGGTAGGAAGAGGGCGAGGAGAGCGCGGTGTAGAACCACTCGTTGAACTGGATCGCGCGGTCGGCGAGGTACTTGGGGTCAGTGCTCGGCGCGTAGGGCTGGCGCGGCAGGTAGCCCTGGTCGTCGGGGGCCAGGTAGTAGTCGTCAGTCCCGTAGAGACTGGTCGATGCGTAGGAGTAGATCGCCACCCCGATCGGCGCGTTGCCGGCGGCGGACGGGGCCAGCGCGGCGCGGATCTGGGCGATGGTGTCCTCCGGGTAGTTGTTGAAGGCGCCGATGCCGATCAGCAGCCGGCCCTTGCCCTGGTGGTTCTTCTCCCAGTTGATCCAGTCCGCAAACCAGCCGTGCTGCCGGGGGCTGGAGTCGCGGTCATAGTTCATCGGTACGCCGATGTCGAGGTAGCCCTCCGCGAACCAGGTCGCCCAGTCCTGGTAGACCTCGGTGTAGGTCCGGGAATGGACCCAGTCGCTGTCCGACTGGGGCCCGCTGCCATAGGCGATGAGAGCGCCGCT
>DIZV01000031.1:20431-22671 GCA_002427995.1 Chloroflexi bacterium UBA6019
TGTCACCTGGTCGCGCCGCCACTGCTGCCACTGGGCGTCGTCGGGGGCCGGCCGGTCGGTGCGCCCGGTGGCCTTGGCGAAGAGGTCGAGTGCGATCTTGGTGTAGCCCCAGTCGCCGCCATCGGGGTAGCGGACGAAGTCGAGGTGGATGCCGTCGACGTTGTAGCGGCGGACCACCTGGCTCATGACCTCCTGGGTGTAGGCCCGGACCTCGGGGACGCCGGGGTCGAGATATCCGTAGCCGTCATTGCCTCCGTCGAACTTGAGGTTGCCCCACTGGTCGCCCATCTCCTGGAATACCTCGCTCGTCTGGCCGACGAAGAAGGTGTTCATCCAGGCGTGGACCTGGAGCGGCGGGTTGGCCGTGTGAGCCTTCTGGATCAGGTAGCCGAGCGGGTCCCAGTTCGGGTGGCCCGGGTAGTCGATGTCGCTCGCCGGCGGCTCGAGCCCCTTCAGGAAATAGGCATCACCCCGCTTGCGCACCTGGACGAAGAGAACGTTGAAGTTGCCCTTGTGCGCCCGCTGGATCAGGGTGTCGACCTGGCGTGGGTTCTTGAACCCCTGGTGGAAGCCGTCGACCCAGAGCGCGCGCAGCTGGGCGGGCCCGGTCGGGACGATCGCCGGTTCGGGCGTGGGCGTGGGCTGCGCCGGCAGCACCTGGCCGATGATCGGCACCTGCTTCGCCACCTGCGCGGGGGTCGAGCTGCAGGCGATGACGAGGATCAGGGGAAGGGACAGCAGGAGCCCCCGGCTCCGGAACATGGCGGCATTATGCCCCAGCCGGCTTCCCGCTCAAGGCTATTGCTCGAACTAAATGGACCCGGTCAGGCCTCGGCGCGCAGCACGTGGGCCGCCGCCGGCGCCAGGAAGGGCGCGTCGCCTGTAACCTGGCGAACAGCGTCTGCGCCCTCGTCGACGACCATCTGCCGGACGTGCTCGCTGAGCCCCTCCAGCCGTGCGGCGAAAGCCCACCAGCTGGAGTTGACGGCCGCGTAGTGCCCGGGCCCGTCCCAGCTCGTCTCGACCTCCACCCGCTCGGTTTCGGCGAAACGGAAGCCCGCCGCCAGGGCGGCCGCGGCGAAGCGGTCGAGATCGCTCAGGATCGCCCTCGTCTCGGCCAGCTCCGGTTGACCGGGCGCCGTCCCGAGACGCTTGTCGATCGCCTTGCGGAAGGCGTCGACCGCCGGGCTCGGGTCGGGACCGTCGGAGGGGGGGATGCTGGCGGCGAAGCGCGCTTTCGGCTTCATCACCCGCCGCACCTCGCGCAGGGCGCGGCCGAGGTTGGGCAGGAAATGGAGCCCGTGCCCGCAGCTGACAGCGTCGAAGGTGGCCGCCGGGAACTGCAGGTTCTCGATATCCATCCGGAGGAAGCGAACCGGGAGGCTCCGGCCGCCGGCCGCCTGGCGGGCGACCGCAAGCATCCCCTCGGCGAGGTCGATGCCGATGACCTCGCCGCCGCCATTCAGGTCTTTGGCGATCGGGATGGTCAGCGTGCCCGGCCCGCAGGCCAGGTCCAGGATCCGCATCCCGGGTCGGGGTTTGAGGTAGTCGAGGATGGCGTCGCGGCCGGCCGCCTGGCCTTTTCGCATCGCCTCTTCCAGCCGCTCGCGGTAGGCTGGCGCGTTCCGGCTGAAGACGCCGGTCAGGAACTCCTTCGACTTCAATTCCCGCCAATCTTAGGCATCCGGGCGGTCGGTGTTTAATGTCCCCCCGAAGTGACCGGTCGGATCCCCTTCACGTCCCTGGCCGCCCTCCTGGCGATTCTTTCCGCTGCGCTCGCCTGCTCGCCGGTGATGACGCCCCCCGGCCTCCCTTCGGGGCCGGTGAGGATCGGCCTCATCACCTCGCTGACAGGAATCGACCTGCCCCTCGGCCTGGACGTCCGGCAGGGCGCGGAGCAGGCAGTCAACGAGGTGAACGCCGACGGCGGGATCGCCGGCCACCCCGTCGCGCTCGAGGTCGGCGACGACGCGGGCACCGGCGCCCAGGCGGTGGCCGCCTTCTCGGCGCTGAAGGAACAGCACGTCGCCGGTATCGCCGGCCCGCTGAGCGCAGAGGGCGAGCTGGCCATCGTCCCGCTCGCCGCCTCCAGCCACCTGCCGCTCCTCTCGACCTCCGGTGCCGACCCCGTTACCAGGACCGGCGGCAGGCTCCTCGACAACGTCTTCCTGGCCGCGCCCGCGGCCAGCCGGAGCGCCGAGCGGATGCTGCGCTACGCCCGGGACGCATCGCTCACGGCG
>DIZV01000031.1:22681-24763 GCA_002427995.1 Chloroflexi bacterium UBA6019
CCGGGCGCCGAAGTACGGCCTCCGCGTCGTCACCGACCAGGCGTTCGGACCCGGCACAGTGGACTTCCAGCCGCTGATCGAGGCGGTCCGCTCGTCCGGGGCTCGGGTGCTGCTGGTCTGGGGCGCGGGCGCGGGCCCGCCCCTTCTCGAACGGGCCTGGAAGGTGTCCGGGCTGGGGATCCCGATCCTGCTCTCGCCCGCCAGCGCCTCGACCGCCTTCCTGCGGGCGGTCAGCGACTCCGGCGAGGGCGCGCAGGTCGTGGCATCGACCTCGCTGCTGGCAGCCTCCCTGCCGCCGGGCGCTGCGGCCCACCGGCAGGTGGGCCCGATGGCCGCGGCCTTCCAGCGCCATAACGGCTACTACCCGACCCAGGCCGCCTTCGACGGCTACGCCGCCGTCCGGCTTCTCCTCCGGGCGATCGCCGACGCCGGCAGCACCGACCCCGACGCTGTCGATGCGGCACTGGCCCGGCTCGTCCTGGCCACCGCGTCGGGCACCTTCCGCTACAGCAGCCACGACCACCTTGGTCTGGCCGCGGACTGGCTGGCGATCGCCACCGTCAGGGCCGGCGTCCTGGCCCCGGCGGGTTAGCTCTTCCAGCTCTCCTCGAGCCAGGCGGCGATCTCGGCGACCTTGGCGTCCTCCCCGTAGTGGCCGATCACCTGGATCCCGACTGGCAGTCCCTGGCTGGGCGCGGGCAGCGTCACGATCGGCTGGCCGGTGACGTTGAAGGGTCGGGTGAAGCGCGTCAGCAGCGGCCGCACTCCCTCCGACTCCTCGATCCGGGGCGCCACCCGTGGCGTCGCCGGGACCAGGATGGCGTCGACGCCGTCCATGGCCAGCTCGACCTCGTCGGCAAGGCGCTCGCGGTCGTCGAGGGCCTGCAGGTAGTCGATCGCCTTCACCTCGAAACCTCGACGCAGGTTCTCAAGCACGTCTGCGCCGAACTTGTCGGGGTGCTTCTCGACCCGATCCCGGTGGAGCTGCGCGGCTTCCGCGTTGAGGATCACCGTCCCCGGCGCGCCGAGCTCACGGTGGCCCGGGAATTCGATCTCCTGCAGCTTTCCGGCGACCCGGAGCCAGGCGGCCTGCGTCTCCTCGTCGAGGTCATCGAACCAGCCGTTTGGCACAGCCAGGCGGTAGCCTCCGGCGAGGTCGCCGGGCGCGATCCCGGTGAGCCCCGACATCATCTCCAGGGCGACCGCGGCAGAGCGGACGTCGGGCGCCAGCGGGCCCATCGTGTCAAGCGACCGGCTGAGCGCGAAGACGCCCTCGGTGCTGACCATCCCGATCGTCGGCTTGAAGCCGACACAGCCGCAGAGCCCGGCTGGAATCCGGATCGAGCCGCCGGTGTCGGAGCCGACCGCCCAATCGCACATCCCGGCGACCACCGCGGCCGCCGAACCTCCCGAGGAGCCGCCCGGGATCCGGCTCGGGTCGCGCGGGTTGCGGACCGACCCGTGGTGAGGGTTGTTGCTGGTGATCCCGAAGGCCCACTCGTGGAGGTTGGTCTTGCCGACCACGACGCAGCCGTGGCGGCGGATCTCGCCGATCAGCGGCGCGTCGATCTCGGCCGGCACGGCCGGCAGCAGCACGCCGCCCGCCGTCGTGACCGTGCCCCGGACGTCGACCAGGTCCTTCACCGCCACCACCGGGCCATCGCCGGCCTCCTCGGTGAGCGAGATGAACGCGTTCAGTTCGGGCCGCTCGGCGATCCGGCGGCGGGCGTCGGAGACGTTCATCGCTGGGAGTATCCTCTACCCGCTTTGATCAACGTCGAGTCGGTCTGGTGGAAGGTCGAGATCTTCACNNGCCAGCTGCGGGGTGGTGCGGACAGTGGAACCGGAGCCGCCGGCGCCGGACCAGGCGCTCGAGCTGATCCGCCGCTTCGTCTTCTTCCAGGGGGCCAACTTCACGGTCAAGGGCTCGCTCGAGTTTCCGGCGGCGGCCGACCCCACGCTGCACCGCGAGATGATCTTCAAGTCGAGGTTTTTCGCCATGGTGGACGCGACCATCAGCATCGTCGGTGCTGATGCACCGCCGATGCAGTGGCCCCATTGCTACGTCAACCGCGACCTGAT
>DIZV01000092.1:0-10608 GCA_002427995.1 Chloroflexi bacterium UBA6019
TGACCGGCGAGCGCCGGAGCGAGGTGGGGGACCTCGAGGGCCGCTCCAACAAGCTCGACTGGACCAGCAACTCGGCGACCGACAATCGCCTCCGCCGGGAGTGGGTGGTGCGCGCCCCGGCCGGAACGGTGCTGACGATCCATGTCATCAGCGAGCGCGCCGGCACGCTCCACCTGACCCTAGAGCTCCGGTAGCCCGCTACCGGCTCCGACCTGTCGGACTGATCGCCGGCAGCCCTGGTCATAGAATTCCTTTGTGCTGCTGGCGCAGATGCAGGGATTCCTGGAGGTCGCCCGCCGCGGCAACGTGAGCCGCGCCGCCGAGGCGATCTACGTCAGCCAGCCGACACTGACTGCCCGCCTCCACGCCCTCGAGAGCGAGCTCGGCGAAAAGCTCTTCGTGCGCACCCGGCAGGGCATGCGGCTGACCGATGCCGGGCGCGCCTTCCTTCCCTACGCAGAACGCGCGACCCAGGCCGTGAAGGAAGGGCGCGAGGCGATCGCCGAGCTCAATTCGGGGTCTGCCGGGCACCTCGTGCTGGCCTCGGCGCCGGCCGTCAGCACCTATGTCCTGCCGCCGCTGCTGGAGCGCTTCGCGGCCGCCCACCCCCGGGTCGAGGTGGCAGTCCGCACCGGGCACTCGGAGGAGGTGCTCCAGGCGGTGCTCAAGAGCGAGGTCCAGCTCGGCCTTGGCCGCGAGCTGCGCCACCACGACATCGAGCTGATCCCGTTCTACGAGGAGGAGCTCGTCCTGATGGTCGCGCCCGGCCACCACTTCGCCGACCGTGCGTCGGTCTCGATGGCCGACCTCGCCGGCGAGCAGCTGATCCTCTTCGACCGCACCTCCAGCTACTACGAGCTGACCCAGGCCTCCTTCGCCAGCGCCGGCCTGACGCCGCGGGGCATGTTCGAGCTCGACAACATCGAGGCGGCCAAGAAGATGGTCGAGCGGCGCCTCGGCGTTGCCCTGCTGCCGCGGACGGCGGTGTCGGTCGAGGTGGCAGCCGGCACCCTGCGCCGGGTGAGCATCTCCGACGGCCTGCCGCTGCGCCGGCGGCTGGTTGCGATGCGCCGGCGCGATGTCGGCGAGCCGAGCGGCGTCGTCAAGGCCTTCATCGACCTCCTTCTCCGCGCCGAGGAGCTGATTCCCTCCGCTTGATATAGGTTAAGCCGATCGGAGTGATCGAAGCTATCAATTTGACGGATATCAAGCTTATTGATAGCTTGGGTTCCATGAATGGAACTTCGCAGTCGAACGAAATCAGCGTCGGCTCCGGGATCCAGGCTTCCGCCGAGGTCGCCGAGTGCAACTGCCCGGACGGTTGCGAGCGCGATCACGACAACGACTGAGAACCCCAGCCTGACCATCGACTAGGGAGGTTTCATGGAACTGGTCCCGACTCCGCTGCTGCCCGACGGCTACAAGGTGCCGTCGACCCGCTGGAAGCACGGTAGCGCCCGCCTGCGCGAGCTGCTCGCAGAGAAGCCCTACGTGTTCGGCCCTGGTATCTACGACCCCCACGGGGCCGAGCTGCTCATGTACCACGGCTTCGACGCCGTCTATTTCAGCGGCTACTCCTTCGCGGTCGGCCACCTCGGCACCACCGACATGGACCTCTACTCGAGCGTCGAGATCGCCGACGGCGTCCGCCGGACGGTCAGCGCCCTGCGCAAGTTCCAGCTGACGATGGCGATGGGCGATCCCGACAAGGGCGTCGACCCGATCCACCTCGAGATCCCGCCCGTCGTCGCCGACATGGACGTCGGCTACGGGAACATCTTCAACGTCCAGCGCACGACCGAGCTCTACGTCAACACCGGCGTCGCCGCTGCCCACATCGAGGACCAGGTGATGCCCAAGCGCTGCGGCCACATCGCCGGCAAGGCGCTGGTCTCGGCCGACGAGATGGTCGGCAAGCTGCGGATGATGCGCAACGTGGCCGACGACCTCGGCCACCGTGACTTCATCGTCATCGCCCGCACCGACGGCGTCTCCGCGTCGGAGGCGCCGGAGTCGACCCGCGGAATCAAGCTCGCCATCGAGCGGGGGCTCCGCTACATGGACAGTGGGGTACCGGACCTGCTCTGGTGCGAGTTCCCGACCGCCGCCCGCGGTCCGGTCGAGGAGTTCACCGCGGAAATCCGTAAGCGGTTCCCGAAGACGCGCTTCGCCTTCAACTACTCGTCATCCTTCAAATGGCAGAACGAGAGAGATCCGATGACCTTCGACGAGCTGGGCCAGATGGGCGTCGGTTTCCTCTTCATCACCCTCGCCATGCAGCATGCCGCCGGCTACGGAATGAGCGAGGTCCTGACCGCTCTTAAGGAGCGTAAGGAGCAGGGCTACATCGAGCTCCAGCGGCGCGAGTGGGACGAGGGCAGAGACGTCCCGACCAAGAGCCACCATCTCTTCACCGGCGTGCCTTATCACCACCACGTGGGTGAGACCTACGGCGCCCGCGGCATGGGAGCCGACGAGGGGCTCGCCAAGGAGCTGGTCGTCTAGGGGGCGCTCGGTTTCGGCTTTGGCCGCCGCCGGAGGTTGGGCATCCGGAAAGTCATCTCCCCCCGCTTGACGACCACCGGCTCGCCTCGCCATGCCTTGAGGGAGGCAGAGCCGATGACGCTCCCGGCGGAGAGCAGCGGAAGCACGAAGAGGGCACCGACGATCCCGGCCACCTCGAAGCCGGCGACCAGGCCGAGGATGGCGGCGATGGGGTGGAGGCCGACCGCGCCGGCAGTGATCCGCGGTGCCAGGATGTTGTTCTCGACGAACTGCATGGCGATGAAGAAGACGATCACGTAGAGCATCAGCGGCAAGGGCTGGAAGGCGCTGATCAGCACTGCCGGCAGCGCCGCCAGGATCGGCCCGACCATCGGCACCAGCTCGAAGAGGAATGCCAGGAGCCCGATCACGATCGGGTACTGGACTCCCAGCAGCCAGCAGCCGACGCCGGCGGAGACGCCGATGATCGCGGCCATCGTCAGCTGACCTCGGATATAGCCCCCCAGCACGGTGCTGAGGGTGTCCTCCACGAACCGGAATCGCTCCCGGTGGTGGGTGGGGACCAGCTGGGCCACTGCCGCCCGGACTCGCTGGCCGTCGACCATGAACCAGAAGGCGAGGAGCAGGACCAGGGCGACGTCGGCGAGGATGCCGGCAGCGAGCTGGATGTAGCCGATGGCCTGGAAGACGAGCTGCTGAAGCTGACCCTGGGCGGAATGCCCGAGGTTGGCTCGGACCTGGTCCGGGGCCGGCATCTTGATCCCGAACCCCGCTACCGCCGAGTTGACCCCGTTCATCAGGTTGTCGAAGTAGGCGGGCAGCCGGCCGCTGAGGCTGTGTGACTGGCCGACCAGAGGCCCCAGGAAGAGGAAGACGCCCGCGGCGACGAGGGCCGCCGCGAAGAGATAGGTTGCGAGGGCGGCCGCGACCCGCGGCATGAACCTTTCCAGGCGGACGAGGATCGGCTCCAGGGCGGCCGCGACCACGATGGCAAGCAGGACGAGCACCCCGGCATGGACCAGGAAGTGGCTGATGACCCACCAGAGGGCATAGGCGAAGAAGATGCCGGCGACCGCGACCAGGCACTGGTCGCGCAGCCTCGCCCAGTTCAGATTCGACATCTGCAACTAAAGGTTAGGTGAGGTTGGCGACTCGCGGACCACCGTCAGGGGGTCCTTGTCCTCCCGGAGCCCCTTGAAGGCAGGGTGACGGAGCTGGCCGGACCGGGTCCACTCCGTGAACTGGAATTCGCCGACCAGCCTCGGCTCGGTGAAGACCGCGGCCCGGCTCGGGCGGGTGCCGGCGTCGAAGGGCGAGGTCTCCCGCCTCAGCGGCTCGAGCAGGGATTGGAGGCGCGCCAGCATCCGCTCGTTGAAGCCGGTGCCGACCTTGCCGGCGTAGACCAGGGTCGGCCCGTCGTGGTAGCCGACCAGGAGGGCGCCGATCCGGCCTTCGCGGGCGCCCGCGCCCGGCAGCCAGCCGCCGATCACGAGCTCCTGACCCAGGTGGTTCTTGATCTTGAGCCAGGCGTCGGAGCGCCTGCCGGGCAGGTAGGCACTGTCCAGGCGCTTGGCCATCACGCCCTCCAGCGCCAGCTGCCGGCTCGCCTCCCGGGTGCCCTCGCCGTCGCCGGACGTCGACGGCGGGGTCTGCCAGAAGTGTCCCTTCAGCTCCAGAGACTCCAGCAAGCGGCGCCGCTCGGAGTAGGGAAGGGGCAGCGTCGAATGCCCGTCGAGGTAGAGGAGGTCGAAGATGACGTAGCCGACCGGGATCTCCTTCATCCGCCGCCGGACGTCGCCCTCGGCCGTCAGCCCCATCCGGCCCTGGAGCAGCTCGAAGCTGGGTCTGCCATCCTTGCCGACGGCGATCACCTCGCCGTCGAGGACCAGCTCGTGCGACCCGATCGCCGCTCCCATCTCGCGCAGCTCCGGGTAGCGGGAGGTGATGTCCTCGAAGCTCCGGCTCTGCAGCCGCACCCTGCCTCCCGCGCAATAGGCGAGCGCCCGGATGCCGTCCCACTTGAACTCGAACCCGTAGGCCGTGGCGTCCCTCGGGAGGTCGGCCGCGAGCCGTGCCTTCATGGGCTCGATCCGCTCCGGGAGCGGCTCCCTCCCCGGGTCCTGGGGAGGGTCCATGCGGTGGATCATCCAGTTCTTGCCGCCGGTCTGGAAGAGCACGTAGCGACCCTCGACTCGCTCGCCGTGGAGGACGACCATCACCTCCCGCTCCGACCACTTCTCCTCCTCGTAGGTGCCCCGGTCCCAAACGGTCACCGCGCCGGCGCCGTAATTGCCTTCCGGGATGGTTCCCGCGAAGTCGATGTAGGAGAGCGGGTGGTCCTCAACGTGGACGGCGAGGTGGTTTCGCTTGGGGTCGGGCGGGATCCCCTTGGGCACGGCCCAGGAGACGAGGACACCGTCGCGCTCGAGCCGGAAGTCCCAGTGGAGGCTCGTCGCGTGGTGCTCCTGGACGACAAAGCGCGGGAGCTTGCCTCGCTTGCGCGGCGTCCCGCCGGCGGGCTCCGGCGTCTTCCCGAAGTCGCGCTTCTTGCGGTACTGCTCGAGGGGCATGGCTAGGAGGCGACGACCAGGAATGGCACCAGCTGCTCGGCCGCGGTGAGGGAGCCATGGTGCCCGACCAGCAGGGCCTCGATCGAGAGCACGCTCGGCTGGACCACGCCGACCGGGCCATGGGCGGCGGCGATGACGTCGCCGATCCGGCTCCGGGCAGCGTCGGTGACGGTCGGCCCGAACCAGCCCCGCTCGATCGCGTCCTCCCGGAGCACCACCCAGACGCGATCACCCAGCCGTTCGGTCCAGGCGGCAAGGACCTCCTCGGCGGCGCCGTCACGGGTGTAGACGTGGCGGGCCCGCGGTTCCCCGCCGAGGAGCCGGACGCCGTGCCGGAGCGCCGGCTCGCGGTCGAAGTCGATCCGGTCGTCCGGCGCCACGTCCACCATCCCGTGGTCGCCCGTGATCACGAGGGTGCTATCCGGTGGGAGCCGCTCGGCAAGCGCGGTCGCCAGCTGGTCGACGAGGCCCAGCTGGAGGCGCCAGGCGTGGGAGTCGACGCCCCGGACGTGCCCGGTCAGGTCGAGGTCGGGATGGTAGGAGTAGACGAAGCTTCGGCCCGGTGCCCGCAGTGCCCCGATCGTCTCCGCGGCGAGGTCACCCATGCTGAACGCGGCCCGGTACTGGGCGCCCCGGAGCGCTGCGCGGGTGAGCCCGCTTGTCATGTGCTCGCGGGGCCCGACGACGAAGGCGTTGACGCCTCCCTCCTCCGCCAGCTGAAAGCTGGTCGGGTCGGGCTGAAGATCCTCCGGGACGACGCTGCTGCGGAGGTCGACGTGGGGTCCCGGACCGTGGAGCGACCAGCGGAGGTTGTTCATCGCCCGGTCGTACCCGGGGACGCTCATCGTGTAGCCGACGATCCCGTGCTCTCCGGGGGTCTTGCCCGTGCCGAGCGACGCGATGCTGACCGCGGTGCTGGAGGGGAAGCCGGCGCTGATCGAGGTTCCCTGCTCGGCCAGCTGGGCGAGGAACGGTGCGTGCTTACGGTTCTGCCCGACCAGGTCCCAGCCGAGCCCGTCGACCAGGAGCAGGCAGGCGTTGGCCACGGGCGCGATCCCGAGCGGGTTGGGATGTCCCGGGAGCCCCAGGGCGGCCAGCAGGGAGGGGGTGAGGTCGCTGAGCGCGGAACTCCCGTAAAGGGGGACGAGCGGGGTCGCGGAAGCCATCCGCCTTCCAGCTTACGTTTCACTCCTCGGGCGGGGTGCCCGTCCGGCGATCCGCCGGCGAATCGACGGGCGCGGGGAGGTCGGGGGGCGCGATCCGCCGGCGAATCGCCCGCCCGCCGTCAGGCGGCCACCGCCGGCCGGCAGACCTTGCAGGGCCGGAAGCCCTTGGCTCGCGCCTCCCCCTCGGAATGGAACTCCAGCTGGTAGCGGGGCAGCACCCGGCGAGCGTGGCGGCAGGTCGGCAGGCAGAAGATGCGCGTCGTCCGGCTCCCGAAGAAACGCACCCGCTCCCGGGCGAGGCGCTCCATCAGCGCCGGGTCCACGCCCTCGGCCGCCAGGATCTCCTTCTTCGCCTCGGTCCCGCCGGCGCCGTAGTTGCCGATCACCCCGTCGGTGCGGATGACGCGGTGGCAGGGGATGATGACCGGGATCGGGTTGTTGGCCAGCGCCGTGCCCACCGCCCTCACCGCGGCCGGCCGCCCGATCTCGCGCGCGACCCAGCTGTAGGTCCGGACCTCGCCCCGGGGGATCTGCGCCGTCTTCAGCAGCACCAGGCGTTCGAAAGGTGTCTGCTCCCGGAGGTCGTAGCGGCGCGAGCGGCGGAGCGAGGCGGGCACCGATTCGGCGCGGCGCAGCGGCCGGCCGAACTGCTCCCGGAACCGGCCCGTGAAGGCTGCCTCGTCGTTCTCATCCGCCCGCATCACGGCCGAGATGCCGTCGCGGTTCCAGGCGACCCAGATCGGCCAGACCTCCTCCGAGACAAGCCCGTACTGGTCGCCCACGACGGCGGCCAGCACCGCCGGAAGAAGGGAAGCCGGCGCCTTAACCTCGCCCAGCCGGGCGAGCCGCTCGGTGATGCTCATCGAAGCTCCTCCTTGAGGATCGCGAGGCCGCGGTGGACGTCCGACTTGGCGGTGCCCGACGGCACCCCGAGGACGCCGGCGATCTCGTCGTAGTTGAAACCCTGGACGTGCCGCAGGACGACGGCCTCCCGGTAGCGGGCGGGCAGGCGGTGGACCGCGTCCCGCAGGTCGTGCAGCTCTTCCGGCCCGAGCCCGTTGGCGTGCGGCTCCGCGATCGCCTCGAGCGGGACCGTCTCCCGGAGCCGGCGCCGGATCCGGTTGCGGAACACGTTGAGCGCGATCCGGTGCAGCCAGGCGGAGACTTTCAGCTCGCGGATGCGATCGGCGTCGTACTCCTCGAGCGCCCGGTGGGCCCGGATGAAGGCGTCCTGGGCGATCTCCTCCGCGTCGGACGGATTGCCGGAGAGGCTCAGCGCGAAGCCGAAGATGCGGTGCTGGTGGGTCTCCACCATCCGTTCGAAGTCCTTCGCGGTGATCACTGCATCATCTTCAACACCGACCCGGGGGCCGCGGTTGCACCCGGCGCAGGTAATCTTGTAATCGTGACTGAGTCCGACCTCCGCGAGTGGTTCGCCGCACGCATCCCGCCGGGCTGGTTCAGCGGACCGCCCGAGATCCAGGTCGATGGTGACGAGATCCTCGTGACAGGGCGGCTTCCCGGCGCCGCCGCCGCCGATGACGCCGGCCGTGAGGCGCGGATCGCCCAGTTCCGGGAGGAGAGCCGCGAGCAGCGGATGCGGATCGCCGAAGAGGGCCAGCGGAAGTTTCGCAAGAAGGTCTCCTGGGGGGCCGCGATCGGAGACCTGGAGGAGGCTTTCACGACGCTCTCGCTGCCCGTCATGACGCGCCTTCGGCAGCCCGAGCGGCAGGTTCTCGACACGCTCATCGCGGCGGGCGTCGCGAGGAGCCGGAGCGAGGCGCTCAACTGGTGCGTCAGGCTGGTGGCCGAAAAGCAGGCGGAATGGCTGAAGGACCTCAAATCGGCCCTCCAGGCGGTGGAGAAGGCGCGAGCCAAGGGCCCCAAACCCTAGGCTGAGGCGCGGTTCTTGAGGCGGATCACGAACTGGAGGCCCGTCCAGCTCTCGTCGATGGCGGCGACCTTGTTGTCGACCAGCCCGCTGGGAAGGATGATCTCGCGCAGGGCGTTCTCGGTGATGTCGGTCGCGATGCCCGAAGCGCGCTTGGGCCAGCACAGCCAGAGCCGCCCGTTCGGCTCCAGCCGCTCCGCGAGCTGGGCGAAGCGGCGGGCCACCTCGGCCTGGGTCAGCGCGAAGAAGACGATCACGTCGTAGGGACCGGCCAGGCGCTGGTGGGCGCCCTCGGCGAGGATCAGAACCTCCGATCCCTCGCGGACCCCGAGCTTGCGCGGCAGCGGGGTGCCCGAGTAGTCGCGCTCAGGCGTCCGCGCGGGCATAGGTGAGCATGTGGTGGGAGAGGAGGCGGCCGTCGGCGCCGAAGCAGTCGGCCACCCCGTAGATCAGCCGCCGGCCGTTGCGCAGGATCCGGGCGTTGCAGGTGATGTCCTCCTCCCGCGCGGCGGCGATGAAGGCCGTGTTGAGCTCGGTCGTGACCGTGGTCGGCCCCCGGCCGTGGGTGCCGAGGATCGCCACCCACAGCGCGCAGTCGGCCGCGTTCATGTAGACCCCGCCGCTCAGAATTCCGCCCGGGCGCTCCCAGCGCTTCAGGAAGGGCACCCGGATGGTCGCCTCGCCGTCGCCGACGGTGATGATCTGGAACCCGTAGGCGGAGGTGAACTCGTTCGCGTCGAGCATCCGTTGCAGCTCCTCGCGACTGGGAGGACCGGGCGCATCCGTCAACGGGAGACCGTCAGCCCGATCAGGCCGTGCGCCGGCTTGGGATCGCTGAAGACGCGCCGCGGGCTGTCCCCCTCGGCTATGGCGGAGATGTCCCAGAGCCGGTTCTGGGCCTCGAAGCTGAACTGGGAGGCCTGCGGGTAGCGGTCCAGGAGGACGGTGCCGAACTCGTTCAGAAGGTGCTGGATCGACATGCTGACGAATCCGTCGAAGGTCGCCCGGACGACGTTCGCAACCTCGTGGGGGTCGATCGGCCGCGAGCTGTCCGAGTACCGCCAGCGGATGTCGCAGAAGATGTAGAGCGGTCGGTCCACCCGCTCCGGCAGAGTTGTGTACTGGTCGCGCAGGAACTTGGCGAAGGCACTCCCGGTCAGCTTCACGAGCCGGAGCTGGAGGACGCCGGCGGTGAGCGATCGGATCCCCTCGCGACCCATCTCAAGCTCGACCACGCCGTGCTCGTCGCGGCGCGGCCCTTCGAAGAGCTTGTCCGAGTGCCCGTCAAAGGGCAGCTCGCGCTCGCGGATCCGGAGCCACTCCATCTGCGGGTAGGTGGTCAGGAAGCGGCGAGCCAGGAACTCCGCCCAGCCCTCGTGGGTGTCGCCGTCGTACTCCAGCAGCGTGGCATAGGTGAAATTCTTCATGGTGTCGGTGGCGACCACGTTGGAGTTGTCGCCCTGCGTGTAGGAGGCCATGAACGAGTCGCCGAAGACGTCGACGGTGGTCTCGGTGCCGAACAGCGGCGTCTTCCCGCCGTAGGCGCGATAGCAGCGGATCGCCGCCTTGCCGTAGCGGATCTGCAGCTTCACTTGCCGATCCGCGAGCCGGCGATGTCCACCACCGCTCTCAAGCCCGTTTCCAGCTCCTCGTTGCGGTCTCCACTCATGCGCTGTCTCAAAATCTCCATGACCTCGGACTTGTGCCGCCCGTTGACGAAGACGACGAAGCGGAACCCGAACCGGTCCTCGTACTCGTCGTTGAGGCGGTCGAGCTCAGGCACATGATCGGCGCCCTGCTCGGCGAGGGAGAGGCGCGACAGTCGATCCGGGTCCTCGCCGATCCGGGGGTGAGCGTTGAGGGTCTCGACCTTCTCCTCCTCGCTGAGCTCCGCCAGCAGGTCGTGGGCATGGGCGATCATCGCCTCCTCGGAGTCATACGGCCCGTCCGCCGCGAGCCGACGGGCCAGGGGCGTCGACCCTTCGAAGAGCGCTTCAACTGCCACGGTAGGACGAGCAGGAGAAGGGCGAGATGAGCAGGGGGACGTGGTGGTGGCGCGCCTCCGCGATCGCCACATCGAGAGTGACGCGGGAGAAGAAGTGCTGCTGGGAGCCGTAGTAGGGAGCCAGGTCGAAGATCATCTGATACCAGCCGGGAGTGAGCTCGGCTGAGAGCAGGTTGGCGACCCGCCCGTCCTCGCCGGTGGTGCCCGACCCGACCTCGACCAGGTCCCGGCCCTCCCGCCGGTTGACGGTGACGGCGACGCCGGCGGCGGGCGCGCCGCGCGTCGTATCGAGAACGTGGGTGGAGATTCCCGCGCCGGTCATGGAAGATTGCTCCTGTAGATGCTGAGGATTGTGGCCGGCCCGTTCGAATTCACAGCCCGGCTCGAGGCCGAGGCAGCCCCGCGGACCGTCGCGGCCTTCCGAAAGCTGCTGCCGCTGCGATCCAAGATAATCCAGGCGCGCTGGAGCGG
>DIZV01000092.1:10658-11373 GCA_002427995.1 Chloroflexi bacterium UBA6019
GAGAACCACACCAGCCACCCCGCCCCCGGCCACCTGCTCCTCTACCCGGGCGGGGTCAGCGAGACCGAGATCCTCTTCCCTTACGGCGGCACCCTCTTCGCGAGCCGGATGGGCCAGCTGGCGGGGAACCATTTCGCGACCATCGAGGATGGCGCCGAGCAGCTGCCCAAGCTCGGCCACCTGGTCCTCTGGGAGGGCGCCCAGGACATCCTCTTCGAGGTTCGCTAGCTTGCTGATTCGCGGCGGCACCCTCGTCGACGAGGACGGTGAGCGGCAGGCTGACCTCCTGATCCGTGACGGCCGCATCGCCGCGGAGGGCCCGGCTGAGGCGGGCGAGGAGACGATCGACGCGACCGGGCTCTACGTACTGCCCGGCGTCATCGACCCGCACACCCACTTCTCTCTCGACACCGGCAGCGGCCGCACCGCGGACGACTTCGTCAGCGGTTCGGGCTCCGCCGCCGCGGGGGGTGTCACGACCTACCTCAACTTCGCCACCCAGCATCCTGACCAGGGCTTTGAGGAAGCGCTCGCCGCCGTCCGCCGCGAGGCCGAGGTGGGTTCGCTGGTCGACTGGTCGCTGCACCTCAACATCACCCATCTCGACGACGGCTGGGAGGCAGCGCTGGAGCGTGTCGTCGATGGGGGCGTGAACAGCGCCAAGGTCTACACGACCTACAAGGACTCCGTCTTCTACGTCGACGACTTCACGATC
>DIZV01000092.1:11662-15014 GCA_002427995.1 Chloroflexi bacterium UBA6019
GCCTACCACGCCCTGTCCCGGCCCGCCGTGGCGGAGTCGGAGGCGGTCAGCCGCGGCCTCTTCTTCAGCCGGGTGACGGGCAGCCCGGTCTACTTCGTCCATCTCTCCAGCCCGCTTTCCGTCGACCTCGTCAGCGAAGCGCGGGAAAGGGGGATCGCCGCCATCGCCGAGACCTGTCCCCATTTTCTCTGCCTCGATGAGACGGTCTACGCCGGGCCCGACGCGATCCGCTTCCTGATGACCCCGCCGATCCGCAGCGCGGAGATGCGCGACGGTCTCTGGGAGAGGGTGGCCGGGGGCGAGATCCACGCCGTCGGGAGCGACCACTGCGGCTACTCGCTCGAGCAGCGAGGCGCGGCGGACGACTTCACCCGGGTCAGCCCGGGGATCCCGGGCGTCGAAACCACGCTTCCGCTCCTCTACAGCTTCGGGGTGGCGGCCGGCCGGATCGGGATGACCGACCTCGTCCGGCTGCTCTCGAGCGGCCCCGCCCGGATCTTCGGCCTCTACCCGCGCAAGGGCCGGCTCGGCGCCGGCGCCGACGGGGACGTGGTGCTCTTCGATCCCCGGGCCGGCGGCGCCCTGCAGGACGCCGAACTGCACAGCAGCGCCGGCTTCTCGCCCTACGCCGGGCTCGAGCTGAAGGGGCGGGTGCGGACGACGATCAGCCGGGGCCGGGTGGTCTACGACCGCGGCGTGATCACCGGCGAACCCGGTTGGGGCCAATTCATCGAGAGGACGCCATTTGACGCCACGCATCTCCCCTGAGCGGTTGGCGGAGAGCCTGGCCGAGCTGGCGCGGATCGGCGGCCGGCCCGACGGCGGCGTCGACCGGCTGGCCGGGAGCCCCGCCGACGTGGAGGCCCGGCAGTGGCTGGCGGCCCGGATGCGGGAGGCCGGCCTCGAAGCCGGCCTCGACGAGGTCAACAACGTCTTCGGGCACCCGCCCGGCGCCGGGCCCTGGCTGCTGCTCGGGTCCCATACCGACACCGTCCCCGCCGGAGGCCGCCTCGACGGCGCCTACGGCGTGCTGGCCGCGCTCGAGGTGTACCAGGCTCTGGCCACGGCCGGCCACCCCGCGGCGGCCCGCGTGGCCCTGGTCAGCTTCCACGACGAGGAGGGGGTCTCCGGCCATGGCTTCGAGGGCAGCGAGCACTTCTGCGCCTCCGCCCCCCTGGCCTCGATCAGCGGCTACCTCGAGCTCCACATCGAACAGGGGCCGCGGCTGGAGGCGGAGGGCCTGGAACTCGGGGTCGTCGACGCCATCGTCGGGATCGACCGTTACGACGTCGCCCTCATCGGACAGGCCAACCACGCCGGGACCACTCCCTTCAGCTACCGGCGCGACGCAGGCCGCGCCGCGACGCGCTTCATCGGCGGACTCCGGGAGCTGGTCCAGGCCATCGAGCCGCGGATGGTCGCCAACGTCGGCGCGCTCCAGCTCGAGCCGGGGGCTCCCAATGTCGTGCCGGGCGCCGCCCGCTTCGTGCTCGAGGTCCGCTGCCCCGAGCCCGCCGCGCTCGGCGCGGCCCGGGCCAGGCTGGAGGACGAGCTGGGGCGGATCGCCACCGAGGAGGGCTGCCAGCTGGAGTTCACACCCCAGACGTCCTGGCCGGCGATGGCGATGTTCCCCGGTTACGTCGCCGCGCTGGAGCGGGTGGCGCAGCGCAGCGGCCTGCCCTGGCGCCGGCTCGAGAGCGGCGCCGGCCACGATGCCGAGATCCTCGCCCGCCACGTGCCGGCGGCGATGCTCTTCGTGCCCAGCCACGAGGGCCTCAGCCACTCGCCGCGGGAGCACACCGACGACCGCCTCCTCGCGCAGGGCTGCCAGGCGCTGCTGGACGGGACTCTCGAGATCCTCGGCGGGTGAACGCCGAGGACGAGCTCCGCCACGTCCAGGGGGTGGCTGCCGCTGACCCGCTCCCGGCGGGCTTCGAGCTCGACGAGCGGACCTACCCCGGCGGCGGGGCCGACCTCGGCCGCGCCCGCGAGGTGATGACCGCGGTGCTCACCGGCGAGCCGCTGCCCGCCTGGTTCAGCGCCCAGTGCGTCGATGACTCCGCCGTTCAGACCTGCACCCTCGACCGCTGGTCGCTGCGGGCCTGGCGGTTCTGGCTCACCGCCGAGAACCGACGCTGGTGGTGGTGGTCGGCGGAACCGGCCGGTGGGGAGATCCGCTTCGCGGCCCTGGTCCGGGCGCGGCCCTACCTGCGCGGCTCGCTCGACTGGCTCTTCACAGCGGCCCGGATGGCCTGAGGGCTCCTCAGACGGCGCACCGGTTCCCGACGTCGGCGCCCGCCGTCCGCCCGGCGGCAGCCTGCTCGTCGCCGGCGGCCGTCGTCGCCGTCAGCGCGTAGGCTCGCGTCGCGTCGCTGGTCGAGGCGGCGAAGATGACGCCGAGGACGTTGCCCTGGAGGTCGACCAGCGGGCCACCCGAGTTCCCCGGCTGCACCCCCGGCCCACCGGTCGCGGTGACCGAGTCGATCACGAAGATCTGCCGCGTGACCAGGTTCTCGTTGTAGATGTCGCGGCCCTCGGCGTTGATCGTCTCGTCGACGACCGCCGGGGACACCGTGAGGCTCTGGCCGCCCGGGTAGCCGATCGCCGCCCCCTGAGTGCCGCGGTCGGCCGAGCCGACCGGCAGCGGCGCCAGGTTGAGGCCCGGAACGCTCAGGATGGCGATGTCGACCGAGGGGTCGAAGAGGACCACGGTCGCGTTTTTGCGCCTCCCGTCGGGCAGCAGCACGACCGTCCCCCGGGTGCCGGCGACGACGTGGGCGTTGGTCAGGATCTGGTTCGCCCGGATCGGGAACCCGGAGCCGGTGATGATGCCGTTACAGCCCACCCCGATGCTCTGGACCTCGACCGTCTCCTGGCTGGCGCGCTGGACCCCCGGGGTGTCGACCTGGGCGGGAAGCGGTGGCGGAGCCCCGAGGATCGGCTCGAGGCCGGAGAACGTCGCCGGAAAGGAGACGCCGGCCAGCAGCTGCTCGACGCCGGCGAGGAAGACGGGCGGGCGCGGGGCATAGCTGTCGAGGAAACGCAGGATCGTCGATCGCTGGATGAGGCGGGCGACGATCGGGCTCGGCCCGCGCGAGAAGCTCAGGCCGAGGAACCAGGAGACGACCAGGATGGCGGCCATCGAGAAGAGCGCGCCCGTGATGTTGTCGACCTCGCCCTGGCGGCTGGAACTGAGGATCCGGGTCCGGATCGGCTCGCCCAGCCGGTAGCCGAGGCCGGAGCCGAGGCTCCCGAGAGCGAGGAGGACGATCACGCCGACCAGCGGCCGGGTGATCGAGCTGCTGATGCCGAAGAAGTCGGCGACCAGCGGGGCGAGCGTCGCACCGAGCAG
>DIZV01000092.1:15064-17709 GCA_002427995.1 Chloroflexi bacterium UBA6019
GTCGGGGTGATGACCGTCGCCCTGGCGATCGCCTTCCTGATGGTGATCGGCCTCGGCGCCTACGTCCTCTACTGCGACGCCCAGAACCGGGCCGGTGAGGCGCACGTGGCGGTCGCCGAGGCTGAGCTCGTCCCGCCCGCGCCGGTCGAGACCCACGCCGTCGCCGGGGAGCCGCCGCACCCGGTCGTGGACCCCGTGGCCGAGCCGCCCGCCCGCCGCCGCCGGACCCGCCCGCCAGGGGATCACTGAGGCCGGCCGGCTCTGAGCTGGCCACTCGACCCCACCGTCTACGCCGGGCTTGTCGCCCTCGGCCTTGCCTACACCCTGCTCGCGCGGGGCCGGCCCGACCACCGCCGGCGGCACTCGCTCTTCTTCATCTCCGGCCTGCTCGCGATCTGGCTCGCGCTGGAGACCCCGATCGACACCGTCGCCGACCACTACCTGCAGAGCGTCCACATGCTCCAGCACGTCCTCCTCGGCCTCCTCGCGCCGCCGCTGCTGCTGCTCGCCCTGTCTCCCTCGATGGTCGCGCTACTGTTGCGCCTCCCGGGCCTGCGGGCGCTTACCGAGCCGGTGCCGGCGCAGCTCCTCTTCGCCCTCGTCATGGGCGCCTGGCACCTTCCCGCGCTCTATGACCTGACCGTCCGGTCGGAGCCGGTCCACGTCTTCGAGCACCTGACCTTCATCGCCGGCGGCTCGCTCTTCTGGTGGCCGGTGGTCGGCGTCACCTCGGCGGCCGCCCGCTGGCGCCTGGGCGAGGCGGGACGGGTCCTCTATCTCCTCTTCGGCACCGTCCCCGCCGACACGGTGGCGGTCATCCTGATGTTCTCGCGGGCTCCCTTCTACAGCTTCTACGTTCAGGCGCCGCGCCTGGTCCCGGGCGTCGACCCGGTGACCGACCAGGTCCTGGCCGGCGTCGTCCTGATGGTGGTCGGCAAGCTCAGCTACCTGGTGGCGATCCTCGAGATCTTCTTCCGCTGGCTGGCGCGCGCCCGCGCCGAGGAAGCCGCTCCCAAAGCCCTGGCCTCGCCCTGATCGCGATCCCCGCGCCGATCGCGGTCTGGCGCTTCTCGCCGGCCGTGCGCCGGGCGCTCGCCGTCCAGGTCCTCTTCTCCTTCGGGCTCTGGGGCGTCAGCTCCACGGTGATGAACCTCTACCTCCACGGCGCGGGGTTCTCCAACGACGTGATCGGCTACGTCAACGCGATGCCGGCGGTCGCGGCGATCCTCTTCGGGCTGCCGGTCGCGTCCGCCTCGGACCGCCACGGCCGGCGCCCGTTCATCGTCTTCGGCACCCTGGTGGCGGCCCTCGGAGCGGCCGCCGTCGCCTTCGCCTCGGGAATCGCCCAGCTGCTTGCCGCCGCCTTCGTGATGGGGATCGGGACGACCTGCATCTTCGCCGTCGGGGCCGCCGTCCTGGCCGATTACTCGACCGACAGCGACCGGCTGGCCGTCTTCTCCTCCAACTTCCTGCTCGGCTGGGTGGGCGGCTTCTGCGGCTCGGTCGGGGGTGGCTACCTGGCGGCCGCGATCGGCGGCCGCACCGGCCTCCGCGCCGCCCTCCTGCTCGGGGCCGGCGCGGTCGCCCTGGCGACGATCCCCGCCCTCCTGCTGCCCCGGCCGCGGCGGCCGGCCGTGCTGCCCGGTGGCCGGGGAGCCGGGCTGCTGAGCCCGGACCTGCTCAAGTTCGGGATCCCCAACCTCGCGCTGGCCTTCGGAGCGGGCGCGATGGTCCGCTTCTTCAACCTCTTCTTCTCCGCCAAGTTCGGCCTTGGCCCGGGCACGATCGGCGCCATCCTCGCCAGCTCCTACGTGGTGACGGCCGCCGCCGCCCTGGCCGCTCCCGCGATCGCCCGCCGGGTCGGGTCGATCCGCTTCCTGATCGGCAGCGTGGCCCTCTCCCTGCCCTTCCTGGCGGTCATCACCTATGTGCCCTTCCTGGGACCCGTGGTCGTGGCTTTCCTGGCCCGGCAGGCGCTCATGAACATGGGCGAGCCGGTCTACCAGGCGTTCGCGCAGGGCAGCGTCGAGCCCCACCGGCGGGGTGCGCTGAACGGCATGTTCGCGTTCAGCTGGAACATCGGGTGGTTCGCCGGCCCGGCGATCAGCGGCGTCCTCCAGGTCCACGGCGGCTTCGAGCTCGCCTTCAGCTTCACGATCGTCTGCTACCTGGTCTACATCCCGCTGCTCTGGTGGTTCTGGGTCCGGCCGGGGAGCCGCAAGGTGGCCGCGACGGCCTAGCCCCGGGGCTTAATGGGTCCGGGTCGGCTCCAGCCCCGCGGCGACCAGCTTGAGGTCGCGCAGCGGCATCACGCTCCGCACTTCCGGGACCCGCTCGAAGTTGTAGGGCGGGGGCGGGGAGGAGGTCGCCCACTCGAGGGTGTTCCCATCCCAGGGGTCGGGGCCGGCGATCACGCCGTGGCGGCGGCTGTAGATCACGTTGATCAGGAAGAGCAGGACCGAGAAGGCGAGCAGGAACGACATCCCGGTGATGAAGAAGTTGGTCCCCGCCCAGTCCTGCCGGGCGTAGGTCGCGATCCGGCGCGGCATCCCATCGAGACCGAGCGTGTGCATCACGAGGAAGGTGCCGTTGAAGCCGACGAACATGGTCCAGAAGTTCCAGTTGCCGAGGCGCTCGTTGAGCAG
>DIZV01000092.1:17914-18108 GCA_002427995.1 Chloroflexi bacterium UBA6019
CCGGCGAAGATCGTGAAGACGCTGCCGCCGAAGAGCACGTAGTGGAGGTGGGCGACGACGTAGTAGCTCTGGTGGAGCTGGGTGTCGACCGGCACCGCCGAGAGGTAGACGCCGGTGATGCCGCCGATCAGGAAGGTCGCCAGGAAGCCGAAGGCGAACTTCATCGGCGTCGTGAACTCGATCGCGCCGTCCCA
>DIZV01000035.1:0-6685 GCA_002427995.1 Chloroflexi bacterium UBA6019
GGACGCGGGTGCTTCCCGCGAGGAGCAGCGCGTCGCGGACACCTGTGAACGCCTCCGAACCGCACTGTGAAGTCCACCAGCAGGATGGCGTTGCTGACGACGATCCCGAATACCATCAGCACGCCGAGAAGAGCCGGGAGACCGAGGGGCTGCTGGGTCACGAAGAGGGCGAGACTGGCCCCGACCAACGCCAGCGGCATGCTGAGCAGGATCACGAACGGGGTCACGACCGATCGGAAGAAACCGACCAGGATCAGGAAGACCAGCGCCACGGCGACGCCGATCGCGATGAACATCTGCTTGAAGGAATCGGCGATCTCGGCGCTGGCGCCGCCGGTCGCGAGGGTCACGCCGGCGGGCAGGACGAGACCCTTCAGGTAGGTGGTCGAGGCGCGCGCCGATGCGCCATTTGTGTCCTGGCTCGTGAAGTCGGCCGACACGGTGACGTTGCGGACGCCGTCCTGGCGATCGATGCCATTGGGAGCCTGCTGCCGGGTGATGGTGGCGACGTCCTGAAGTTGGGTCCCGGCGCCGATGGGGAGCAGGGCGAGGTTGACCTCGGTGACCGCGGCCGGGTCGACCCTCAGAATCACCGCCGGCCCACCGGGACCGAGCGTCCCCATTGGCTGGGGGCCGAGCGCGGCAGCCACCGCGAAGGCCGCGCTCTTCGGCGAGACGCCCCTGGCGGAGGCCTTGGCGGGGTCCACCTGCACTGTGATCTGAGGTCGGGCGGCGGAGAGGTCGGACTTGACATTGGCCAGCTCGCCATCCTTCTGGAGGGCTGCGACCACCGCGTCCGAGGCCTGGCGGAGCGCGTTGTCATCCCGGCCGGCGAGGGTCACCGCGAAGGCGGATGACGGCGGGCCGAAACTCTGCACCGCCAGCGTGCCGCTGCCCTGTCCGTAGAGTTCGTCGAGTGTTCGCTGGAGGCGGGCGCGGACCGCCTCGGCCTTCTTCGAGTCCTTCACGATCACGCTTACCGCCGCGACGTTGGTTGCCGCTGCCAGCGTCAGGCCCTGGAAATTGCCGCTGCCGACGGTCACGTTGACGACGCGCACGTCACCGTCGGCGGTCGCCGCGGACTCGAAGTCACGAACCTTCGCGGAGGTCTGCTCGGTGGTGGTCCCGGGCGGCAGGTTGATCGCTCCGGTGATGATCTTCGAGCCGCCGGAGGAGAAGAAGTTGACAGGGACCCTGGACACGCTGAAGAGCGAGACTCCGAGCAGGACGGCGGCCGCGAGAAGGATCAGAGCCTTGTTGCGGGGCCTACCCAGGGACCACGCCAGCGCCGGCCGGTAGCCGGCCGCAAGCCCACCCTCGCCCGCCGGGCGTGGGATCCGCTGGAGGAAGAAGCTGACCAGCACCGGGACCAGGGTCAGGGAGACCACGAGTGAGGCCACGAGGGCGATCACCACGGTCAGCGAGAAAGGCAGGAAGAACTTGCTGATGATCCCGCCCACAGTCCCGATCGGGAGGAAGACGGCGATCGTCGTCAGCGTCGTCGAGAGGACAGGCGCCGAGACTTCGGTCGCTCCGAGGTAGGCGGCGTCGCGGGGAGTGCGGCCGGTCTGGAGGTAGCGGTAGGAATTCTCGAGGACGACGATCGCGTCGTCGACGATGCGGCCGATCGCGATCGTCAGGCCGGCCAGCGTGAGCACGTTGAGGGAATAGCCGAACAGCTTGGTCCCGAGCAGCCCAACCAGGACGCTGGTCGGTAGGGAGACCGCCGTCACCAGGGTGGCGCGGACGCTGCGAAGGAAGAGGAAGATCACCAGAACCGCGAGGGCGGCCCCGATCAGACCCTCCTCGACCAGGCCGTTGATCGAACCCTTGATCCCGTCGGCGGCGTTGCTGATCACGGTCACGCGATCGTTCGGGTCGAGCTTGAGCGAACTCATCTTGGCCTGAACGTCGCCGCTCAGCGTCACCGCGTTGGCGCCGCTCGCCTTGGTGACCTGGACCGCCAGCGATGGCCTGCCGTCGGTCCGAGAGATCCCGTTGACGGGCGCCGTCCCGGCGGCGACGGTCGCGATGTCGCCGAGCCGGACCGGACCGCCCGGACCGCCGCCGACAGTGATCGCCTTCAGGTCATCGGCGGTGCGGGCTGTCGAGACGACCTCGACCGGGACGGTCTGGGTGCCCTGGTTCAGCTCGCCGGCGGGAAGGTCGACCTGGGCGCCGCTCAGGGCACCCTGGACCTGGGCCGCGCTGATCTTCTTCAGGGCCATCCGGACCGGGTCAAGAGTGATCGTCACCTGGGGCTGCTCGCCGCCGACGACCTGAACCTGGGCGACTCCGTTGACGCCCTGAAGGGCCGGCGCGATGACATCCTTCGCCTCGGCCGTCACCCGGGCCAGGTTGCCGTCGTCCGCAGCCACGGAGTAGGTGAGGCTGGGAAAGGCGGAGAAGGAGAAGGTCTGGACGACCGGCCTCCCGGTTCCGGGCGGCAGGTTGAGGCGGGCGAGGCGGGTGTTGACGGCGTCGGTGTCGTCCTTCAGCTGGCTGTCCAGGCCAAAGGTGACGGAGACGGTCGAGAAGCCCTCCGAGGACCGCGACTGGACATGCTTCAGATTGGCGATGCCGCCGAGCGCGGCGCTCATCGGCTGGGAGATGTCGCGATCGACGACCTCGGGGCCCGCGCCCGGATCGGCGGTGACGATGAAGACCTGTGGAAAGCTGATGTCAGGCAGCAGCTCCTGGTTGAGGTTGAAAGTGGCGAAGACCCCGGCTCCCATCATCAGGACGGAAACGAGGATGACCACGGGTCGGTTGGTCAGGCACCAGCGGATGATTGCTCGCACGGTCAGTAAACAACCTCATCGGCGGAAGCCGAATTCCGAATCAATCTGCAAAAAGCGTCGGCGCGACCTTCGTTTCGAGGGTGGCCGCGTCGTCCTCCCGGATAGAGCACCGCAGCGCCCGAAAATGTGACTGAGCCAGGTTTGCCACCCGTACTGCGCGTGGCCCTTCAGCGAACGGCCTGCACCTGGCGCTCGCCGGTGTCGTCCTTCCGGTGGTTCAAGCCGGACTCCACCGCCACCACGCCCTCTACCCGCTGAACGAATTCCAGCACCAACCGCGCCTGGCCTCGCTGCTCGATCTCACCGGAGATGTGCACCACCCCCTGGCGAACTTCGATCTCGAGGGCTCCGCGAGCGATCCCGAAGGTGCGGGGCAGCAGCTCTTCATCGATCTCGCGCCGGATCGACTCATCGGAGCGCAGGAAAACCTTCAACAGGTCGCCCCGGGCCACGATCCCGATCAAGCGGCCGCCGCCATCAGTCACCGGAAGGTGGCGGACCGACGACCGATGCATGAGTCGGGCAGCCTGGGCGACGGCGGTCCCGGGCGCAACTGTGACCACGGTTCGAGTCATTGCCTCGCCGGCAGTGCGCGCCGATCCCCTCGGCTCCGCGTTGCCGCCCTTCACCTCCTCTTTACGGAGCAGGTCGGACTCGCTCAGGATGCCGAGCAAGCGACCAGACCCATCGACAACCGGGAGCGCTCCGATGCGGTGCAGGCCCACCATGTCCACGCACTCCTTGAATGGCGTGTCGGCGAGCACGTGGACCACGTCAGTGGTCATCACTTCCTCGACTTTCCAGCTCATTTCCGGATCAACCTCCTGGCAGGGACGAGATTGATTCACAGGATCGTCCGGCTCGCGGGCCGGACCTAGGGCCGTTGGTCACGCTCCGAACAGGACCACTCGGCCTCCGAGCCCCGGGCTCCCTATCGCCGGAGCTTGTGCGGGTTGGGTCGGGTGGACTCGAACGGGAGCTTCTGGGCGTGCTCCCGAAGCGGGCCGGCGCGCGCGCGTTCGCCGCGGATGCCCAGCCGCTCGCCGCCGCAGTTCCGTTCTCAACCTGGCGAGTTGCCCCGTCAGGACGCGGCGCTGATCTCCTTACCGCCGACTTTCGCCAACTCCGGCAGGGTGGGCGAGCGGTCGACGAGGACTGCGGCGTGGGCGAGGCGGATGACCCCATGGGTGACGCTGCCGAGGAACACGCCGGCGATATCAGACAGCCCGCGCGAGCCCATCACAATGAGGTCGCAGTCCTTTTCCTTGGCGACCTCGACGATCCGCCCCGGGATCTGTCCGATGAAGCCGATGCACACCTCGCCTTTGGCGTCGATCCCGGCTGTCCTGACCGTCTCGATCGCGTCGGCGACCAGCTGGTCGGCGCTCTCCTGGGTGACAAGGGGGAAGGAACCGGCCCGGCCGAGGTCATGCTCGTGGACGTGCAGGATGTAGACGCTGGCCTGGAACTTCTTGGCCACCTCGATTGCGGTCGGTACCGCGTTGCTCGAGTAGTCGGAGCCGTCGATCGCGACGAGGATGTTCTTGAACATGGCTCTGGCCTCCCAAGTTGGAATGAATCGGCCGTTCAAGTCTCTTCCGGCAGTTGCGGGCGAACAGGGCCGAAGGTCCCGATCAGGCCGGGCCGGTCGCCGGTCGGGTCCCGGTCGCCGCCGAGGTCCTCAGCCGGAGGCGCCCGGGCGGGCGCCTCCGGCACTCAGGGGCGCGTCAGACGATGGGGCGCACCGGGCGGCTGGCGTCAGCCGGGGATTCGACGACTCGGTCGACGGTGTCGCTGATCGGACCACCGGCAGGTCGCGTCCTCGCGTCGTAGGCGCCGAGCTGGCGCATGATGTCCGCCGCCTCCTCGCGGCGCTCATCGGCGCGGACGGTCACGATCGACTTGCCACCTTTGAACTCGCCCTCGTAATAGGCGGCCTCCTGGTCGGGCACTCCCATGCCATGGAGCAGGCCGGCGAGTCCGCCCACGGCTCCGCCGGCGACAGCGCCGGCGACGATGCCCGCGAGCAGACCGCCCGCGATCACGGGACCGATCCCCGGGATGACGAGCGCCGCGAGGGCACCGAGGATGCCGCCGACGGCACCGCCTGTCAGCGAGCCGCGCGAGGCCCCGGCCAGAGCTCCCTTGGCCTCGGCGTGGCCGTCACCGGACTCGTGCCCCGTCGGGTCTCCGTGGCCGACAAAGCCGATCTGCTCGTGCGTGAAGCCGGCTGCCTCGAGTGCCGCAACCGCTGAATGGGCTGCCGAACGATCCTCGAATACTCCCACGACGGTAGAGCTTTCCATGCCTTGAACCTCTTGCTTCCGAACGGCCGGGATCTCCCTCAAGCCTATCAGGAGTATCACATAAGCGATCAGCGGCGTTACACCAAACTGGACGGATCGAGGGTGGCCTGGCCGGGCGGGATTAAGGCTGAAGTGGCACCGGTACGGAGAGGAGGGGCATGAACTGGTGGGCCGCGTGCATGTCCCGATCGTGGATCGATCCCTGTGGTTCGCGCCGCGGGTAGGAGATCTTGATGACGCGCAGTTTCGGCACCCGGAAGATCTGGATCATGGTGGCGGGGACCTTGTAGCGGCCCGCGATAAGTTCTGGGGTCAGCACATTCTCGGCGGCGGCGAGTTGGTAGTCCTCATCGGTCCGGAGAAAGATGTCGATCGTCACCCAGAACGGCCCGGCGTTCTTGGAACGGATCTGGTCAGCCAACGTGCCGAGCGTCCGGTTGCCGGTCATCAGGTGGCCAGGTCAAGGCGGAACAGCTCCATCGGGGTGTCGACCTCCACTGCATGCTGCAGGACGAAGGCGTACACCTTGCCCCGCTCCATCTCCGCTGGAGACGAGGAGAACGACCAGCTGGGCAGATACCCCATGTCCGGCAGCGGGTGGTGCAGCAGATAGGGGTTGGCGAATTTTGCGATGTTGGTCGCTGTTTCCTGGTCGGCTGCCGTCGCGGAGAAGACGACCCCGATCTCACGGGCTGGGCGAGGATCGTTGTCAAGGTCCCCGAGCACGGCGTTGTGCCCATACGGCGTCAGGACGATGTCGTACTGAGAGGTGTCCAGACCGAGCACCGTCTGAATGCGATTGGTCAGAAAGGCCTCGAGGGAGGTAAGCCATTCGTCGATGCGCGCGACGACGGCGTCGTCGCGGATGCCGACAATGCTGACGGTCTGGTAGCCGACGACGGCCGAGCCCTCGAGCTTGATCGTGTAGGCATCCGCGTCGAACCGGGAGCCCTCGACCCGGACCCGGCGATCATCAAGGGCGGTATAGGTGGCATCGGTGACATCCAGCCAGCCGGCCGGCTCTCGGATCCGGAACGGATCCGCATTTTCGTAGAGCATGTGCGCGGCCACCGACCTCGGCGTGCACGCCGCCAGGTCGTCAAGGGGCTCCACCTCGAAGCCGCCCTGGTCGATGCTGACCAGCACGCCGCCCCAGTCATTGCGCGTGGTGCACAACCCGCCGCATTCCGCGGTCTTGCCGGCGTGCCAGGTTGGTCCGGGAGGCATGCCGCGCAGCAGAGGCAGCGCGGCTATGAGGGCCGCGTCTGTGCAGCGCCCAGCGAGGACCACGTTGGCACCCGCCTTGAGAGCCTGCGCGATGGGCTCGTGGCCCATGAGGCCCACGATGTGCTCGCACCCGTCGATGGTTTCGCGCGTCAACTTCCCCGCCGGTGGCAGAGCGATCGTCCTGCCCTCGGCGACCTTGCGCTGGAGGACCTCGGGGCTCAGCTCGCTGTAGATGCGGGCGATGCGCAGTCGGAGGTGTTCCTCCGCCGCGATCTGCTCGCATATTTCGTGCACCCAGTTGACGCCGTCATCCGTTCCCGATGTCCCGCACGATCCGACGATGACCGGGAT
>DIZV01000035.1:6771-21032 GCA_002427995.1 Chloroflexi bacterium UBA6019
CCGATCGGGACCAGGACTCTGACGCACTCTGATTCAGATCGGCTTCTCGCGGTCAGCTCCCCGGGGCCGGCGCCCCAACGTGTGGATTGTGGCTAGGTTCATTTGACGCTGGCGACGCTGAGCAGGTGGCCGCACCAGGAAGGTGATGGCGAGCGCGAAGAGACCATCGCCGCCCGGGTTCAGGCAACCTCCACGATGCGATCGATGGTGGCCACGGCGTCATCCCTGTCGCGGCGGCCCAGCCCACAGGCGGTGGCAAGATCGACCCGAGTTCCGAGCCGACGCTCGATCATCTCGATCAGGGCGCGCTGGTCCGGCGCGGAGAGGTCCTCGTGGATGCAGCCGGCGACGAACCGCGTCCCGGGTGGCAGTGCAAGCCTCGACAGCGGTGCGTACCACCGCTCGTCGAGCACCGGTGGCAAGTTGGCGGCCGCGAGGGGCGCGTGCACGTACTCGAGGCGCCGTCCCGCCGGCCAGCGGCTGGCGATGGCATTCGCCATCAGGACGACCGGTCCCACGTCGGCCATCCGGGCAAGCGCCCGGTGGTTCATGTCACCGAGGCAGAGGTGGACGCCGAACCGGGTTCCGCTCGGCGACCGCCGCGCAAGCCGGCAGATGCCTCCCGCCATGTAGCGGGCAACCAGCTGGCGCAGCGGCGGCGGCATCTGAGCGACGAAGACCAGCTCAGCCGGCACCTCGATCTGGAAGACGACGTCATCGCCCGCCTCGCGCTGGATGGCCGTGATCTCCCGAACGGTTGCCTCGGTGAACGGGGTGCGTTGGGTGAGGATGCCGCTTGGCCCGAAGATGAACAGAGCCAGGTCGAGATCGCCCGGAATCCCGACCTGGTAGGCGATGCCCGGAAGGCTGTGCTTTTGGCGGAGAGCCACGAAGGTCGGGTAGTTCGCTCGAAAGGCGGCGAGGTAGCCAAGGTCGAGCGCAGCAGCCATGAGGCGCTTACCCTTGGCGAGCCGGAAGCGGGGCGTCCGATCGTAGTCGGACCAGTCTCCCTCCCTGACCAGCTCGAAGTCGGGGTGGGCGCGCAGCGCTTCGATGATGGGGATGATCCAGTTCCGGCGCTCCCCGGTCTCCCCGTCGGGAAGGCTGTGAAGTCGCTTGCCAAGCTTGCCCAGCGCCAGCGACATGGCGTCCTCGGCGCTGTCGCCCGGCAGGCTGCCGACCAGCAGCGCGCCTCGGCTCGGCGCGAACCCGCTCAAGGCTGCGTTGGAGGCCGGCACGGGCCAGTAGGTTGCAAGAGGTTCAAGATACCGGCCCCGGCGGCGGATCGGCGACGGCCTGCTCGTTCTAGTGGAAGAGGTCGTTCGGTAGGAAGGCGGAGACGACCCAGTTGGGCGTGTCCACGACCTCGCTGATCTTGAGGTCGACCGCGACCGAGCAGAGGGCGTAGGCCTCCTCCGGTGCGAGGCCGAAGCGGCGGGTGAGGTGGACGATCATGCGCTCGATCGCCTGGCGGGTCGCGGCCATGAGGTCGGGCGCGACCCCGGTCGTGGCATGGTACCCGGCCACCGCGGCACCGGGCCGCTCGAGGGGACGAGTCACGTCGAACTCCGGGGCATCGATGTCGAGGTCGCGCCGGACAGTCAGCCGGACGGTGACCGTCGCCGGCGACTCGATCGCGGTCCCGCAGACCTCCCCGTCACCCTGAGCGGCATGGGTGTCGCCGATGCCGAGGAGTGCACCGTCCACCTCCACCGGAAGGTAGAGGGTGGCGCCCTCGCCGAGTTGCTTGACGTCCAGGTTTCCGCCGACGCGCCTCGGCGGTACGACGCTGTGGACTCCGGGCTCGGCCGGGGCCAGCCCGATCACGCCGCAGAACGGCTGGAGTGGGACGGTGATCCCGTCGCGAAAGCTCGCGCGACGGTCCCCCCCGATCTCCCAGAGCTTCAGCCAGGGGCTCGTGAATTGATCGGAGAGGAGGCCGAACCCGGGGAAGATCGCCGTCCAACCGTGGGCGCTCATCTCCATCCGCCGAATCTCGATCGCCAGGACGTCTCCCGGCCGGGCACCCTCGATCTGGATCGGCCCGCAGGTCGGGTTCACGTTGTCGAAGTCGAGGTTGGCGACAGCATCGAGCCCGGACCCGGCCCCGATCTGCCCCGCCGAGGCATCGGGGACCACGAGCGTGAGCTCGGCGCCGGATCGGACGGTCACGACCGGCTCCCGGTCGTTCGACCAGTTCAGCTGGGTCCGGTTGACGACCTCATGGATTGAGGCGAATCCGCCCTTTCGCCCACCACCGTCAGTTGCGTCACTCATGCCTTCGTCCTCACCTCGCCCGGTGGATTTTCGACGCCCCGGCCAGGGGCGGCTCTGCTCGGGAAATGATATGCCGCCTCCAGTCGGCGTTATGGTCCCCCCGCTCTCCCGCTTGCACTCCGTACCGCGGTACGGACCTAGACTCGCCGCGTGGCGAACCAGCTCCGATCGACTCAGGCGCCGATTCCATCCCCGACCCTTCGTATCGGACAGCTCGCGCGACCCTGGCCGAAGTCAGCGTCGAGACTCTGCGCTTCTACGAGCGCGAGGGGCTCCTGGAACGCCCTTATCAGCATCTGAGCGGGTACCGTGCCTACCCGGCCGCCGAGGTCGAGCGGGTGCGGACCATCAAACGCGCGCAGGCACTCGGGTTCAGGCTGGCGGAGATCCGCGATCTCCTCCAATCGGCGCACGCAGGGCAGGTGCCGGAGAAGGCCGCTCAGAAGCTGCAGGAGATCGACGCCTCCATCGCACGGCTCGTGCTCGCCCGACAGGAGCTGGCCCTCCTGATTGCGTACCGGTGTGACCAGCTCCTGGGGTGCTCCTGCGGCCAGTCCGACTGCCCCATCCACACCGGCGCCGGCGCCACAGCCCCCGGGGACCAGGCCCCGTCGGCTGCTCGGCCCGTGGTGGGGAGGACCAAATCCGGGTTTCTGGCGGGCGGAGTCGCCGCCGCGGCCTGTGCAATTTGCTGCGCGCCCCTGGTCGGCGGGCTGCTCGCCGCTCTTGGGATCCCGGCTCTCACCGTCGGCGGTGGCGCCGAGATCGGACTGGCCGGAGCGGCCGCAGCAGCGACCGGTCTTGGTGTCATGAAGTTTCAAAGACGGCGGCTTGGTCCCGGTCCAGGGGAGCCGAAGTGAGACCGCAGGGCGTTGGCCTGCTGACCACACTCATCGTTCTGGCCGCGGTGGCTTTCGGCATCGGTGCCGGGTTGGAGAAGGCAAGCCGGACTGGTTCGCCGGTGGTGCACCGGGAGGCTGCGGGTGGGATCGAGCCCGGTGCCTCGAGTGAGAGCGCGGTCCCCGGCAGCGAGGTGGTGCTCGGGTTCAACCCCGAGTCCACGCCGCTGATCCTCGCCGCGATCCTGGGCTCGGTCGTCCTTGCCGTGGGTGTCTGGCTTTACTGGCGCCGGCCGGCGATATTCTGGGTGGCAGCCGTCACCATGGCGGCGTTTGCCGTGGTGGACGTCGTCGAAATGGTTCACCAGGTAGCGGAGCAACATCCCGCCCTGGTCCTGATCGCCGCTGTCGTCGCTCTCCTCCACGGCGCCGCGGCGGCCGTGGCCGTGCGCTTGACCGGCGCATCGTTCGGACCCCGAGCTCGGGAGACCCGCTGAAAGCCCGGATCGTTTCCGGTCCGCACACCGGCCACCCGGCACCGAGGTGGGAGACAGGGAGCCCGGCCAGCGGCTCTTGCCGCTAAGCCGTGAATTCGGGATAAGCTCTTCGCCATGAGCCTGAGCACGATCTTCCTGATCCTGGCGTTCATCGCGTTCGTCCTGGCCGCGGTCGGCTGGGGTTACAAGAAGACCAACCTGCTGGCCATCGGGCTGGCGCTCTGGGTGCTTTCGATCCTGATCACCCAGGTCCACCTCGGCTAGCCGGCTTCGCCTCTGAATTCGAGGAAGCTTTTTTTAACATCTCCGCCGACACGGTTATGTCGGTATACGATACTGCGCCTCTATCAGCTTCAAGGGAGTCTTGGCGTGCCCAGACCGATCTTCGTCGCCGCCGTCGGAGCAGTCCTTGCTGCCCTCCTCGCCCTGACTTCGGCGTCCGCGTTCGCGGCCGGGCCCTACCTGGCCGGGCAGACTGGCTACGACCTCGGCTGGCCGCAGTGCGGCTCCGCCTATCCCGCCGGCGCCTACGGAATCGTCGGCATCAGCCACGGCCGGCCATTCGACGTCGTGAATGGCAATCCCAACCCCTGCCTTGCGCCGGAATACACATCTCAGCTCGACCACGGCATGTATCTCAGCACCGGGTACGACCCGATCTACTACACCGAGCACGCAACCTCGACCTGCGTCCAGAAGTCCGCGACCCTGCTGATCGACAGCGCGCACCAGCAGGCCTGGGCGATCGGTTGCAGCTGGGCCGAGGACCAGCAGCGGTACGCGTCCTCGGTCGGAGCTGTCTCCCCCGTGGCCTGGTGGCTGGACGTTGAAACCGCCAACAGCTGGTCGACCGCCGACCTGACGCTGAACAGCGAGACCCTCCAGGGCGGCGTGGACATGCTCTCGGCGCTGACACCCGGGATCCCGGTGGGTGTCTATTCGACGCCGCCACAGTGGGGGGCGATCGCCGGGACCAACCACGTCGCGGGACTCGCCGCTGACTGGGTTGCGACCGGGTCGTCCAGCCAGCGCCGGGCTGCCCGTTCCTGCGGCAGCGGCTTCACGGGTGAACCGGTCTGGCTCGTCCAGTGGGTCACGACCCTCGACCATGACTATGCCTGCTGAAGCGTCTGGCGCCCGACACCCTGAGGACGGAGCGTTTCGTGCTCGGGGGCGGTGCTCGGCGTAACGGGTGCGGATCAAGCGGCAGTCGGCTGCCGAGGCGATCGTCGTTGCGCTGAGGGCGGAGATCACCAGCGGCGCGATCCCGCCGCTTGCCCGCCTGGTGGAGGCAGAGCTCGCGCAGCGTTTGTCCGTGAGCCGAACTCCACTTCGGGAGGCGTTGCAGCAGCTCGAAACGGACGGCTTCCTGGAGCGACTGCCGAGCGGCGGTCTCATCGTCACCGGGCTCGATTCCAAGGACGTCGGCGATCTCTTCTGGCTCCGCGCGATCCTCGAGAAGGCGGTGGTCGAGGATGTGACGCGGAGGGCGACCGAGGAGCAGATCGATCAGCTGACCGCGGTCGTCGACCGGATGGACGCCATGAAGGCCCACCCGCACCGCTTCCTCGCCTTCGGCCGCAAGTTCCACGAGGAGCTGGCCGACCTTTTCGGAAATGCCCGCTGCCGGGCGATCCTGGAGCACGCGCGACTTCATGTCGACCGTTACTGGGCCGTGACGACAGCCCGGCGGCCGGAACGCACCAGTCTCGCCACCACCCAGCACCGCGGCATCGTCGCCGCGATGCGTGAGCGCAACGCCGCCGCCGCCGGTGAGAGGATGAAGGCGCACATCCTGGCCGAGGCGGAGGTCTGCCTCGAGACCGTCCGGGCGATTGAGAGCGAGCTCTAGGGCGAGCGCGTGACCACCCCCGGGCGCGATCGGATTCGAATGAGCACGGAGGAATTGGCCCGATTCCTCGCCGGCGAGCACACGATGACGGTGGCGACCATCGGACCGGGCGGCCGGCCGCACCTGATGCCCGTCCACTACTTCCTCGACGCCGGCGGTGCGCCGATGACCTGGACCTACGCCAAGTCTCAGAAGACGGTGAATCTCGAGCGGGATCCCCGGGCGACCCTCCAGGTCGAGAGGGGCGACGCCTATGAGGAGCTGCGGGGGGCGATGCTGGAGGCGGACGCCGAGATCATCCGCGACCTTATCGCGGTTGCCGACATCGGCCTGCGGGTGGTCGCCGGCTACGGCGGCTCAGGGGCCCGGCCGGAGGAGGTGTCGGTGGCCGACCGAGAGCGGATCCTGGCCCAGGCGCCCAAGCGCGTCGGCCTTCGCTTCCATGTCACTCGCGCCGTGACCTGGGACCACCGCAAGCTGTCGTGAGTGAGGCCGGTCCGGACGCAGTTCTGCTGCTCCGGATCTGGACCCGGATCGGGCTCCAGTCCTTTGGCGGTGGGCAGGCAGTGCAGCTGTACGCCTACGAGGAGCTGGTCGACCGCCGGAAATGGCTGCGCGCGGAGGATTGGGCCGAGGCCTGGGGCATCTGCCAGATGGTGCCCGGCGTCAACGTGGTCGCGGTTGCCGCGCTGACCGGCTACCGCCTGGCGGGGTGGGCGGGTGTGGCGGCGGCCGTCGGCGGCCTGATCGTACCCAGCGTGCTGATCACGGTCCTGATGACCGCCGGCTTCGTCCACATCCGCGACCTGGGTTGGGTCGGGACCGGCCTCCATGGGCTCGTCTTCGCCGCCGCCGGAGGCAGCGTGATGGTCGGCTATCGACTGATCCGGCCCCTGCTCGGGATCTCCCGCGGTGAATCGCGCCTGACCCTGGTCGCCAGCGTCGTTGTCGTCGTGGTGGCGGCGCTCCTCGCCCTCGGTGGCCGGGTTCCGCTGCTGGCGGTGCTCCTCGGTGCGGGTGCCCTGCTGGCGGCCGTCGTAACGCTCGCCGACCGGCCTCTTGAACCGGTCGAGGTTGCGCGGTGATCGACGGGCTGACCTTCTTCTGGCTGGTGCTGCGCGCTTCCCTGCTCTCATCCGGCGGGTTGGGCAACCTGCCGCTGCTGCACCAGGACCTCCTTGCCCGGCATTGGGCCGCCGACCGCGACTTCGCCAGCGCGCTGGCGATCGGCCAGGTGGCGCCGGGGCCGAACGGTCTGTGGGTGGTGGCGCTGGGTTTCCTTGTCTACGGCCTGCCGGGAGCGGCCCTGTCCACCGTCGCTGTGGTCGCGCCGCCGCTCCTGGTGGTTCCGGTCGGCCGCCTCCACAAGCGCTACGCGGGTATCCCGGCGGTCCGTGGATTCGTCCGCGGCCTCACCCTGGCACTGGCGGGCAGCGTGCCGGTCGTATTCCTCCGGGTCGCCTACAGCAGCTACGGCCTCGACTGGCTGGGTGCGGGGATCGTCGCCCTCACAGTTGCTCTGATCGCCAGCCGGCGGGTGCCGATCATCGCCGCTCTCGCGCTCGGAGCCACGCTCGGCATCGCCGGCTACCGGTGAGAGAGGGCCTCAACCGCCCTTTCCCTCCGACTGGCCGGGAGGAGCCGCGCCAATCTCGGCCAGGTGCTCCCGGTTGATCTCGAGGAACCGCTTCATGGTGCCGAAACCGGTGACGTGGCCACCACCAGTTCCCACCAGCTCCATGGCGTGGCGGCCGTTGGCGGCGGCGGCGGCGAGGTCGACCCCGGTGTGAACGCCGGAGGATTCGAAGAGATAGACCAGGTCCTCGGTCGCGACGTTGCCCATCTCCGTCGTGTGGATCGGCATCGCTATCCCACCGCCGATCCCGGCCGCCGAGCCATCGAAGCTGCGTGCCCCGGCCTCGTAGCCGGCGAAGGCGTTGCCAAGCGCCGTCCCCGCCAGCGTATGGAGATGGAGCCCGAGCAAGACATCCGGCCAGCGATCGAGAACGGCGGAGCAGCGGTCCCGCACCAGGCTCGGCCAGGCGAGGCCGATGCTGTCCGACAGGTGGATGTCGCGGATTCCGAGCTGGAACCCGCGCTCGGCGATCCGGAGCACGGACTCGAGCGGTACCAGCCCGTCGTAGGGACACACGAAGGAGATCGCCATGCCGAGAGCCACCTCGGTGTTCCCGCGTGCCGCCGCCAGCTCGACCGTGCGCTCGATGTCGCGCAGGTTGTCCTCGATCGTCATGTTTGAGTTGAGCCGCTGGTAGGTCGGGCTCGCCGCGATCAGGCAGGAGATCTTGGGCACGCCCGCCGCGATCGCCCGCTCGGCGCCCCGAAAGTTCGGCACCAGGGCACGGAGCTTGGCGCCGAGGTCGCGCCCGACCACGGCCGCCGCGACCTGTTCGGCGTCGGCGAGCTGGGGGATGACGCGGGGATGGACGAATCCCGTGATCTCGATCTCCGGCACCCCGGTTCGCGCCACTCGTTCGATGAAGTCGACCTTCTCGGCGGTGCTGGGCTGGCGCAGGCCGGGTTCGTAAAGCAGGGTCTGGAGGCCGTCGCGCGGAAAAACCTCGGCGATCCTGACCGCGCGCTCGCTCGGGTGATGACTCACAACAACTCCTTCTGCTCTTCCGTGGGCCGGCGGTCGAGCCCGGTCCCGGTGGCGAGGTTGACAATGGCAACGGGGTCAGAGCCCGCCTTGGTGGCAAAGCGGGCCAGGTGCTGGATCGCCGTCATATGACCTGCTCATCGCGCAGCGAGGCGATGTCACCGCTGCTGAGGCCAAGCTCTCCTAGGACCTCGTCGGTGTGGGCGCCCAGAGCCGGTCCCGTCGTCCTCACCCGGCCCGGTGTGTCGCTGAAACGGGGCACCACATTGGCCAGGCGCATGCTGCCGAAGTCTGGGTCCGCGACCTCGACGAGGTCCTCGCGGGCCGCGAAGTGAGGGTCGTTGAAGATCGTCGGGATGTCGAAGATCGGCCCGACCGCCACCTGCGCCTGGTTCATGATCCGAATCACCTCGTCCCGGGGGTGGGCGCCCATCCAAGCACCGATCTCCTTGTCGAGCGGCTCCACGTTCTCGATCCGGACCTCGTTGCTGGCAAAGCGCGGGTCGGTGGCCAGCTCCGGCCTGCCGATCGCTGCGCAGAGCCGTTCCCAGATGGTCGGGGTGCTGCCCGAGAGCGAGACCCATTGGCCGTCCCCGCAGCGATAGGTGTTGCGCGGCGCCACATGGGTGCTGCGGTTGCCGATCCTTCCCGAGGCGATACCGAGCTGGTCGTAGTCGATCACGGCCGGCTCGAGCAGGCGAAAGAGCGGCTCGTAGAGCGAGAGGTCGATCACCTGGCCTCGGCCGCCGTTGTTGGCGCGGCCGTAGAGCGCGACCATGATCGCGTAGGCGCCGGTGATGCCCGCTATCCCGTCCCCGAGGGGGAGGTTGGCCAGCGTCGGCGGTCCATCCGCCTGCCCGACCACGTGGGCGAAGCCTGAGAAACCCTCGGCGACGGTGCCGAAACCTGGCTGAGCGCTGTAGGGGCCAGTCTGGCCGTAGCCCGTGACGCGGAGGATGACAAGGCGCGGGTTGAGGGCAAGGAGCACCTCCGGGCCCAATCCCCAGCGCTCCAGGGTGCCGGGGCGGAAGTTCTCGATCAGCACGTCGGCCGTTGCGATCAGCGAGCGGAAGACGTCGGCTCCGCGGGGCTTGCGGAGGTCGAGGGTGAGCGAGCGTTTGTTGCGGGAGAGGGACTTCCACATGAGTGGGATGCCGTCTCTCTTGGAGCCCCAGCGACGCTGGTGGTCGCCGATCCCCGGCTGCTCGATCTTGATCACGTCGGCGCCGAACTCGCCCAGGTAGGAAGCCGCCCAGGGCGCGGCCATCAGCGTCGCCGCGTCGATGACCCGGACACCGTCGAGGGGGAGGGACATCTTCACCTCATGATTGGTCCACCAGGTGGACCTGTACAAATGTTTATGGACCGACCCCACCGCTGCCTGACGGGTTCTCCGATGATACCGAGTCTGCGAAGTGGAGGCCGAGGTCCACGTGGTGGTACTCTCGGTCGATGTCCGGCGACTCCTCGGGGCAGCTGGGAGGCGTTCGGGTTCTCGAGCTCGGATCCTTGATCGCCGGCCCCTTCTGCACTCGCCAGCTCGCCGACATGGGCGCCCGCGTCCTCAAGATCGAGCCCCCCGGAGCGGGCGACGCCATCCGCAACTGGAGCGTTGTGACCGAGGAAGGCTCGCTCTGGTCGATGGTGCAGTCGAGGAACAAGGAGTCGGTCGCCATCGATCTGCGCCAGCCCGAGGGCCAGGACCTGGTTCGGCGCCTGGCGGAGCGCGTCGACGTGCTGGTCGAGAACTTCCGGCCGGGCCGCCTCGAATCCTGGGGCCTCGGCCCGGACCGGCTCCAGGCGGCGAATCCAAAGCTGGTAATGGTCCGCATCTCCGGCTTCGGGCAGGACGGGCCCTACCGCGACCGGCCCGGATACGGCAGCACCGGCGAGTCGATGGGCGGCCTGCGTTACGTCACCGGCTTTCCCGACCGCCCGCCTCTCAAGATGGGCGTCAGCATCGGGGACGCCATCGCCGCCCTCTACGCCACCATCGGGACCCTCGCCGCCCTCCGCCGGCGGGATGCGACCGGCCGCGGGGAGGTGGTGGACGTGGCCCTCCATGAGGCGGTGTTCAGCCTCCTCGAGGGCATCCTCCCCGAGTACGCGCACTCGGGCGTCGTGCGAGAGCGGCAGGGGAACGCTCTTCCCGGCTCGGCACCCTCCAACAGCTACCCGACCGCCGACGCGCGCTACATCACCATCGGCGCCAACGGCGAGTCGATCTTCGCGCGGTTCTCGGCGGCGATCGGGCTGCCGGACCTCCCGAAGGATCCCCGCTTCGCCGGCAACCAGGCCCGGCGGACCAACGCGGTGGCCCTCGACGAAGTCATCGCCGAATGGACACGCGGGCATTCGCTGGAGGAGATCTGGGCCCTGCTCAACGAGGCGGGCGTGCCGGCCGCCCCCGTCTACAGCATCGCCGACATCGTCCGCGACCCGCAGTTCCTGGCCCGCGGCATGATCCTTGAGGTCGAGGGCCCGGGCTCGGTCGGGAAGATCTCCATGCCGGGCTTCGTGCCCCGCTTCAGCGAGGCGCCGAGCCGGCTCCGCTGGATCGGTCCGCGGGTGGGCGAGCACACCGCGCGCGTCCTCGGCGAGGAGCTCGGGCTCTCGGTCGAGGAACTGGGGACGCTGTCCGCCGCGGGAGTGATCGGTCTCGCCGAGGACCGTGAGCGATGAGCGGGCCTGCATCCGAGGGCGAGACCGTCCGCAGCGTCACTCGCGCTCTCCAGATCCTGGCCGCCTTCGACGATGAGCACGCCATCTGCTCTCTGACCGAGCTGCTCGAGCGCGCCCACCTGCCGAAGACGACCGCGCTCAGGCTCATCCAGTCCCTCCTCCGCAACGGTTTTCTCTTCCGCCGCGGCGACGGCCGCTTTTGCCTTGGGCCGGCGCTGATCAGGCTTGCGCGCGCCGTGGACGTGGCGTGGCGGCTGCCGCTGGCGGCCGACGCGACCATGGAGTCGGTCCGGTCGCGGACGCGGGAGACCGTGAACCTCTACCTCCTGGAGGGGATGTCGCGCGTCTGCGTCGCTCAGAAGCAGGGGCCGCAGCACATCCGGTTCGTGATCCCGGTCGGGGTCCGGCTCCCACTCTGGGCGGGCGCCGCCGGCAAGCTGCTGCTGGCCCATGGCGACCGGGACTTTTTCGAATCGGTGCTCAGGGCCTCCGGAAAGGAGGAGGACTTCAGCGCCGGCCTTGCGGTGGAGCTCGGCCAGATCCGCGAGCAGGGGTATGCAGTCAGCCGCGACGAGCGGGAGAGGGGAGCCTCGTCGGTCGCCGCGCCGATCCTCGACCGGCGGGGAGGCGTGACCGCCGCCCTCTCCGTCTCCGGGCCGACCTCTCGCTTCACCGACGACCGGGTGGCCGATTTCGCCGCCGTCCTCACCGAGGCGGTCCAGCAGATGGCCGCGGCGCTGACCGGGTCCTCCGAGGCGGCCTCGCCCGGCTCACCGATCGCACGCTCCGAAGTGGGCCTTTGACGCTGGCCCAACGCGGGCCCTCATCCCGCTGGACCGTCCTCGCGGTCGCGCTGGCCGTCCAGACCGCGACCTCGATCGTCGCCGCGGCGATGGCCGTGATGCTGCCGTTTGTCAAGGACGAGTTCGGGCTCAGCTTCGCCCAGGCCGGCCTGGTCGCCAACTTCTCCTTCGTCGGCAGCTTCCTTGCCATCGCCCTGGCCGGCCTGGCGGTGGACGCCCTCGGGGACCGCTTCGTCATGGTGCTCGGAGGCATCGTGGCCGGGACCTTCGCGATGGCCGCGGCCCTGGCCCAAAGCCTCTGGGTGCTCCTCGTGCTCCTGTTGCTGATGGGCGCCGGGATCTCGATGCCGACGCCGGCCGGAAGCGTGGCGGTCCGCAACGCGTTTCCGCTCCGGCTGCGAGGCTCGGTGATGAGCATCCGCCAGACCGGGATCCCTCTCGGCGGCTTCTTCGCCGCCCTCCTGCTTCCGCCCATCGCGCTGGTTTCCGGCTGGCGCGTCGGGATGGCCGTGGCCGGCGCGATCGCGGTCGCGGTCGCCGCTGCCGGTCTGGCCATCTACCGGGCCGCGGCTCGGCCCGGGGCGGTCGAGGGAGAGGGCCGAGGCTTCCGCCATGTCATGAACCGCGACAGCACGGTGGCGGCCGTGGGGGGCGTTTTCCTGGTCGGGGCCCAGATGTCGATCCTCACCTACCTGGTGGCCTTTCTAATTCATGACCGCGGGCTGCCGCTGAGCCTGGCGGCCGCCTTTCTCGCTGCGTCACAGCTGGCCGGCGCGGGCGGACGGATCCTCTGGGGAGTCGTCAGCGACCGCCTGCTGGGAGGCGGCCGGCGTACGGCCCTGCTCCTCGCCGCCGCGACCGGGGCCACCGGTAGCCTCGTCCTCGCCGCCCTTCCCGCTGCCACGCCGCTGCCGCTGCTGGTCGCGGCGATCGTCGCCTGCGCGGTGGGTGCGGTGGGCTGGAACGGCGTCCAGATCTCCTTTCTCTCCGAGCTGGCCCGGCCCGGTACTGAGGGCCGCAGCGTCGGCATCGCCCTAATGATCCAGCAGCCCGGGATCCTCGCCGGTCCCTTCCTCTTCGGCCTCGTCGCCGACGCCACCGGGTCCTTCCGGCTCGCCTGGCTGCTCCAGGCCGGCTATCTCGCCACCGCGATGGCGATCATGGCCGCCACCCACGAGCGCCCTCGCGCGGCAGAGCGGCAGGTCGCCTGATGCCCCATTTCGAGGTGGACGAGCTGCGCGACTTTGCGCGGGAGGCGCTTGTGGGGATCGGCCTCGACGACGCCGGCGCCGAGGTGGCCGCCGGCTGCCTGGTCGAGGCGAACCTGCGCGGGGTCGACAGCCACGGCGTCCTCCGCCTGCTCCAATACCACCGCTCGGTCAGCTCAGGCGAGGTGAACCCGAGACCGTCGGTCGAGGTGATCCGCAGTGCTGGCCCGACAGCACTGGTGGATGCCGGAGGAGGCTACGGTTTCGTCCCCGCCCTCCGCGCGATGGAGGCGGCGGTCGAGTTGGCGGGCGTCCACGGGATCGGCCTCGTCGGCGTGCGAAACAGCCACCACTATGGAATGGCGGCGCCCTACGCCGAGCGGGCCACCGCCGCCGGGCTGATCGGGGTGGCGATGACAAACACCGGTCCCGTGATGGCGCCCGCCGGAGTGACGAGGCCGATCGTCGGCAACAACCCGATCGCATTCGCGGTGCCTCGCCGCCCGCCCGCGGCGGCGATCGTGCTCGACATGGCTCTCAGCGGGACCGCCTTCGGGCGGATCCGGCTCGCCGCCGCGGAAGGCCGGCCGATCCCTCTCGGCTGGGCCCACGACGCGGCCGGCGAACCGACCACCGACGCTGCCGCCGCCCTGGCGGCAAGCCTCCTGGCGCCGATGGGCGGCCACAAGGGCTACGGCCTCTCGGTGATCGTGGAGGTTCTGACCGGCATCCTGACCGGTTCGCCCTTCGGCCGCGAGTCCGACGCGCACAGGCACCTCGCCGGCGGCGTCGGCCACCTCTTCATCGTGGTGCGGCCGGACCTCTTCGTCGAGCGCGAGGTCTTCGAGGAGTCCGTCGAGAGCTGGGTGCGAGAGTTGAAGTCGGCGCCCGCGCGCCCGGGGGCGGAGGTGTTGCTGCCCGGCGAGATCGAGCAGAGGACGCGCGCTGAACGGTTGGTCACGGGGGTACCCGTTTCCGTTGAGCTGGCGAGGCAGCTCGAGTCCCTCGCGAAAGCCCTCGGCCTGGCGACGAGGCTGCCGGCGGGCTGAAAGGAAACTGCTGCGGTGGCCCCGGCCACCGCAGCAGTCCTCCTTAGAAGACGGTGGTGAGGTTAGCCAGCCGCCGCCGAGACCTTGGCGATCGCGTCGGCACCGACGTGCAGGACGACGTTCGTGCTCGAGGCATCGGCGTTGAACTGGACGATGTCCCAGTCGCCGAAGGTGTTGTGGTACTGGTCGAAGTCCTCTGGTCCGGAGGCCCCTTCGAAGTTGATCTTCTTCCCGTCCTTCAGAAGTTGCACGCAGGACGCGTACGTGAAGCACTTGGTCCCGGGCGGGTTGCTGACCTTCAGGATGTGGTCGACCCAGACCTTGCCGTCGGTGGTCTTGGCCTCGGTCATCGCAAGCGCCGCGATGATGACCGCGTCATAGGTGTTCTGGGACAGCTCGACCGGCTTGTCGGTCTGCCAGACCGCCTGGTAGTCCTG
>DIZV01000028.1:0-1708 GCA_002427995.1 Chloroflexi bacterium UBA6019
CACCAGCCCCCGAACATCCCCCGCGCCATCAAATGCTACCGAGAGTCGCTGAAGGGCCTGGTCAGGCGCCAGAAGTTACCCGGCGAGAAGAGGGGTCCGTCGGTGAGCAGCGGCACTGACTGGGGCCTGCCGGTGCCCACCCAGGCGGAGAAGGATCCCGCGGCCGCGCCGTCCGCCAGTGGTGCCTTCGCACCGGGCCCCTCGACCCGGCGGTGCAGCAGCAGGCCGGGCCAGGCGACGACGGAGATGTCCTTCTCGGCCACCAGGCCGGTCCGGCTGCCCCAGGGCGCCCGGTACTCGGCGACCGCCTCCGACGCGGAGACCACCGGGACCAATTGCAGGCCCGGCAGCACCGAGGCGATCAGCGCCTCACTTGCTGCGAAGGCGTCGTCCAGGGTCGGCTCGCCCATCACCGCGCCGACGACGACCACCGGCCGGCCCCCTACCTTGGTCGAAGATGCGAACAGAAAGCAGGCACCCGCCTTCGGCGCCGACCCGGTCTTGATCCCCACGATCCCCTGCCGCCCGAGCGCGTAGTCGACGTTGTAGACGGTACCGGCGAAGGGCAGATCGACCTGGGCCTCCGACACGATCTGGGCCAGTACCGGCTGCGCCATCAGCGCCTCGCCGGCGAGGATCAGGTCGGATGGCGTCCCCACCGTCTGCGCGGAGAAGCCGCTGGGGTCGGCGAAGTGGGTCTTCTTCATGCCCAGGGCCGCGGCCCGGGCGTTCATCTTGGCGACGAACGCATCGATGGAGCCGGCATCCCAGCGGGCGAGCAGGTCGGCGAGGTTGTTGCCGGAAGGGATCAGGATGCCCTCCAGCAGCTGGCGCTCTCCGATCGGCTCGCCCTGTTGGACGGGCACCACGGATTGCCCCTCGGCCTTCTCGCGCTGGTAATCGGCCACGTCCTCACCGGTCACCATCACGGCGTCGCCCGGCTGGGTCAGTGTGAGTGGGTGGCCCTCGAGGACGACCAGGGCGGTCATCACCTTTGCGACGCTGGCCATCGGCTGCGGCGACGAGTCGCCGTGGCTGCCGAGGCTGCCCAGCTCGGGGACGCCGACCGCGGAGGCGGCGCCGGATGGCCAGGCGATGGTCGGCGGCTGGCCGGCGATGCGCACGACGGCCGCCTTCAGCGGCGAAGCGGCAACGGCGTCGACCGGGCGCAGGTAGTTGTAGACGGCGAGGGATCCCACCGCGACCAGGACGGCAGCCAGAGCGCCGAACGTCCTGCCGAGCAAGCCGGGTCCTAGAGCAGAGCGGAGAGCTTGGCTTTGAGGTCGCCCTTCATCGTCGGCCGGTAGCCGACCTGGCGCTCGACCGGCTTCCCGTCCTTGAAGAGGATCACCGTCGGAATGCTCATGATGCCAAGGCTCATCGGGGTTCGCGGGTTGGCGTCGATGTCCATCTTGAGCACCTTGGCCTTCATCCCGAACTCACCGGCGATGTCCTCGACGATGGGGGCGATCATCCGGCAGGGACCGCACCACTCCGCCCAGAAATCGACCAGGACTGGCTGGACGGACTTCAGAACGGTCGCCTCGAAATCGGCGTCGGTAACAGCTTCCACGTTTGACATCGCTGATTAGGATACCCCCTCTTTCGGAGCCGACCTGGACGGTGACGACGGCTTCGCGGCGGGCTTCGACTCGCTCTTGGATTCGCTTTTCGACTCGCTCTTCGACTCGCTCTTCGAATCGCCCTT
>DIZV01000028.1:1825-7589 GCA_002427995.1 Chloroflexi bacterium UBA6019
TCGCCCTTGGACTCGCTCTTCGAGTCACCACCCTTGGGCACGCCCTTTGACTCGCCCTTGGCAGCGCTCTCGGAGTCGCCGCCGGAGGACGACGAGGCGGACGCCGCGGCGTCCGAATCGCCATGCCGGGAGCCGGAGCCGGGGCTCTTGTAGTCGGTCGTGTAGTACCCGCTTCCCTTGAAGATGATCCCGGCGGGATAGATCATCTTGCGCAGAGGGCCCATGCAGATGGAACAGACGCGCAGCGGCTCGTCGGACATCGATTGGAGGACCTCCACCTCGTGGCCGCACTGTTCGCAACGGTATCCGTAGATGGGCATCTAAATTAAGTTTAGGGCTCCGGCCGGTCGAGTCTCGCGAAGACCATGCCGCTGGGCGGCTTGGGGTGGAAGAAGGTGCTCTTCTGCGGTAGAACTCTCCCCTCCTGGGCGAGCTTCAAAACCACCGCCAGGTCGGGAGGTTCGAGGAAGAATGCCTGCTTGCCCCGGCCCTCATCGACCCAGCGGACGGCCTCCTCGGCGTCCCGCGTGTAAAGCAAGACGTCCTCGGCGCTCCGCTTGCCGAGCAGGTTGTCGATCACCTGGCGATGCAATTCCACCAGCGCCGACTCGCCCTCGAGAGGCAGAACCTGGAAGTGCCCGGCGGCGTAGTGGCCCGCGGCGACACGGCCGCGAATCCCTGCCAGGGCCTCAGCCAGCGATCCGACCGGGTCTCCGCCGACGACGGCCACCGGGGCGATCCGCATCACGCGGTGGGTCGGCAGCACGATCAGCCCCGGGTCGTCGATGTCGACCAGCAGGACCATCGCGAACCCGGCGGCCGACTCGCCGGCAGCGCCGACCTCGGCTGCGTAGGTGAGGGCCGTCTCATAGCGGTGGTGGCCATCGGCGATGAGCAGCGGCAGCTCCGCGAAAGCTCGGGTCACCCGCTTCTGCCAGTCGGCGTCGGTGACGGGCCAGACCCGGTGCCCGGCGCCGTCGTCGGTCGCGAAGGTCACCTCCGGCTCGGTGGCGAAACCTTCGTCGAGAAGGCCCGGGAGGTCACCTCCGGCGCCCCGGTAGACGAACCAGAGCGGCTCGAACGCCGTGGCGGTGGCGCGGTAGAGCTCGAGCCGGTCGGCCTTCGCACCGCCATGGGTGCGCTCGTGGGGGAGGACCTTCCCCTCGCCGTAGGGCGAGAGCCCGACGGCCCCGATCAGCCCTCGCCGAACCCGCCCTTCGAAGATGTGCTGGTGGAGGTAGAAGGCCCGCTGGCGGTCCTCGCGCAGGACTCCCGACTCGAGCCAGGAGCGCTCCAGCCGGGCGGCGCCGGCATAGTCGGCGCCGGGGCGCACCAGGCGGACGACGTTGTAAGGCGAGCGGGAACGGTAATCCTCCAGCCGCTCCTCCGGGATCACGTCATAGGGTGGCGAAACGACGCGGCCGAGGTCCGGGACCAGGTCGGGGGAGTAACGAGTTCCGTGGAAGGGCTCTACCTGGGCCATCTACGGGCTAGCCGCCGCCCAGCTCGACGTAGCGAAGGTCGCTCATCCCGTGGACCTGGCGGAGCTCGTTGAGAACCTCGGTCGGAACCTGGTCGTCGACCGCCAGCAGCATCATGGCGCGCCCCCGGGGCGCGTCCCGCCCCACCTGCATGGAGGCGATGTTGATGTCGTGGCCGCCGAGGATGGTCCCGAAGCGGCCGACGACACCAGGGCGGTCCTCGTGCCGGCTGACGAGGAACCGACCTTCGGGTACGAGGTCGACCCGAAAGGCGCCGATCCCGATGACCCGGGGTTCGCCGAAGAGGACGGTACCGGCCGCCTCGAAATCGCCCACCCGGAGCCGGACGACGCTGGGGTAGCTGCTCGTGCCCGGCGCGGTGATCCGCCGCTCGACCAGGCGAATACCGCGGCCGGCGGCGACCAGCCGCGCGTTGACGCTGTTGATCCGCTCCTCGGTGAAGGGCGCCAGCAGGCCGCGCACCGCCGCCGCGGTCAGCAGCGAGGGGTCGGCCTCCGCCACCTCGCCCTCGTAGACCATCTCAAGGGCGCCCACCCGGCCGCCCTCGAGCTGGACGTAGAGGGATCCCATCCGCTCGGCCAGCTCGGCGAACGGACGGAGGAAGGCGAGCTCCTCCGGTGGCAGGGCCGGGGCGTTGACGGTGTAGCGCGGCATCTCCCCGGCGAGCACCGCGGCGACCTCGACGGCGACGTCGAAGGCGACCGAGGTCTGGGCCTCGGCGGTCGAGGCCGCGATGTGGGGGGTGGCGATGAAGTTCGGCAACGCCAGCAGCGGGCTGTCGACCGGCGGCTCGCGTTCGAAGACGTCGGCCGCCGCCCCGGCGATGACGCCGTTCTCGAGAGCGGCGGCGAGCGCGGTCTCGTCGACGATCCCGCCGCGGGCGGCGTTGATCAGTCGAGCGGTCGGCTTCATGAGCTTTAGCCGCTCGGCGTCGATCAGGTTGCGGGTGCCTTCGACGAGGGGGACATGGACTGTCACGAAGTCGGAGCGGCGAAGCAGCTCTTCGAGCGCCACCAGCTCGACGTTGAACTGCTCGGCGCGGTCCTCGGGCACCACGGGATCAAACGCGATCACCTCCATCTCCAGGCCCTGCGCCCGCTTGGCAACCTCGGTCCCGATGTTGCCGAGACCGATCACCCCGAGGGTCTTGCCGCGGATCTCGACCCCGGTGTACCGGGACCGCTGCCACTCGCCGCGGCGGACCGAGGCGTCGGCCTGCGGGATCCAGCGAGCGGAGGCGAGGAGCAGGGCAATCGTGTGCTCGGCAGCGGCCGCGATGTTGCCGCGGGGCGCGTTGACGACCAGGATTCCTCGCTTGGTCGCCGCCGGCAGATCGATGTTGTCGACCCCGACGCCGGCCCTGCCGACCACCTTGAGGCGCTTGCCGGCCTCCAGCACCGCCTCTGTGACCTGGGTCTGGGAACGGACCACCAGGACGTCGAACTGCGCGATCGCGTCCACCAGCTCGGCCTCCTCCAGCCCGGTCCGCACTTCGACCTCGCCGAGCTCTCGGAGCCTGGCCAGGCCGCCCTCGGCGAGCTGGTCCGCGACCAGGATACGGTGCGTCACCGGCGTCCTACTGGCGAGAGCCGACGGCCTCCGAAGCGCCCTGCACAACCTTCTGGGCAGCGGCGAGCGTGCGGCCGTCGGCGGGAGCGTGGTCGAGCTCCTCGAGCACCTGCTCGATCGCCCACAGGACCTGCACGATGTCGCCCTCGGTGACTGCCCCGAGGTGGCCGACGCGGACAATCCGCTCGCTGATCTTGGCGGTTCCGCGGCCGCCGGCGATGACGACACCGTGGCGGCTGCTGAGCAGCTTGCGCAGGTCCTCGACGGCGATTCCGTCGGGAACGACCGCGGCGGTGACGGTGGCCGACCGGTAGCCGTCGCGGGCGAGCAGCGTCATCCCGGCCGCCTCGAGCCCGGCGGCGGTCGCGTCGGCGATCCGGCGGTGGCGGCGGTAGGCGTTGGCGAGTCCCTCCTCCTTGAGGATCCGGATTCCCTCCTGGACCGCGAAGAGCGTGCTCACGGCCGGCGTCGAGGGGGTGAAGCCCTTCTCCGCCCAGGTCCGATGTGACCTCCAGTCGAAATAGAAGCGCGGAGAACGCGAGCGATCGACCGCCTCCCAGGCCCGCTTTGCGACCGCTGCGAAGGCGATCCCGGGAGGCGCCATCCAGCCCTTCTGGCTGCCGCTCAGGACCACGTCGAGCTGCCAGTCATCCATCTCCAGCGGCATCGAGGAGGCCGACGAGATGGCGTCGACGACAACCAGCCGGCCGGCTTCGCGGGCGACCCGGGCCAACTTCTCGAGCGGGTTGGTGAGCCCGGTCGAGGTCTCGTTGTGGGTGAGGAAGACGATGCCCGCGTCGGCGTTCGCGGTGAGCACGTCGGCCAGCTGGGACGGCTCGACCGGCTGTCCCCAATCCACCGCCAGCTGCACGACCTCGGCGCCAAAGGCGCGGTTGATGTCGGCGAAGCGGTCGCCGAAGACGCCACCGGTGCAGACGACCACCTTGTCGCCCGGTGAGACCAGGTTGGCGACCGCCGACTCCATCGACCCGGTACCGGAGGAGCTGAGGATCAGCAACTCGGCCTGGGCGGTGCCGAAGACCTCCCGGACGCCGGTCGCGACCTCACGATGCAGGGCCGCGAACTCGGGGCCGCGATGGTCGATCATCGGCTGCCCCATGGCGCGGAGGACGCGCTCGGGCAGGGGTGTCGGTCCCGGGATTCGCAGTTGCTGGGTCATGGGTCCGCTCCTAGCGGTGGTCCGAGGTGAACGGGAGAAGGGCGATCTGGCGGGCTCGCTTGAGGGCGACCGTCAGGGTTCGCTGGTGGCGAGCGCAGGTGCCGGTGACCCGGCGAGGCAGGATCTTGCCTCGCTCGGAGATGAACCGGCGGAGGCGCGATACCTCTTTGTAGTCGATGTACTGGGCTTTCTCGACGCAGAAGCTGCAGACCTTGCGGTGCGCGCGCTTCGGCTTTCCATCTCTTGGCGGCATGTTTTCTTCCTGGCTCTCCTAGAAGGGGATCTCGTCGGGATCGACGTCCCGCGGCATGTCCTCGGCCATTCCCGGCAGGTCGTCGACGGGCGCGGCCGGGCCGCTGCTGCCGCCGGTACCCCCCGCACCGCGCGGCTCGAGAAACTGGACGTCGTTGGCGACAACCTCGGTCGCGCGCCGCTTCTGGCCGTCCTGGCCTTCCCAGGAGCGCGTCTGCAGGCGGCCCTCGATGTAGACCAGGGACCCCTTGTGGAGGAAGTCGGCGACCTGCTGGGCGAGGTTTCGCTTGCCGATGTTCCAGGCGACGATGTTGTGGTAGTCGGTGAACTCCTTGCGCTCGCCGTCGGTGCCTGACGAGTAGCGGTTGGTGGCGATCGAGAATGAGGTGACCGGCTGGCCGCTCGGCGTGTAGCGCATCTCCGGGTCCTTGGTCAGGCGCCCCATCAGCATCACCTTGTTCAGGCTGGCCATTACTTCTCGTCCTCCCGCTCGGCCCCGGGCTGGTCCGGAGCGTTAGCGTCTGCCGCCGCCGCAGTGGGGGCCTCGGGCTCGTCCGCCGCGCCTCCGCCGGGCTCGGTCACCGCCTCGGCGTTGGGCTCGGACTCGTCCGCCGCGCCGGCTGCGGCGGGCTCGGTCGGCGTCGCCGCTCCGCCGGCCGCGCCGGCCTTGATGACCGGCTTGCGAACGATCAGGTGGCGGAAGACGGTGTCGGAGATCTTGAGGGTTGCCTCCATCTCGGGCACGCGGGCCGGCTCGATCTGGAAGTCGACCAGGACGTAGTGACCCTCTTTCAGGTGGTCGACCTCGTAGGCGAGGCGCCTCTTGCCCCAGACGTTGGTGCGCTGGATGCTTCCGTCGAGGCTCTCGATGAGGGTCTCGACCCGCTTGGTGGCGTCGCCGAGGTCGGTTTCCTCGACGTCAGGCCGGACGATGTACAGGATTTCGTAGTCGCGCTGCAAGATTGGGTGGATTCTCCTCTCCGTGGATCAGGCCCCGGGCGCAACGGAAACACTCCGGCCGGGACCAGAAAGGAACCTCGGTATTCTATCAGGGCACCGAATTGAGCAAAACCAAGCAGCGCAAGCCCGCCGGCCGGCGCTACGCCCGGGTCCAGACCCGCGACAGCTGGATGCACGACCTTCCCCTGCTACCGATCGTCGTGGGGGCTCTCCTGGTCGCGGGCGCCATCGCGTTGATCATCTTCACCACGCTCAACGGCAACAAGACCAGCTCCGCGGACCCGGTTCGCGCCCGGATCCC
>DIZV01000053.1:0-5548 GCA_002427995.1 Chloroflexi bacterium UBA6019
GGCCCTGGTGGAGTGTGGGCTGGAGCCCTGGGAGGCCCTGGCGGCGGCAACGTGGAAGGGTGGGCAGGTGCTGGGCGAACCGGGCGCCGGCGTCATCGAGGAAGGCGGACCGCCCGACTTCTTCCTCGTCCACGGCGACCCCCTCAGCGACCCGTCTGCACTCTGGCGAGTCTGGAAGGTTGCCTGATCGCGACCTTTGTGATGTGGACATCGACGTCCTCGAGGTAGAGAATTGAGCCCAGAGACAGCTGGATTGGACGATCAAGAAGACATCGCAGAAGAGGTCCCCGCGAAGAGCGATCGGGGGCCGGCCGATCCCAAAGCTGACGGCAAGCAGCCCTCCGAGGCCGACCTGCCTGCCGACTCGGGAATCGAGGCGATCGGCCCTGGGACAGCGTCGGAGCCGAGCGACGAGGTTGCCAACCCCGCTCCTCGCCTCTACCAGCTGAGACCGGCAGGGTTGCGCCCGGTTCGGCGGCGGTTGCGTCGCCACGGCCTCCGCAACGACTGTCCTCCCGACCAGCGCCGCTGGCCCCGGTCGTCCTCCCCGCGCACCCACCTGCGTTGACCGCCGGGGTCACGCCCCCCAAAGCCGTCACCGGGTCGCCCGTGACGGGACGCCCGCGGCACATTCCCCGCGAGTGGCAGCTGGCGGCGGCCGATCCACCCGCCGATTTCGAAGCGCAGGCGTCGCCGCTGCTTCGACGGGTGCTCTGGTCCCGGCGGTTGGTGATCGTCGACAGCCACGATTTCCTCCACGCCGAGGAGGCCCCCTTACACCCGCCGGAGATGATGATGTCGCTGACCCCCGCCGTCCAGATGGCGTCAGAGGCGATTCAGACCGGGCGCCGGATCGCGATCTTCGGCGACTACGACGCCGATGGGGTCACCGCCACGGCGCTGCTGCAGCGCGGCCTGACCGCCGCCGGCGCTGACGTCGTCACCTACATCCCGCACCGGGTCAACGACGGCTACGGCCTGAGTCCCGAGGGCCTTGAAGAGCTCCACCGGCAGGGAGCCGGCCTGGTCATCAGCTGTGACTGCGGCACCAACTCGGTGGACGTCGTCGCCCAGCGACCAGCGGGCCTGCAACTGATCGTCACCGACCATCACCTGCCCGCTGCTGAGATCGCACGACCAGACGCACTCCTCAATCCCCACCAGCCCGGCGATGTCTATCCCTTCAAGGAGCTGTCGGGCGCTGGCGTGGCCTTCAAGCTCGTCCAGGGTCTGGAGCAGACCGGGCTTGGGGGCCTCGATGCTGCCGTGCTTGAGCAGTTGACCCAGTTGGTGGCGGTGGGGGCGATCGCCGATGTCGTCGCCCTCCTCGATGAGAACCGCACCCTGGTCAGGCGCGGCCTGCTCGAGATGGAGGAGCGCCCCCTGCCGGGTATCCGTGCGCTGATCGAGACCGGCATCCTGCGGCGTCCCCTGAATTCGACCGCGATCGGCTTCCAGCTGGCTCCCCGGATCAACGCGGCCGGCCGCATGGACGACGCCCGCCTGGCGCTCGACCTGCTGCTCGCCGACGACATCGAGGTGGCCCGGCCGCTGGCGGAGCAGATGGAGAGCCACAACCAGTCCCGCCGGCAGGCGACCGACACCGCTCTCAGCGAGGCCTTGGGGCGACTCGAGGAAGAGGGCGTGCCCGACTCCGCCATCGTCCTCGCTGACGAGCGCTGGTCGCTGGGGCTGGTGGGGCTGATCGCGGGCCGGCTTGTCGACGCCCACAACATGCCGGCCTTCGTGCTCAACCGGGGTGAGTCGGAGAGCCGCGGCTCGGCGCGCTCCGTCGACGGCTTCAACGTGGTCGACGCGCTGACCAGCTGCGCTGGAGTGTTGAGCCGCTTCGGCGGCCACCAGGCCGCCGCCGGGTTCGCCTGCGCCAACGAGGACCTGCCCGCCCTGATCGACGGGCTCCAGGAATTCGCGGCCGGGAAGCGACCCGAAGGCGGCTGGAGCCGGGTGATGCCCATCGACGCCGAGGTCGGCTTCGATGAGCTCAGTACCGAGGCCGTCGAGGACCTGGCCTTGCTGGAGCCGTTTGGCCAGGGCAATCGCCCGCCTCGCTTCTGCGGCCGTGGCCTGGTGCTCAAGGCGGCCACCGCGTTCGGCGGCGAACGGGAGCACCTCAAGCTCTGGCTTGGCGGCGGCGAGCGCGTCATCGAGTCGGTGGCCTGGCGCCGTGGCGCCTACATCGACGACTACCGGCGCCTGGCCCAGCGGGGCCAGCGTCTTGACGTTTTGTTCAGCCCCGAGGTCAGCCGTTGGGACGGCGAGGCGACGGTTCGGCTGGAGCTTGAGGACGTCCGCGCCGCGGCCTCCTAGTCGGCCACAGATTCAGTTCGCAAAGATCGCCTAGACATCCCTCAGCGCCGGTGTTAGCTTGGGCTGGGGTCACTTGTTGCTGACGTCGTACCACCTGCCCCGGCGTACCCATGGAGGTTGGCAGTTGACGTCAGGCTACGACGAGGTTCATGTCCCCAGGCTGGTGCTGGCGGGTGCCGGCAGCAGCACCGGCAAGACCACCCTGACCGCCGGCCTGATCGCCGCCTATCGCCGCCGGGGCCTGCGCGTGAAGCCGTTCAAGGTCGGGCCTGACCACGTCGACGCCGCCTACCTCGCGCATGTCGCCGGCAACCCCTGTCGCAACCTCGACCCGTGGATCCTCGGTCGCGACGCCATCCTGCGGAGCTTCCACCGCGGTTGCGCCGACGCAGACCTGGCGGTGGTGGAGGGCATGCTCGGCCTGTACGACTCGTGGGGCTGCCGGTACCGAGGGCAGCACCGCCGAACTGAGCAAGCTGATCGAGGCGCCGGTGATCCTGATCCTCGACGTCGCCACCACGGTCCAGAGCGCGGCGGCGCTGGCCTTGGGCTTCAAGTCGATGGACCCCCGGGTTGGCATCGCCGGCGTAATCCTCAACCACGTCGCCGACGACGCCCACGCCCGCTGGGTCGAGGAGGCGGTCTGGAAGGAGGCCAAGATCCCGGTGCTGGGATGGCTGCCCACGCTCGGCGAGCTCGCCATCGCGGCCGACGATCGCGACCCCGCACCAATGGGAGACAGCCCCAAGTTCGACGCCGCCATCGAGGTCCTATCCGCGGCGATCGAACGGCACCTGGACCTCGACCTCCTGATGCGCATCGCGGATAAGTCTCGGCCGGTGCGCATGATCCCCCGGGTGGTGGCGCCGGTGATCGACGACGCCGACGTCGGGGTGCGAATTGGCGTCGCCTATGACGAGGCGTTCAACCTCTACTACCCGGAGAACCTCGAGATTCTCAGCGAGGCGGGGGCCGAGATCGTCACTTTCAGCCCTCTTCATGACCGGCACCTGCCAAGCGTCCATGGTGTCTACATGGCGGGCGCCAGCTCCGACCGGTACGCCGTCGACCTCTCGCGCAACTCGAGCATGCGCGAATCGCTCCGGCAGGCCCATGACGACGGGATGCCCATCTACGCCGAGTGTGGGGGGCTGATGTACCTCTCTCGGGTGGTCGTCGGTCCGGCTGGGCAGGACCTTGAGATGGCGGGGCTTTTGCCCCTCCGAGTCCGGCCGGAAACCGGAGTCCGCCACATGGGCTATCGGGAGATGCGCACCCTGGACGACTGCCTGCTGGCAGGTCGCGGCCGCAGCCTCCGCGGGCACGAGCTGCACTGGAGCATCGTTACCGGAACCGGTAGCGTGGCCTACGCATACGAGCTTTTCGACCCGTCAGGGTATCGCGCCGGCCACGAGGGCTACACCAAACCAGGCGTCCTGGCCAGCAACATCCACCTGCACTTCGGCCAGGACCCGGAGCTGGCTCTGAACTTCCTGCGCCCCTGCGCGCACCGCAGCCGCCCCGAGCCGGTGGTCAGCGCTTAAGGGCGAGGACCCCCTCATGTCTGCCCGGAAAATGGACCGGGACGTGTCAGCGCCGCAGCAGCAGGTTGAGGATGATGGTCAGCGCGACGCTGATCAGGAGCCCGGTCATCAGCGGCGAGTACAGGGTGAAGCTGCCGCGGCTGATGCGGATGTCGCCGGGCAGACGGCCCAGCGGCAGTCCGGCCTGGACCAGCAGACCGATGACCAGGATCCCGCCGCCGATGATGATCAGGATTTTGCCCGGACTCACGGTTTGATCTTATGCCGCCGCCAGCGCCCGCAATCCCTAAGCCGCTAATCTGGTAGCCCGCGGATTCGAGGAGGAAGACATGCTCACAGTTTCGACCAACGGCATCGAGATGTACTACGAGCGCAAGGGCTCCGGCGAGCCGCTGCTGCTGGTGCCGGGGCTGCTCTTCGGAGCCGAACACTGGCGCCCGCAGATTGACGCGCTGGCCTCCGACTACGACGTCATCGCCGTCGATCTCCGCGGCCAGTACCACACCACCACCACCGACGACCAGGCCGACTACGACATGTGGAACCAGACCGAGGACGTCTACGGGCTGATCCAGGCCCTTGGCATCGGGCCGGTCCATTATGCGGGGCTGTCGATGGGCGGCTTCATCGGCATGCGCATGGCCCTCAAGCACCCCGAGGCCGTGCGCGACCTCATCCTCATCGACACCCAGGCGCACGGTGAGGACGAGGACAAGAAGGCGCAGTACGCGGCCTTCCGCAAGCTCTACCTGGAGGGGGTGATCGAGCCCCTGGAGGCGGCTTTGCCGCTCTCATTCTTCTGCGACGACTTCATCGCCAACCACAAGGACGCGGTCAATGCCTGGTTCGGCAACCTGCTTGCCGGAAACCACCAAGGCACCGTCCATGCCAGCCAGGGCGTCGACGACCGCGATGACATCGCCGACCGGCTGGGCGAGATCAACCTGCCGACGCTGGTGGCGCACGGAACCGAGGATGTGCCGATCGAGATCGAGAAGGCTGAGGCGATGGCGTCGCTGATCCCGCGGGCGAGGTTCGTCCGTATCGAGGGCGCCGGGCACCAGTCCAACGTGGATCATCCCGACGAGGTGAGCGCCTTGATCGGCGACTTCCTGGCCGAGGTCAGGCAGGCCGCCCCGGCAGGCACGGCGGGGTAACGCGCCGGGTGCAGTACGCCGCCTACCACTTTCAGTTGGAGGACATCCGCAGCATCGTCCCCGAGGGGCAGGAGCTGCTGATGCTGGGCCGAGCGCTGGCCCGCCGCCTGCCCTCGGTCAGCCGTCACGAGGTGATGCATGGAACCGCGGCCACGCCGATGGTCGAAGGCCCCGGCTACGTGATCGCTTTCGACGTCCCCAAGAACGTGCGCGACTCGATCGACTTGAACCTCAAGAAGATCAAGGGCTACAAAGGCTACAAGGTCATCGAGCTGGGCAAGGAACCGGGCTACGACCTGGTCAAGGGGCGCATCCCCAAGCCGTAACCGACCTGGCTAAGGGCCGGGCTGATCGGGGCCATAAGGAGTGAAGAGGAACTCGGGTGCGTCGTGCACTGGCGGCTCCGGGAAGCGTTCGCCCTTGGGGGCAATCGCGAAAAGGACGGAGCCCAGGGCTCCGAGCAACAGCAGCACCCCGAGGAGCACCAGTGGACCAGGGAGGCCGCCGCCGCCGCCGTTG
>DIZV01000053.1:5631-5830 GCA_002427995.1 Chloroflexi bacterium UBA6019
GACGGAGCCCGCGGCCCCGACCAACAGCAGAACCCCGAGGAGCAGCAGTGGACCAGGGAGTCCGCCGCCGCCGCCGTTGTCCGAGGCCACCGAAAGCGGGCCGGGACTGGGCAGGTCGTTGAAGCCGCCGACCAGGGGGATGGGCGTGCCGCCATCGTTTGGCTCCCGGGTCCACGCTGGGGGAAGGGATGCCGAGGAT
>DIZV01000045.1:0-546 GCA_002427995.1 Chloroflexi bacterium UBA6019
AGAGACAGCAGCGTGGCCTGCGCCTCGCCCTCCACAACTTCCCGCGACGATGAGAAGCGGCCGGCCCTGCTGGACGACGCGCTCGAGCACCGGCAGCAGGTCCTGGATCGCCGAGATCTTGCGGTCGGTGATGAGGATGAAGGGATCCTCGAGGACGGCCTCCATCCGGTCCGGGTTGGTGACGAAGTAGGGCGAGGTGTAGCCGCGGTCGAACTGCATTCCCTCGACGACTTCGAGCTCGGTCCCGATGCCCTGAGAGTCCTCGACCGTGATGACTCCGTCCTTGCCGACCTTGTCCATCGCCTCGGCGATCAGCTCGCCGATCTTGGCATCCTGGGACGAGATGGCCGCAACATGGGCGACATCCTCGTGACCCTTGACCGGCACGGAAAGCTTCTTGATCTCGGCGACGACGGCCTCGACGGCCTTCTCGATGCCGATCTTGACGCCCATCGGGTTGGCGCCCGCCGCAACGTTGCGGAAGCCCTCGCCGATCATCGTCTGGGCGAGGATGGTGGCGGTGGTGGTGCCGTCGCCGGCGACGTC
>DIZV01000045.1:681-4815 GCA_002427995.1 Chloroflexi bacterium UBA6019
ACGTTGCGGCCCTTGGGGCCGAGGGTGATGCGGACGGCCTGCGCGACCGTGTCGATCCCCTTCTTGAGGCCCTGACGCGCTTCGACGTCAAAGGCTACTGCCTTCGCCATATCTGATTCCCCCTAATTGGAACTTGGCTTGCGGTGATTACTTCTTGGACTTGCCGTTGCTGGCGACGATGGCGAGGACGTCCTTCTCGCTGATGATCAGGTAATCGATCTCCTCGACCTTGAACTCGTTTCCGGCGTACTTCGCGTAAAGGACCTTGTCCCCCACCTTCAGCTCCATCGGGATCTTGGTCCCGTTGTCGAGGATGCGCCCGCTGCCGGCAGCCTCGACGATGCCCTCCTGGGGCTTCTCCTTCGCGGTGTCGGGCAGCACGATGCCGCTCTTGGTCCGCTCTTCCCGCTCGACCGGCTTGACGACCACCCGGTCGCCCAGAGGCCTGAGATTCATTTGCGCCCTCCTGTTTGGGATCTGCTGTTTGGATTTGGCACTCGGTGTCGCCGAGTGTTAGCACTCTCTGCTAGCGAGTGCTAACTATAGGGAAGATCGGGTCCGGATTTCAACCCGCGCCGGGCGGCTCCGCGGGAAACTCGGATTCGATCATCCGGAGAGCCTCGCCCGCCTGCTCCTCGGGCACGAAGACGCGGCTTTCCTCGGCGGCCAGCCCGGGCCAGAGGTGGCCGGTGTCGGTCATCACCTCCGCCCGGAAACCCGCCGCCTCGAGCGAGGCGAGGACGACGCCGGCCGCGTAGTCGGGGCCCTGGAAGACGATCGTCCAGCCCTTCACCAGCCCAACCCGGGGTCGACCTCCAGCTCAGCGCGGGGCGCGTGGTGGGCGGCGGCGGCGATCATGGCTCCGTTGTCGGTGCAGAGGGCCAGGGACGGCATCGTGAGCCTGGCGCCGGCCGCCGCGACCACCTCGGCCGCGCGGCGGCGGAGCAGTGTATTGGCGGCGACTCCGCCGCAGACGACGACCTCGGCCACCTCGCGCTCGGCGAGCGCCTGGGAAAGCTTCTCGAGCAGGGACTCGACCACCGAGCGCTCGAACGCGGCGGCCAGGTCGGCACGAACTTCGTCCGTCACCGCCTCGCCGAGGTCGCGGAGCCGGTAGAGGAGAGCCGTCTTGAGCCCGCTGAAGCTGTACTCGAGGCCCGGGAGCGAGGGCCGCGGCAGCCGCTGCCGGCCGGCGTCGCCACTTCGCGCGAGGCGGTCGAGGGCCGGCCCACCCGGATACCCGAGCCGGAGCATGCGGGCGGCCTTGTCGAACGCTTCGCCGGCGGCGTCGTCCCGCGTCCGGCCGAGGACCTCGAAGCTGCCGTGACCGCGCATCCAGACCAGGTCGGAGTGAGCGCCGCTCACAACCAGCGCCAGCAGCGGCGGCTCCAGCGACGCCTCGGTCAGCAGGGCGGCGTAGATGTGGCCCCAGAGGTGGTTGACGCCCGCGACCGGACGCCGCCAGCCGGCGGCCAGTCCGCGCGCCATCCCGACGCCGATCAACAGGCAGCCCACGAGCCCCGGACCGCGGGTCACGCCGATGCGGTCGAGCTCGCCCGGCTCGACCCCCGCCTCCGCGAGGGCGGCGGTCACGAGGGACGGCAGCTTCTCGAGGTGGGCGCGTGCCGCCACCTCGGGCACGACACCACCGAAGGAGGAGTGGAGCGCGACCTGGCTGTAAACCAGGTTGGCGAGCTGGCGGCGGCCGTCTTCGACGACTGCGACCGAGGTCTCGTCGCAGCTGGTCTCGACCCCGAGGATGAGGCTCAGCGGCCGGCCAGCGGCGGCTCGCGGCGGAGGCCCGCAACCTCGCTGTCGATGCGGGCCAGGTTCTCCTCGTACGCCTTTCTGAAGCGCGGCGAGTAGATCGAGTCCGACCACATCACGATCGCGTCCTCGCCGTTGTCGGTGTAGTAGCCGCGGCGGCGGCCGATCACCTTGAAACCGAAGTTCTCGTACATCCGCTGAGCATGGTCGTTGCTGGTCCGGACTTCGAGCGTGATCCACTTGGCGCCGAGGTCGTAGGCCGCTTGGACCAGCGCCGCGAAGACGATCCGCCCGTAGCCGCCGCGCTGCTGGTCGCGGCGGACGCCGATGGTGGTGACGTGCGCCTCGTCGTACATCCGCCACATCCCGCCGTAGCCGATGATGTCGGTGTCGCGCCGGAGGACGATGTAGTGGGCCGTGTTGCGGCTGGCCAGCTCCCGGTAATAGGCGTTGCGCGGCCAGGGCGTTGAGAAGATCTCCTTCTCGATCTCCTGCACGGTCGGGACGTCGCCATCCCGCATCGGTTCAATGCCCAGTTGCTGGCGCAGTTGAACCAAATCAGACCAGCTCCCCGAACTGCCTCATGTAGTCCGGCTTGACCGTACCATAGCCAACCTCTTTCGCCAGGCTCCGGGCGGCGATCACCGCCTCGCCGAAGCTGCGCTGGCGCGCCTCGGGCAGGAGGTCCAGGCCGGGTGTCCGAAGCCAGCCGACCACCGGCCACTCCGGCGGCACCCCGGCTGCTTCGGCGACGCCGCGGCGGCCGTCTGGCGCCTGGTAGAAAAAGCGACCGCGTCCCGCCTCGGAGACCGCGACGGCAGGCTCGCGGGCGCGGGCCGCGGCCAGGTCCAGGGTTCCCAGGCCGAGCAGGGGGACCCGCAGGCTCATGGCCAGGCCGACGCCAAAGGCGATCCCCTGCCGGAGGCCGGTGAATGAACCGGGACCGAGGGCCACCAGCACCTCGCTCACGACGTCGAGATGGGGGACCAGGCGCGCGACTTCGGCAGCGATGTCGAACCCGCGGCCGGAGGGCTTGACCGACTCCGCGCTGACGCGGTCTCCGTCGACCAGCGCGACGCCGCTGAGGGCAGATGAGGTGTCGATGGCGAGCAACATTTCTTTTCAGTAGGAGATGACGCGCTCGCTCGGTGTCGGCGCGCTGAAGTGGATCCGGGTCGTCCGGGGATGCTCCAGGCGGAGCCGGTCTCCCCACTCGACGGCGACGACGCCGACCTCGAGCAGCTCGTCCAGCCCGAGGTCACCAAGCTCGGCGCCGCTCTCGAGCCGGTAGAGGTCGAGGTGGGCCAGCTGGATCCGCCCCGGGTAGACCCGGACCAGCTGGAAGGTCGGGCTCTGGACAGCGGCCGAGCTGCCAAGCCCGCGCGCGAGGCCGCGCACGAAGGTCGTCTTTCCGGCGCCCAGCTCGCCCGCGAGGAGCAGGAGGTCACCTGGCCCAAGCCGGGCCGCCAACTCCTCCGCGACGGCCTCGGTCTCCGCCGCCGAGCCCGTGCGCACCTCAGGCAAAGTGACGATAGCCGCGGAATTCGATCTCGATCGGCCGCCCGGCGTCGTCGAGGACGCGGACGGCGGGCTCCTCGGTGAGCCGGCCCACGACGTGCAGGCGGAGTTCGCGCAGCACCTCCTCGGGGCCCGCGCAGACGAGGTCGGCCTCCTCCCCGCTGGCGATCGCCTCCAGGGCGCCGGCTCCCGCGGCCCGCGGGATGCTGCTCAACCGGAGCTCGCAACCGGCGCCGGAGTAGGCGGCGAACTTCTCCATCTCACGCACCAGTCCGTCGCTGATGTCGCCGCAGCAGAGGCCGGCCTCGTTGAGGCGGCGGCCGAGACCGAGCAGCGGGTCGAGCCGCAGCACGCGGTGCGAGCGGAGCGCCTCCGCGGCGGCGCCGAGCGGGCCGGTCACGCCGACCGCCCAGCCAGGCTGCGCCTGGGACCGGGCGAGGGGGCGCGTGCCGGTGCGGCCGAGGACGGTGAGCGCCAGCATGGCCGGCCCGGTCGTGGCGCTGGTGTCGCCCCCGATCAGGGCCAGGCCCGTCTTTCGGCCCAGCTCGGCCATGCCTCGGTAGAGGCCGACCGCGGCCTCGGCCTCCCAATCGCCAGGGAGGGCCAGCACGGCAACTCCGTAGGTGGGTGTGGCGCCCTTCGCCGCGAGGTCGCCGAGGGCGAGGGCGAGCGCGCGCCAGCCCGCATCCTCGGGGCTCATCCAGCTGAGGTCGAAATGAACTCCCTCGACGCTCGCGTCGCAGCTGACGACGGTATAGCCGTCTCCATCGGCGAAGACGGCCGCGTCGTCCTCGCCGGCGGCGACCTCGAGCTTCTCGGTCAGGAGGAAGGGCAGGAGCCGGCGGACGA
>DIZV01000045.1:4822-5844 GCA_002427995.1 Chloroflexi bacterium UBA6019
TCGCCGACGTTGCCCGCCTCCACCCCGCCGATCGCGAAGACCGGCACCGCTACGGCTCCAGCCACGAGGGCGACCCCGGCCGGCCCGATCGCCGCCTTACCCGGCTTGATCGCCGTCGCGAAGGCCGGACCGGCGCCCAGGTAGTCTGCGCCCGCGGCGACCGCGGCGCGGCCGAGCTCGGGCGTGTTGGCCGAGGCTCCGAGCAGGAAGCCCGCTCCCGCCACGCGGCGGGCGGCCTCGAGCGGGAGATCGCCGGCGCCGAGATGGGCGCCGTCGGCGCCGGCCAGCAGGGCGATGTCGAGGTGGTCATTGACAATGAAGACTGCGCCTGCCTCGTGGACCAGCGCGGCCAGCTCCCGGGCCAGCTCGAGCAGGCGACCGCGGGCGAGCGTCTTGTGGCGGAGCTGGACGACATCGGCACCGCCCCGGAGGACGGCGCCGACCAGCCCGACGACGGCGTCGGGCTCCGCGTCAGGCGTTATCGCGTAGAGGCGCGCCGCTTCCAGCACGCCCCCAACTTACAGCGCGAACCGGCGCCGGAGCCTGAAGGCCACCAGGCCGAGGACGACCAGGAGCAGGACCGGCCCGACGTACCCGACGCCGACCAGGATGTAGTCGAGGGTGCCTGCGAAGCCGTGCAGTCCCTGGCTGAAGGCCGCGGCGAAGCCCCAATCGTCGGTGGCCGGCTTGAGGGCGACGGCCGCCTCGTGGACGCTCACCGAGACCGTGGAGAAGGAGGTGGCGTGGTCGTAGTAGGAGATCTGGCCTTTCAACTGCTCGATCGAGGCGGTGATCTGGCCGAGCTGAGTCTGGACCGCGATGATGTCGCTCACCGTCCGCGCCTGCTGGAGAAGGGCGAGCATGGCGTCGCGCTGGGCCTCCGAGTTCTTGAGCCGTGCCTGGAGGTCGACGTACTGGGCGCTGACGTCCTGGCCGCCGATCGCGAGGTTCTGGACGGTCCCGAGCGCGCGTACGTCGCTGACGGCTTCGCTGAACTTGTCGGTCGGCACCTGGAAGGTGAT
>DIZV01000045.1:5959-6513 GCA_002427995.1 Chloroflexi bacterium UBA6019
CCGAGGTTGGTCGAGAGCGCGAAGAGCTTGTCGACGGTGGTGTCGAAGGCACCGTTGCGCACCTCGACCGCGATCTGGGCGGTACGGATGACGCGCGGTCCCTCGCCGATCGGCGGGACGACGCTGCCCGGGTTCGGGATCACCGCCACCGAGTCCTGCGGGCCGCTGCTGGCCGGCACGCCGCTCAACGCCTTCCCGTACTGGGGAGCCGCCGGCACTCCGGTGCCCCGGCTCGACGCCGTGCTGCCGCCTCCGCAGGCGGCGACCAGGGCCACCGCCAGCGCACCGATGAACAATCCGGCCAGGGTCTTCTCTCTCATCGCAGTCGTTTGCACTCCTCTTTCACGCCTCTGGGCGTTGATTGACGGAGTTGACGCGCGCCGGCAGACCCGGGTAACGAGCTGCCGTGAGAGCTAGGCCGTGCGCTCCTCGTCGCCGTTTTCCTCGAGCGGCGGGCGGGTCGGATCCTTGGCCCGGAAGACCAGCTCCTGGGCTCTGAACAGGGTGTCCATCATCGCGCTGACACGGTGTCGAACCCGAAACTCGGTGGCGTC
>DIZV01000044.1 GCA_002427995.1 Chloroflexi bacterium UBA6019
GTTGCCGGGGTTGATCGCGGCGTCGGTCTGGAGGACGTCGGGCAGGCTTTCGCTGGGGCCGGAGACGCTGCCGCCGGCCGTGATCGTGCGGTGCAGGGACGAGATGATGCCCTGCGTCACCGTGCCGGCGGTGCCGAGCGGGCTTCCGATCGCCACCACCTGCTGGCCGAGTCTGACCTTGGTGGAATCGGCGAAGGTCGCCAGCGGCAGCGACCCGTCGGGCACCGCCAGCACGGCGATGTCCCCGGTCGAGTCGGTGCCCTTGAGGGTCGCGGTCCAGTGGCGACCGTCGAGGAAGAGCACCTGGATCGTGCCGCCGGCGGCGATGACGTGGTTGTTGGTGACCATGTAGGTGATCCCGCCCTCGTGAGCGATCGCGAAGGCGCTGCCCTCATCCACGCTCTGGCCGGAGGTGACGATGACCTCGGCCACCGCCGGCCCGAGGACCTCGGCGACATGCTGGGGGTCGAATGCGCCCGTCGTCACCGGTGGCGCGGCCGCCGTCGCCGCCGCCAGGGGCCCGGCCGGCCCGACGGGGGAGGAGGTTGGGCTCGAATTAGGGCCGAGCGACGAGCAGGCCAGCGTTCCGAGCGCGAGGGCCCCGGCGAGGAGGATCGCGCGCCCGGCGCGCAAGGTTTCGCCGTTCCTGTCGTCGTAATGATTACGCAAAGCGCGCGACTCCCCTCTCAGCGGGCGGCCGGCCCCCCCTCGCCGGTCGCCCGCGCTTTTTCCGCCTCCGCGTCCAGATCCAGCCGCCGGATCCACGCCGGCCGGATCTGCTCCGGGAAGTGGAGGAAGAGCAGCAGCGACAGCAGGAGGCAGGCGAACAGGGCGGAGACCACGATCTGCCGGCCTGCCAGCGGCAGCGGCAGCACGGTCGCCGCCAGCTCGATCAGGCACCCCAGGCCGAAGGGGACTGCCGCCAGAGGCGCGTAGCGGATCGGCGTGTCCACCGGCCGGTACCAGCGCCGCCAGCGCCCGCTCCAGGCGAGCAGCCCGCCTCCCGCGCACCCGGCCGCGCCGAGCAGCATCAGGAGGAGCCAGGTGCCGACCGCGTCGCCACTGCCGTTGGGGCCGAACATCTCCGACCATTCTCCCAGCCCGGGGCCGGCGGGGCGGCGCGCCCCGAAAGCGGACTCTCAGCCGGTCGTGTTCCAGTAGTAGAACCGCTCCATCCAGCCGGGATCGTGGCGGATGGCGTCGGCGTAGTACTCGACCGCCAGGACGTAGTCGAGGTCGTGGTTGTAAGCGAAGATCGCGCTCTGCATGTTGCGGCGCCCGCCGTTCAGGAAGAGATAGCGGGAAGCGGCCTCGATCGCGTCCTTCGGGTTGTTGACGTCGCCGCCCGAGCCGTAGGCGGCCCAGGTCGCCGGCATGAACTGCATCGGGCCGAGCGCCCCCGCGCTGCTGGGTCCGTTGACCCGCCCGAAGTCCGACTCGATGAAGTTGATTGAAGCGAGGTAGGTCCAGTCCATCTGGTAGTGCCCCGCGGAATCCTGGTAGTCGTGGACCAGCTGGGTGCTGGGCGCGGCGCCGTCCAGCGGCCGGGGGTGGATGCGGACCAGGTTGAACTCGTCGATTCCGGCCAGGTGCCAGATCGCGTGCCAGGCGCCCGCGGTGTCCTGGACCACGATCCCGAGGTCGGACGGGGCGTCGCGAACCACGGCGTCGGCGAGGTCGGGGTTGGTCGCGACCCGGAGCAGGTCGATCTGCTCCGCGCGGATCGCCTGCCGATAGTCGAAGGCAGCGCTCTCCCGCTCCATTCCCAGCACCATCCGGGCGAGCGGTTCGTCGGCGGGAGTCGCGGCCGCCAATCGCGTCACCTCTGCCCGAGTCGCGTTGATCGCCGCCTCGTCCCGCTCGAGCTGCGAGATGGAGCGGAAAGGGGCCGGGGTGGTAGTGCCGGACTCACTGCTGATCGGCCCGAGAAAGGCGCCGGCGCTCAGCGGCGCCAGCGCGCCGGCGGCGGCGACGGAAGCCAAAAGCGCGGCGGCGCGCATCTTCCAACTCAGGGTCATTTCCGCCGACAGCCTATGGCCGCAAGCCGACGAATCGACGACGAGGGTGAGGAGAGTTGGAACGAAATCGAGGAGGAGTCGGCGGGAGTGTCCCGGCTACGCGCTGCGGGCCTTGCGCGGCTGCTCGTCGTCCCGACGATCCTCCTCCTCGATCCGGGGGATCTTCGGCATCGCCGGCGGCCAGGCGTCGGCGGCGCTGAACATCCGCAGGCCGACCGAGCCGAGCAAGCCCTCGACCTCGTCTCCGACCAGCTCGCCCTGCGCCATCAGGGCCTCGGCGGCGAGGTCGATCGCCTCCTGGTTCACGTTCATCAGCCGCCAGGAGTCGATATAGGCGGCCCCCAACACCTGGCCGACGGTGCGCCGCTGTGGTCCCCGCAGCACGGCGCTGTTGGGGCTCGAGTCGCCCCCTCCCATGGCCTGCACGGCCTCGAAGTGCGAGATCAGTGCCTCGCCGAAGGCGACCGCCTTGCGGGAGGTGACCTCGTCCAGGGGGTCGCCGCCCATCCCGTAAACGCCGACCATGTGGGCGGCAAGGTTGGTGCACTGGATAAGGTCCATCGTCACTCCGCTCGAGTTCTCGCCATAGAAGACGCGCTCGGCGGCGATCGCACCCAGGCCACTGCGGAGCCGGCCGGCGAGCTGCGAGCGGAAGTGGACGAACTGCTCCTCTTTGTCGATGTTGTAGTGGTGGCCGAGAGAGCCGGAGCGCATCCGGACCGAGAGCCGCACCGAGGACTTGTCGGGCTCGTAGAAGCGGGCCGCCACGGCGTGGCCCATCTCGTGGCGGGCGACCGCCAGCTTGTCGCGCTCGGAGTACTCGACCGGCTCGGCGAGGCCGCTCTCGATGTTGCCCATCGACTCCCGCAGATCCTTCCAGATGAAGGCGTCACGGCCGTCCTCGAAGGCGTACATCAGCGCCAGCGAGAGCGCCTGCTCGATCATCGCCGGCGAGTAGCCCTCGGTGACCCGGGCGAATTCGTCCCGCCGCTCCGCCGTGTCGAGGGCGGGGTCGTGCTGCTTCTTGTCGAAATAGAGGGCCGCGATGTCCTTGCGCGCCTCGCGGGTCGGCATCCGGAAGGTGATCTGGCGGCCGAACCGGCCCGGCCGGGTGACGGCCTCGTCGAGCACCTGGGGCCGGTTGGTGGCGCCCATGAAGAACAGGTTGTAGCGGGGCGGCGAGAGGGGTGGGACGCGGAGCCGGATCCGGGAGCCGTTGGAGCCGATCTCGCGGGGGATGAAGAGCCCGTCGAGGGTGACGTTGAGCATGCGCCGGAGAAGCTTCTTGAAGAAGCCCGGGTTGTCGACGCCGTCCATCTGGACGAGCAGCATGTTGAGGCCCAGCTGGACCCCGCCGCCGCCGAACATGCCGCCCATGCCACCGGCGCCCCCACCGCCCATGCCGCCCCGGCGGCTGCCGAGCGCATCGAACTCGTCGATGAAGATCGCGCAGCCACCCCAGCGTTTCGCCTTCTTCTTGGCGGCGCGGACCATCATGAAGACGGCGACCATGTCCATGCCCATGAACATGCCCTGGAAGGCCGATCCGGAGCTGATGATGATCGGCATGTGGAGGCTCGAGGCGATCGCCTTCGCGAGCATCGTCTTGCCGGTGCCGGGAGGGCCGACCATGAGAACGCCGCGCTCCCGCTTGCCGCCGGCCTTGACGTAGGTTCGACCCTGCTCGATCAGCTTCAGGATCCGCATCATCTCGTTGACCGCTGACTTCTGACCCCGGACGTCGTCCATCCTCACGTCGTAGTTGGCGTCGCCCGGCTCCAGCGTTTCGCGGCCCATCCGGCCGAAGAGCAGGAAAGGGCCGAAGAAGATCAGGCCCTGCGCCACGAAGAGGAACATGATCTGGAGGACGAAGCCGAGGGCCTGGACGGCCAGGCTCGGCAACGCTGTCAGGGCCTCGAATGTGCCGAGGTGGAAGATCGTCGTGAGGACGAAGAAGTAACCCCCGACGAGGAGTCCGAGCCAGAACATGCGGCGCCAGAAGATGGCGCGATTGGTCTCCAGGGTGCGGGTGTCGGCGTCGTCCTTGTCGATGATCCGCTCGCGGAGGATCAGTGAGCGCTTGACGATCGTCGCCACGCCGCGCACCGCCAGGACGGCGGCGATCCCGAGCAGGAACGCCGTCACCACCGGCATGGACCAGAAGAAGGTCGCCCAGGCGAAGACGGAGGTGCCGAAGAGAACGGCGAAGATCCAGATCAGGGTCAACTTGAGGCTAGTCCCGCGACCACTATACGCGCGCCGCACCGGGGGGCGAAGCACTCAGCGCGGTCGCGCAAATTGAAATCCGGCGCGACGTTACGGAGCCAACCGGAAGCGTTCCTCGAGCGGGTCTCCTCAGGCCAGGGAGGGGCGCTCGGCGAGCCTCACCGCGGCGCCGCCAAGCACCCTCACCCCGGTGGCGAAAGCGGCCTCGTCGATCCGGAAGAAGGGCGAGTGGTGACTGGTCGGCTGCTCCAGTTCCGGCGGCTTGGCACCGAGCTGGAAGTAGCAGCCGGGGATGCGGGTCAGGAACTCGGCGACGTCGTCGCTGACCGTCAGCGGCCGGCCGAGGATGGACGCCTTTTCGCCGATCAGCTCGCGCGCCGTCTCCATCACCACGTCGGTCGGGGTCGGATGGTTGATGAGCGGGATGGTGCCGTGGACGAGCTTCAGCTCCGCATCGACGCTGAACTCGGTCTCGGTCTCCAGCAGGAGGTCGGTCAGCCGCTGCAACGCCTCCGAACGGAGCTTGTCGGTGAAGGTGCGGACGCTGCCCTTCACCAGCGCGTGGCGGGGGACGATGTTCCAGGCGCCGTCGGTCCGGACATCGCCGATGGTGGCGTGGCAGGGCGTCCCGTCCTCCCATTCGAGCCCCTCGACGATCGTCATCAGGCGCTCGACCAGGAAGGCCTGGGCGTTGATCACGTTCCCGGTGCGGCCCATCATCCCGCCGTGGCCGCCGGGTCCTCGAAAGGTGATCTCGAAGGCGTCGGAGCCGCCCCAGAGCAGGCCCGGTTTGGTGATCACGGCGCCGCTCTCAGCCCAGGCGGCGAGGTGGAGGCCGACCGCGAAGTCGGCGTGGTGCTGCTCGAGGAGACCGTTGGCGATCATCTGCCGGGCGCCGCTGACGACCTCCTCCGCGGGCTGGAAGACGAACAGATAGCGGCCCGGCAGCATCTCGGCCATCTCGGCCAGCGTCTTGGCGACGCCGAGCAGGATGGCGGTGTGGCCGTCGTGGCCACAGGCGTGCATGCGTCCTTCGGCGGAGGAGGGAAAGTCGACGCCCGACTCCTCGCGGATCGGCAGCGCGTCGATGTCAGCCCGGAGCAGGATCGTCTTGCCCGGCTTGCCCCCGTCGAGGGTGGCGACGGCGCCGGTCTCGGTCGGGCAGTCGTGGATCGTCAGCCCGTAGCTCTCCAGCCGGCGGGTGATGAGGTGCGAGGTCTGGTGCTCGTCGAAGCTGACCTCCGGGTGGCGGTGGAGGTGGCGGCGGATGTCGATCACCTCCTCCAGCGTCGATGGCCTCGGCTCGGGCAGTTCGATCACCCGACTAGCCTATTCCGGACGTGGTGCGCTGGTGAGGGTGAGAAGGGTCGTCGCCGGCAATCCGGGTCCCTACACGGGGCCGGGGACCAACACCTGGATCCTCGAGGGCGACCCGGTGGCCGTCGTGATCGACCCCGGGCCCGATGACGATGCCCACCTGGCGGCGATCGAGGCGAAGCTGGGCGGGGCGGCGGTGGGGCTGGTCCTGGTGACCCACTCCCACCCCGACCATCTGCCGCTCGCGGCGCGCCTCGCGGCGCGGCACCATTGCCCGGTCCTGCGCCATCCCGAGCTGCAGGAGGGCGACCTGGTCCAGGTCGGGAAGGTGCGGCTCAAGGCCCTCTTCACCCCTGGCCACGCGAGCGACCACTTCTGCTTCCTCCAGGAGGAGGACCGGGCGGTCTTCACCGGCGATCTGGTCCTCGGGCGAGGCAGCACCATGATCACCCACCCCGACGGCGACATGGCGGCCTACCTGCGTTCTCTCGAGCGGCTCCTGGAATTGCGGCCGGTGATCCTCTTTCCGGGCCACTGGGACCCGGTCGACGACCCGCCCGCGAAGCTGGAGGAGTACCGCTCCCACCGCCTCGATCGCGAACGGCAGGTGCTGGCCGCGCTGCAGGCCGGGTCCGCGGGAGCGGCCGAGCTGACGCGACGGGTCTACGGGGCCGAGGTCAGCGGGGAGGAGCTCCTGCAGGCGGCGGAGATGACGCTCAAGGCCCATCTGGGCAAGCTGATCGACGAGGGTCGGGTCACCGAAGACGGGTCGCGCTACTCGCTGGCTTAGTCGCGCGGGTGGTCGTCGATCCAGTCATCGGCGAGGACTCGGTCGCGACCTCCCAGAAGACTCGCTCGATGGTCAGCTCCACCGAAACCAGGTTGCTCTTTTCAGTTGAGCCCGAGCGCGTCATCGGGCGGCATCCCCGGCCAGCCGGGGGGGAGAGGAAACGGTTCGGCAGGCACGCCGGCGAGGTAGGGGGCGGGGTCGACGGGCACACCCGCGAAGCGGACCTCGAAGTGAAGGTGCGGCCCGGTCGAGTTGCCGGTCGAGCCGACCCAGCCGATCACCTCGCCGCGTTTCACCGCCTGCCCCCAGCCCACGTTGAGGCGGTCGAGGTGCCCGTAGACGGTCGAGAGGCCACCGGCGTGCTGGACCAGCACGTGGTTGCCGTAGTACTGGTAGTCGGGCAGGGGATAGGCGATTCCGTCCGCCGCCGCGCGGATCGGGGTGCCTTCGGGGTCGGCCAGGTCGATGCCGGAGTGGAACCCGCCGGTGCAGCCGCTGGTCGAAGGCTCGAGGCCGAAGTTGGTGCAGCCGAAGGGCTGCGTCTCCTCGCCGTGGGTTGGGCTCTGGAGCGGTAGCCCCGCGCCGGGCCGATATCCGGCGGGGGTCGGCGGGGCGTCGAGCAGCGGCAGCCAGTAGCCGGGCGCGATGCTGTCGTGGAAGGCCGGGTCGGGTGAAGGCCCGCCGTCGGCCGCCGCAACCGGGGCCGGCTCGGAGGTGTCGTGCCGGGCGTAGCCGGCGCTGACCAGGAGCGGGGCCAGGCAGAGCAGCGCGGCGGCGGTTCGACGGGCGAGCACGGTGGGTATGGTAGCCACGTGGTAATCGCCACCCAGGCCCCGCCGCCGATCATGTCGCTGCGCCCGGACGAGCTCCGGGAGTGGCTCGACGCCCGCGGCCAGCCGGCCTTCCGCGCCAAGCAGGTGCGCGGCTGGCTGGGACGGGGGGCGCCCTCCTTCGAGGCCATGCACGACCTGCCGGCCGACCTGCGGGCGGAGCTTGCGGCCGGCTTCCGGCTCAGCTCTCTCGACCCGGTCGCGGAGTCGGAGGCGGACCGGGGCCAGACGACCAAGCTGCTCTACCGGCTCGACGGCGGCTACACCGTCGAGGCGGTGACGATGCGCTACCCGAGGCGGACGACGCTCTGCATCTCATCCCAGGTGGGCTGCCCGATCGGCTGCCCCTTCTGCGCCACCGGCCAGGGCCGGTTCGGGCGCAACCTCCAGGCGCACGAGATCTTCGACCAGGCCCTCGACGCCTCGCGCCGGGAGGCCCTTTCCGGCCGCCGCCTCTCGCACGTTGTCTTCATGGGGATGGGCGAACCGATGGCCAACTACGCGCCGGTGGTCGACTCGATCCGGCTCCTCGCCGATCCGGAGCTGCTCGGCATCAGCCCCCGGCGAGTGGTGGTCTCAACCGCCGGCCTGGTCCCCCGGATCGCGCAGCTGGCCGAGGAGAAGCTGCCGGTGACGCTGGCAATCTCCCTCCACGCGGCGCGGGACGAGCTCCGCGACTACCTGGTGCCGATCAACCGCCGCTACCCGCTCGCGGAGCTGGTCGCGGCAGCCCGCGACTTCGCCCGCACCACAGGACGCCGGGTCTCCTACGAGTGGGTCGTCCTGGCCGGCGTCAACGACTCGGACCGCGACGCCGACGAGCTCGGTCGCCTGCTCGACCCCTACCTGTCGCACGTCAACCTGATCCCCTGGAACCCGATCGAGGAGACCGAGTTCAAGGGCCCGACGCGGCTGTCCCTGGCGCGCTTCGCCGACCGGATCCGGAGCCGGGGCCTGAACGTGACCGTTCGCGACACCCGCGGCCGCGACGCCGACGCCGCCTGCGGTCAGCTGCGTGCCCGGGTCCTGAAGGGCGACGGCAGGGATGCCGAGGGCGCGGCAACCGGGTCCGAAGTGGATGCTTGATTTCAGTCCCGTCCACCGCCGCGAGATGACCAGCCAGGACTCGCGTCGGGGTTGACGCGAGAGGACCTCGCCCGGCTGACGGAGGAGATGTGCGACCTCCAGCGCGAAGCCACCCACGACGACCCGGAGCCCCGGCCATCCGGGCTCCGGGCGAGTGCCGCCTGGCCGCCGGCGACCTTCAGCGCCTCCCCGCCGCCGCCACGGGGCGGGGTGCCGCCGCCGGTGCCGGTCGACGGGGCGGCTGTCCGGGAGCAGGCCTTCGGACCTCCGGGCTCGGCTGCCCGAGTCCGCTATGCCGGTTCTGGATCCGCCTTCTGGCGAGCCTCGTCGACGGGCTTATCGTGGGCATCCCGATCACGGTGGTGACGATCGCGCTGGTGGCCCCGGCTCTCACCACCAACGCGGATCCGGCCCCGGTCAACGCGATCACCGCCCCGGTTCAACTTCTTGGACTGGTCGCGAGCTTCGGCTACTTCGTCTACTTCTGGAGCACCGGTGCCACCCTGCGCATGAGGCTGGTCGGCGTCCTGGTCGCCGACGCGACGACGCTGCAGACGATCTCGCCGGGCAAGGCTGTGCTCCGCTACTTCGGCTATCTCGTGTCGTCCCTCTGCTGCTACATCGGCCTGATCTGGGCCGCGTTCGATTCCCGCAAGCAGGGCTGGCACGACAGGATCGCCGGCACGGTGGTCATCCACCGGCCCTGATTCGCCGCCGGCGGGGTTAGGTCGGAACCAGGGTCTCGACGAGGCGGAGGATGGTCCCCTTCGCCTCTTCGGCGGTCTGGCCGGCCTTCCGGAGTGACTTCCAGAATGGGAAATCGATCACGGTGCGGAGGGTCGACACGGTCGCCTCGTCGGGGTCGGTGCCCTCCAGCGCGGCGCGGACCAGGCGCTCAAGAGTCAACTGCTGCGCCGCGACGACCTCTCCCAGCTCGGGAATCAACTCCGCTTCGCGGTCGGCCGCGTTCATCCAGCCCTCCCCCTTCTGGTAGCAATCGCAGTCGCCCTCGACCAGCCGGGCAAGCTTCGCGCTCGGCGTGGGCAGATCGGCGAAGGCTGCGACGGCCTCCTCGACGGTCATCGGGCGGATCTCGGCGACCAGCGACAGGGCGCAGGCCGGGATGAGATCTCGCAGGGAACGGAAATGGCGGTAGACGGTAACGCTTGACACCCCGGCCTCCCGGGCGATGTCGTCCCAACCCGTGGCCAGCAGACCCCGCTCAGCGTGGAGGCGCGTGGCCGCGGCGACAATGCGGCTTCGCGTCAGCTCCAGCGCCTGCTCGCGCTGACCCATCTCGTACCGCCGGGGGGACAAAAAGAACCTCCTATTGACGAAAGACTTTCCTGCGTGGAATATTAACGCGATACCGGAGTCGCGTCCTCATGGGAGTCTTGCATGGCCCAGGTCCAAGCCCAGCCCGCCGTCATCGTCCGCCAGATGCTGGAGGGCCTGTTCGCCCACGGCGTCGAGGCCCTGGACGGCCATCCCGGCATGACCGACCTCCGCAAGATCTTCCCGGTGCTCAAAGAAGGGATCCCAGACCTCACCATTGAGCTCCGCAAGCAGGTCGTCGAGGGCGACCAGGTCGCTTCCTTCTGGATTCTTCGCGGCACTCACCGAGGACCCCTGTTCGGCATCCCCGCCAGCGGCCGCGCGGTGGAGTTCCAAAACCTCAGCATCGCGAAGGTCGAGGATGGCAAGGTCGTTCAGTACAACAGCGAGACCGGCTGGCTCAGCTTCCTCACGCAGGTGGGCGCCCTCCCCCGACCGTAGGCGGCAACCGCGCTCGGGGCGTAGATTCCCGTTGAGATGGCCGGGCGGCTCCATGTCGGGACGAGTGGGTTCAGCTACCCCGAGTGGCGAGGGACCTTCTATCCGGAGAAGCTGCCGGCCGGCCGCTTCCTCGAGGAATACGCCAGGCAGCTCGACGCGGTCGAGATCAACAACACCTTTCAGCGGTTGCCGAGCGAGGAGGCGCTGGCCAGATGGGTACGCGACACGCCGCCCGGTTTCAAGCTCTGCCTCAAGGCCCAGCGCGCGCTGACCTACTCCGCCGCCGGATTCCCGAAGGAGGCCGCGGCGCGAGACTTCGGCGCCCGGATGGAGCCTCTCGGGGATCGCGCGGGGCCGGTGCTGCTGCAGTTCCCGCCGACGCAGAAGCGGAACCTGGAGCTGCTCGACGCGCTACTCGGGAACCTGGCGCGACCGGCCGCGGTCGAGTTCCGCGATGCCGGCTGGCTCGATCGGGAGGTCTACGAGGTCGTCGCCCGGCACCGCTGCGCCGTCGCCGTCACGGACCAGGAGGACTGGCCTTTGGCGGACGCGGCCGGCGGGTTCCGCTACTACCGGCTCCGGCGCGACTACTCGGCGGAGCAGCTCCGGCCGTGGGCGGAGCGGCTCGCGGCCGAGGCGGCCGCGGGGTTGGAGGTGTTCGCGTTTCTTCGACACTCGGTGGAGGCTCCGCGGCGGGCGCTGCGACTGCTCGCCGACGGCGCAGCAGGTAGGCGCTGAACCCGATCGCCAGCAGGACCATCAGGAGCGAAGCCCACTGGGCCTGGCGGAGCCCGTTCTCGACCTGGTCCGCCCGCAGGTAGCTCAGGAAGAACCGGCCCACCGCATAGAGGGCGAGAAAGACGAGCCCATTGACGCCGTCGGGAAAGCGGCTCTTGAGCCGGCCGTAGAGAGGCAGCAGGAGGAGGACCAGGCCGAGGCAGAGGATCATCTCGTAGGCCACCTCGGGATGGACGACCGACCCGGGCTGGCCGAGGGTGTGGGCGTTGATGTAGCGAACGCCCCAGGGCAGGTCGGTCGGGGTGCCGTGGTGCTCGCCGTTGATGACGTCCCCGATCCGCCCGATGGCGAGACCGACGAGGGCGGGGAGCGAGACCGCGTCGAGCAGCTTCCAGAAGCTGATCCGGTTGCGACGCGACCAGATCCAGATCCCGAGCATGGCGCCGAAGATGCCGCCCCACTGGCTGATGCCGCCTTCGTTGACGTAGAAGACGTGGATCCAGCGAGCCCCCTCGAAGAGGCGGTAGTTCTCGGCCACGAAGTGGATCCGCGCACCGAGCAGGCCCACCACCACCGCCCAGAACGCGGCGTCGTAAACCTTGTCGCCCTCGATCCCATCCTGCCGCCGGGCCAGCCACTGGGTCATCCGGATCGCGGCCAGGATGCCGAGCACGCTGAAAACCCCGTGCCAGGTGAGGGTGAAGGGTCCGATCGTGAAGAGGTTGGGGTCGAGGTCGACCTGGATTTCGAGGAATTTCAAAGCGCGCGCTCCATTCTGCCGGTTGCCTCGGCGCGGGGCAGTAGCGAGAGGGTGTGGTGGATGGGTGGGGAGTTGCCGCCGGCGACCGCCTTGCGGATCGGGTTGATCAGCTCGCTGCGGGACCAGCCGCGGCTCTCGCGCAGCTCCTCCAGGATTGCCTCGATCGGTTCCGGCGCCCACTCCGCCGCCCGGAGCGCATCGGTGGCTGCGGCCAGTCGCTCCTTCTCCTCCGCGCTCAGGGCGGGGACCTCCGGTTCCTGCCAGAGGTAGGCGAGCAGCTCGCGGCCGTCGGCCAGCGTCTTGATCCGTTCCTGGAGGGCGGGGACGGCGCGCTCGAGGCGAGCGGAATCGAGCCCGGGGAGAAAGGGAGCCAGGCGGGCGGCCAGTTCGGCGGGCGGCAGCGCCCGGATCTGGGTGGCGTTGATCCAGTCCAGCTTCTGGCGGTCGAAGATGGCCCCGCTCTGCTGGACCCGCGCGAGGTCGAACTGGGCCTCGAGCTCGGCAATCGTGAAGATCTCCTGCTCGGTTCCCGGGTTCCAGCCGAGGAGCGCGAGATAGTTCACCATCGCCTCGGGCAGGTACCCCCAGTCGCGGAACTGCGTGATCAGCGCGGGGTGGCGGCGCTTGCTGAGCTTGGTCCGGTCGGGGGCCAGGATCAGCGGGATGTGCGCTGTCGCCTGCGGCCGCTCGTAGCCGAGCGCGTCCACGATCATCAGCTGGGTCGGGGTGTTGGAGAGGTGCTCCTCGCCGCGGATCACGTGGCTGATCTCGAGCAGCGCGTCGTCGATCGGGCTGGCGAAGTTGTAGGTGGGGAAGCCGTCGCTCTTGATGATCACCGGGTCGCCGATCAGGTCGCTGGCGAAGCTCATGTGGCCGCGGATGAGGTCCTCGAACTCGATCGCCGCGCCCCCCGGCACCTTGAAGCGGACGACAAAGCTCGGTCGCTCGGAGGGTGCGTCGCGGAGGCAGCGGCGGGAGTACCGGAAGGGGCGCTTTTCGCGCTGGGCGGCCTCGCGCTCGGCGGCCAACTCATCCGGCGTGCAGTAGCAACGGTAGGCATGGCCGGCCTCGATCAGCCGGACCGCGTGCTGGCGGTAGAGGTCGAGCCGCTCGGATTGCCGAAAGGGACCCTCGTCCCAGAGGAGGCCGAGCCAGCCGAGCCCGTCGTAGATGTACTCCTCGTCGGCCGCGGTCGAACGCTCGAGGTCGGTATCGTCGATGCGCAGGATGAACTGCCCGCCGTGCCGGCGGGCGAAGAGCACGTTGAAGAGGGCGGTCCTGGCGCTGCCCACGTGGATGGGTCCGGTGGGGCTCGGAGCCATCCGCACCCTCACCGGGCGGTCGGCCATGGGGCCATATGCTAGCGGTGAGAAGTGACGGGCCCATTGGCGCTGGTCGGCGGGGACGAGTTCAAGCCCGGCAACGAGGACCAGGACGCGCTGCTCGCCGCCGCCGCCGCACCCCGCCCGGGAATCGCCTACGTCGTCCCCACCGCCGCCGCCCGCGGCGGGTCGGACCAGGCGGTGGCCAACGCCACCCGCTGGTTCGCCCAGCTCGGCCTCCCGCTGGAGGAGCTCCACGTGCTGACCCGAACACAGGCCAACAGCGAGGAGGTGGCCAGGCTGGCCGCCGGCGGGCGCTTCTTCTACCTCGTCGGCGGCGATCCCGGTCACACCGCCACGACGCTTCGAGAGAGCGCGGTCTGGCGGGCCATCGTCGCCGCCTGGCGGGGAGGCGCCGCCCTCGCCGGGTCGAGCGCCGGGGCGATGGCGATGGGGGAGTGGACCCTGATCCGAGATCGCTTCAAGGGTGACAGGCCGTCGTCAGTACCGGCCGGCCCTCGGCCTCCTGTCGGAGCTGGCGGTGCTCCCCCATTTCGAGACTTTCGGCCACCGCTGGGCGCCCTCCGCCGAAGAGCGGGCACCGCTGCCCGGCACCGTGCTGCTCGGCATCGACGAGCGCTCGGCGGCCTATTGGGATGGCCGCGGCTGGACGGCCCGTGGTCCCGGCTCGGTCACCGTGATCCGCGGCGGTGAGCGGGCGGTCAGCGCGTCGGGCTCGCCGATCGACCTTTCCGAGCCCGGGACGGGCGGCTGAACCTTGGCGCTGCGAGACGGCTATCTGAAGCTGGGCGGGCTGACCCTCCACCACACCTACGGCGGCAGGGGCAACCCGATCCTCTTCGTCCACGGCCTCGGTTCCTCCGGCTACATCGAGTGGCGCTTCACGCTGCCTTACTTCGAGCGGAGCCACCGGGTGTTCGCGCCCGACCTGCCCGGCTATGGCCGGAGTGACAAGCCCCCCTCCGCTCGCTACGGGGTTCCCTACTTCGCGCGGACCCTCGACCGCTACCTGGCGAACCGCCGGCTGCGCCAGGTCACCGTCGTCGGCACCTCGATGGGGGGGCGGATCGCGCTTGAGCTCGCTCTCAACTACCCGTCACGGGTCAGCCGCCTGGTGCTGGTCAACTCGCTTGGCCTGGGCCGCCCACGGATCCAGCCCTACTACCCGGTGATGCTGATGCCGAGGGTCGGCGAAGCGTTGCTCCGGGGAATCAAGCACGGCCTCCGCTGGGCACCCAGCCCGGTGATCCGGACGCTTGCCGCGCGCTTCATCGGCGCCGCGGGCGACCTCGAGACGACCATGAGCGACGAATACCTCGACGATCTCCGCGAGATGTACGCGGCCGAGGGCTACAGCGCTGCCTACCTGGCGACGGTGCGCTCGCTCGCGAGTCCCCGAAACCTCCTCGGCGGTATGGACCTGAGCCACCGGCTGGGGCGGATCAAGGTTCCGGTCCTCTTCCTCTGGGGGGCGAACGACCCCCTCTTCCCGCTCGAGCAGGCGACTCGCGCCCACGAGCGGCTGGCCGGCTCTCGCATCGCCGTGATCGAGGGCGCCGGCCACACCCCCCAGGCCGAGAAGCCGGAGGAGTTCAATCGGCAGCTCGCCGCCTTCCTCGCGCGCTGACCAGGTCCCGTCTCACGTCGAGACGACCTACCACGGCCCCGATTACAGGGCCGCGGTAAGTGGCGCCTGGGGACCACCCGACCCCCTCCTGCACCCCGACCCGCACCACCCCCCGCGTCCCTACCTTTTCGTCGTCGCGTTGCTCCGCTGGGTCTTGCCGCGGCTCTTCCGAATCCGGGTTGAAGGTCTCGAAAACCTGCCCCGCGAAGGGCCTTACCTGATCGCCAGCAACCACCAGGCCTGGTTCGATCCCGCGTTTGTCCTCGTCGCCCTGTCAAGCACGGTGCCGATGGTCTACTCGATGGCCCGCCGCGACACCGTCTTCAACCGGGGCTGGAAGCGGGCGATCGTTCGCCGTCTCGGCGTCTTCGCGATCGCGCCCCAGGAAGGCGAGCTGGACCTGACAGGTCTCGGCAGCGTCTACCACGTGCTCTCCCGCGGCGGCCGGGTGCTGATCTTCCCGGAGGGCCGCTACTCGCGCGGACGCCGGCTGCGACCACTCAAGCATGGTGTCGCGCATTTCGCGCTCCAGGCCGGCGCGCCGATCGTCCCGGTGGCCCTGGAAGGTATCGACCACCTGCGGCTCGGCTCCCGGGTGACAATTTCGATTGGCACCCCGGTCTACCCCGATCCACCCTCCTGGTGGAACCCCACCCGGCGAGTGCTGAAGGTGGTCGAGAGCGTCCGCCGGGCGCTGCTGACCGCGTTCGACCGCCCGCCCCGGCCGCCGAGGACGAAGCTGCTCACCCGGCTCCGCGGCCGCTGGCTGGCGCTTACCGGACGGCGAGACAGGTGATCGTCTTGAAGACCCCTTCGACCTTCTGGATCTTCTCGACGATGATGTTGCCGATCCCGGCGACATCCTTCGCCTCGCAGACGGCGATGACGTCGTACTCCCCGGTGATCGCATCGGCGGCGGTGATACCGGCAAGCCCCTGCAGGGCCTTGGCGACGTCGATCGCGTGACCCGGCGACGCATTGATCAGGACGTAAGCCTTCATTGACCCTCCCAGTAGACGGACTGCGACGCTATCGAGACTTTAACGCCCGCAGCATGACCTCGTCGGTCACGTTGGCCCCGCTCAGGATGACGGCGACGCGCTCGCCCGGCGAGGGCGCATACCGGTAGAGAAGGGCTGCGAGTGCTGCCGCTCCCGCCGGCTCGGCCAGCAGGTGCTCCCACTCGAAGTAGAGCTTGATCGCGCGCAGCATCTCGGTGTCCTCCACCAGCAATACCTCATCGACGCACCGCCGCGCGATCTCGAAGCAGAGCGCTCCCGGCCGGCTGGCGGCGAGGCCGTCGGCGATGGTCCGGACGCTGTCGAGGGTCACCAGCTGCCCGGCGTCGAGGGAGGCCTTCATGCAGGCCGCGCCCGAGGGTTCCACGCCGACGACCTTCACCTTCGGCAGCCGCTGTTTCAGGAAGCTGGCGATGCCGGCGATGAGGCCGCCACCGCCGATCGGCACCAGAACGGTGTCGAAGTCGGGAAGGTCGGCCAGCAGCTCGACGCCGACCGTGCCCTGGCCGGCGATGACGTCGGCGTCGTCGTAGGCGGGGAGAAACGTCTGCTCGCCCTGCTCGCGGCGGGCCTCGAGGAACGCCTCCTGGTAGGTGCTGCCGTGCTCGATCACCCGGGCGCCCATCCGCCGGATCGACTCGACCTTGAGCTGGTTCGCATTGGACGGGACGTAGACCGTGGCCGGGATGCCAAAGGTCAGGGCCGCGTAGGCGACGCCCTGGCCGTGGTTGCCCGCCGAGGCGGTGACAACCCCGTGCGCCCGTTCGGCGGCGCTCATCCGGATCACCTTGTTGAGGGCGCCGCGAACCTTGAAGGCGCGGATCGGCTGGACGCCTTCGAGCTTCAGGTGGACCTCGCAGCCCGTCTTGGCCGTGAACGCTCGGGAGAACTGGAGCGGGGTGGGTCGGAGGTAGGGCGCGAGGTCCTGCGCCGCCTGCTCGATCCGTTCGGCGCTGATGGCGAGGGTGTCCAACCCCCTAACCGTAATCCGTCGGCGGACTCAGGCCGGAGGCATGGGGTTGGTTACTATCGAACGATGAGCGAGGACGTCGATCTGCTGCCGGAGCCCGAGAAGGCACGCGTGACGGCGCGCGATCGCAAGGTCCGAGGACCAAGGGTCGTGGTCGACAACCCGGGACTGCGCAAAGTCCAGATGCAGCTGGCCGAACGCCGCCGGGCCGGGAAGCCAAAGGCTCCGCAGCCGCCTAGCTGAACTCGGGAACGATCACCCGCCGGTGGGTGCCGGTGCCGCAGAGCTTCTCGCCCTCCCGGCACTCGACGTCGAAAAATAGCTTCTTGCCCTCGACCCTGGTCAGCTTCGAAAGGACACTCACCCGTCCTCCGGGCGCGGTCGGGGCCAGGTGGCGGACACAGACCTCGAAGCCGACGGTCGTGTAGCCCTCCGGCAGCAGCTTTTCGACCGAGCGGTGGCTGCAAAGTTCCATCAGGCCGATCATCGCCGGCGTGGCGAAAATCCCCCGCCCGCCGACATGGCTGGTCAGGAGCGCCTCGTCGATGTCGCGCTCGAGCTTTCCCTCGACCCCCGCCTGGACCTTCTCGAATTCGACCACGGGATACATTGTCTGAGATGGGTGTGCCGAGGGTGCGCAAGGCGGTCTTCCCCGCCGCCGGGCTGGGAACCCGCTTCCTGCCGGTCACCAAGGCTCAACCCAAGGAGATGCTGCCGCTGGTCGACAAGCCGACCATCCAATACGGCGTCGAGGAAGCGGTCGCCTCCGGCATCGAGCAGGTGATCCTCGTCACCGGCGGCGGCAAGCGTGCCATCGTCGACCATTTCGACCGCTCCATCGAGCTCGAGTTCTACCTCCGGGAGCGGGGCAAGGACGAGCTCCTCGAACTGCTCCACGAGGTTGACCAGCTGAGCGAAAAGGTCGACCTCACCTACATCCAGCAGAAGCAGCCGCTGGGCCTCGGCCACGCGGTCTGGACGGCGCGCCGGCTGGTCGACGACGAAGCCTGCGCGGTGCTTCTCGCCGACGACGTGATCCTCGGCGCGACTCCCTGCCTCCGCCAGCTGATAGAGGTCCACCAACTGGAGGGTGCGACGGTGCTCGCGGCTCGGCGCGTGCCCCGGCACCAGGTCAACCGCTACGGCATCATCGCCGCCAGCTCCAGTTCCGGCCGGGTCCACCAGGTCGCCGACCTGGTCGAGAAGCCGAGTGCCGAAGAGGCGCCGTCGGACCTCGCGATCCTGGGTCGCTACGTCCTCGCCAACGATGTCTTCGGCGCCCTCGACGCCGCTGAGCCGGGAGCCGGAGGGGAGATCCAGCTCACCGACGCGATCCGGAGCACGATCGCCCACGGGAACGTCGTCGCGCTCGAGTTCGAGGGTGACTACTACGACACCGGTGAGATCCCGGGCTATCTCAAGGCGAACATCAGCCTGGCGCTCAAGCGGGCCGATCTGCGAGACCAATTACTGCCCTTCCTGAGGTCCCTGCTCGACGGTTGAAGAGGCCCCCCCGGGGGCTATAATCACGTCTGGCTCGATGAGCTGCTCCCCTCTCCGCATGGATCTATTGCTATGGCTATTTCTGGAAAGAGACGGTTTGACGACGACGACAAGGTCGTGCGCTACACCACTGCCGAAAACGATTTCGAGGTGGAGGTCACGCGCACCCTTCAGAAGTGGTGCGTCACCGTCTATCAGCT
>DIZV01000129.1:0-147 GCA_002427995.1 Chloroflexi bacterium UBA6019
ACCCGGGCGGCGGGTAGCCGTAGCCCGGCGGTCCGTAGCCCGGCGGTCCGTACCCGGGCGGCGGGTAGCCGTAGCCCGGCGGCGGACTGAATCCGGGGGGCTGCTCGCCCATCGGTGGCTGAGTCATCGACTTCTCCCTCGCGTCAT
>DIZV01000129.1:475-4052 GCA_002427995.1 Chloroflexi bacterium UBA6019
ACTCGGGCACTGTGGCACGTCGTGACCGCGATCACGGTTATGGTAGGAACCCCTGGGTAAGTCTGGCGGTGCGCCATCCCTGTACCAACAGATACGCCAGTCGCCAACTAACCGCCCGGCGTGGCAACCCCACCCCGTGTGTCGTATGCGAGGAGTGGTCAATGACCCACCAGGTACCTGCCGTGCAGCCTGAGCCGGACATGGTCCAGTTGCTCACGCCCGAGGGGCAGCGCGTCGAGCATCCCGACTACCCGCTCGACATCACCGACGAGCAGATCGCTGCGCTCTACCGTGACCTCGTCCTCGTGCGCCGCATCGACGCCGAAGCCATCGCGCTGCAACGGCAGGGCGAGCTGGGCCTGTGGGCGTCGCTGCTCGGCCAGGAGGCTGCCCAGGTCGGCGCCGGGCGGGCGCTGAAGAAGCACGACATGGCGTTTCCGACCTATCGCGAGCACGGCGTCGCCTGGTGCCGCGGCGTCGATCCGCTCTCGCTCCTGGGCCTGTTCCGCGGCACGAACCTCGGCGGGTTCAACCCGCACGATCACAACTTCAACATGTACACGATCGTGATCGGTGCGCAGACGCTGCACGCCACCGGCTACGCGATGGGCGTCGTCCGCGACGGGGCCGTCGGCACCGGCGATCCCGACCGAGACACCGCGGTGCTCGCGTTCTTCGGTGACGGCGCGTCCAGTCAGGGCGACGTCAACGAATCCTTCGTGTTCGCCGCGGCCGGCAATCTGCCCGTCGTCTTCTTCTGCCAGAACAACCAGTGGGCGATCAGCGAACCGGTCACGACGCAGAGCCGGGTGCCGCTCTACAAGCGCGCCAGCGGCTTCGGCTTCCCCGGGCTGCGGATTGACGGCAACGACGTGCTCGCCAGTCTCGCCGTCACCCGCAAGGCCCTCGACGACGCCCGCAACGCTCAGGGCCCGATGCTCATCGAGGCGTTCACCTACCGGATGAACCCGCACACGACGAACGACGACACGCGCCGCTACCGGCTCGACAGCGAGGACGAGACCTGGAAGCTGAAGGACCCGATCGCGCGGGTGAAGGCCTACCTGGCCCGCGAGGCCAAGATCGGGGCCGAGTTCTTCACCGACCTCGAGCAGGAGTCCAAGGTGCTGGCCGAGCACATCCGCGCCGGCTGCCGGGCCTTGGCGAACCCCTCGCCGGAGTCGGCGTTCGAGCACACCTACGTCGACATGCCCGACGAGTTGCGCGAGCAACGCGACGAGTTCGCCGAGTTCGTGACGTCGATCGAGGAAGAGGTGTCGGCATGAGTGAGCATCCCGGCGAGCGCCCGCTCACCATGGCCAAGGCGCTCAATGAGGGCCTACGCAAGGCGATGGAGGACGATCCGAAGGTCCTCATCATGGGCGAGGACGTCGGCAAGCTCGGCGGCGTCTTCCGCGTCACCGACGGCCTGCAGAAGGACTTCGGCGAGGACCGCGTCATCGACACGCCGCTGGCCGAGTCGGGCATCATCGGCACCGCGGTCGGTCTGGCGATCCGTGGCTACCGCCCGGTCTGCGAGATCCAGTTCGACGGCTTCGTCTTCCCCGGCTTCGACCAGATCGTCAGCCAGGTCGCCAAGATGTACAACCGCTCCGCCGGCCTGGTGAAGATGCCGATCACCATCCGCATCCCGTTCGGCGGCGGCATCGGGGCGGTCGAGCACCACAGCGAGTCGCCGGAGGCCTACTTCGCCCACACCGCGGGCCTGAAGGTCGTCGCCTGCTCGAACCCGTCCGACGCGTATTGGATGATCCAGCAGTCCATCGCCTCCGACGACCCGATCGTCTTCTTCGAGCCCAAACGCCGCTACCACGCCGCCAAGTCCGCAGTCGAGGCCGAGGCCTACCCGCTGCACCAGGCGCGGGTCGTGCGGCCGGGCAGTGACCTCACCGTGCTCGCATACGGGCCGATGGTGGCGATGGCGCTCGAGTCGGCGGCGGCTGCCGCCGAGGACGGCCGTGAACTCGAGGTCATCGACCTGCGCTCGATCTCGCCGCTGGACATGCCAACCGTCATCGAGTCGGTCCAGCGCACCGGCCGGTTGATCGTCGTGCACGAGGCGCCGCGCAGCTTCGGGGTTGGCGCTGAGATCGCGGCGCGCGTCCAGGAGCAGGCGTTCTACTCGCTCGAGGCGCCCGTGCTGCGCGTCTCCGGCTTCGACACGGTCTATCCGCCGAGCCGCCTCGAGAACGAGTGGCTGCCGAACATCGACCGCATCCTGGACGCCGTCGACCAGAGCCTGGGGTATTGACGTGGGAGTCATCAAGCAGTTCAAGTTGCCCGACCTCGGTGAGGGGTTGACTGACGGCGACATCCTCAAGTGGATGGTCGCGGTCGGCGACACCGTCGAGGTGAACGACACCATCTGCGAGGTCGAGACGGTGAAGGCGGCCGTCGAGTTGCCCTCGCCGTTCGCCGGCGTCGTCACCGGGCTGCATGCCGCCGAGGGCGACACGGTGCTCGTCGGGACACCGATCATCTCGATCGACACCGGCGGGGCCGACGCCTCGCCCGCCACCGGGCCTGCACCGGCGGCGACCGTCGGCAGTGCGAGCGAGGACATGGTGCCGANNTACGGGCCGCAGGAAGGCGGCTCGAGCCGGCGCCGGCGCAAGGCCGCCTCCGAGCCCGTCACCACCTCGGCCCAAGCCGCGTTCGACCTGGCGCCGGTGGCGCCGCCGGTACTCGACGCCGGGCCGCTGCGGCACGCTGCGCACGGGATGCTGGCCAAGCCGCCGGTGCGCAAGCTCGCCAAGACGCTGGGCGTGGATCTGGCGACGCTGTCTGCCACCGGGCCGAACGGGACGGTGTCGCGCGAGGACGTCGCTGCCGCCGCTGGCCCGCGGGTGGACGGTTCGGCACCGACCCGCACAGGTGAGCATTCGACGCGCGAGACCCACATCCCGATCAAGGGCGTGCGCAAGCACACCGCGGCGGCCATGGTCGCTTCGGCGTTCACCGCCCCGCACGTCACCGAGTTCATCACCGTCGATGTCACCGCGATGATGGAACTGCGCGAGCGGGTAGCGGCCCGCCGCGACTTCCGGGACGTGAAGGTCTCGCCGCTGCTGTTCGTGGCCAAGGCCGTCATCCTCGCCGCCCGGAAGACTCCGGAGATCAACTCGACGTGGGACTCCGCCGCAGGCGAGATCGTCGTCAAGCACTACGTCAACCTGGGCATCGCGGCGGCCACCGAGCGCGGGCTGATCGTGCCCAACATCAAGGACGCCGACGCGCTATCGCTGCGCGAGCTGGCCGTCGCGATGGGTTCACTGACCGATACTGCCCGCTCGGGCCGCACCTCGCCCGCGGACATGTCCGGCGGCACGATCACGATCACCAACGTGGGCGTCTTCGGCGTCGACACCGGCACGCCGATCCTGAATCCGGGCGAGGCGGGCATCGTCGCGTTCGGCGCGGTGCGGCGGATGCCATGGGTGCTCGGATCCGGGCTCGGCGAGCGGATCGAAGCGCGGTGGGTCACCCAGCTGGCGGTGTCCTTCGACCACCGGGTGGTCGACGGACAGCAGGGCTCCCAGTTCCTGGCCGACGTCGC
>DIZV01000163.1:0-2494 GCA_002427995.1 Chloroflexi bacterium UBA6019
GCGACCGTCCTGGCGTGCGGCCCCAGGGTGTCCTGAGTGTGGGAGATGGGAACCACGCCGGCGCGGCTGACGAGGCCGACGGGGGCCGGTCTTGCCGCGCGCAGCGTCGAGCGAGGGGCGATCGCACGGGCGTCGGGATTCAGCTCGATGACGGAGTTCACGAACGGCCCGCCCGATTGCATCATGGCCTGCAGCTGGGCCAGGGTCGCCTCGTTGAGATCGCTCGGCGCGGCCGCCTGGGCCGCCTCTCCGGCGAGGGCGACCATCGACGCGGCCGCGCTCGCGGCCAGCCCCAATTTGAGAGCGTCTCGACGTGTGATTCCGGCTTGGCGTTCGAGTCCTCAGGCATCGCTGTCCTCCATCTCGACCGACCGGCTGGCGGTCGGATCAGTTCGGCCCGACGGCGACGAGCCACCACGATAAGGTGCCGACGGCAAAAGAACCCCGGCAACTCGACCCACTATGCTGTGCGCCGAAATGGCGACGGCTCGGCGCCAGCAGCGCCCCACCTCCCTCGACGATCTTGGACGGCTGTCCCCCGAGGAGCTGATGGAGCTCTACCGGAAGGCGAAGACCCCGCACCTCGCCGACCTCGACGGGAAGCTGTCCGGGCGGCTGCTCACCGTCCCCCAGGCCCAGGAGCCGCACGTGCGGCGGTGGCTCGAGGCCTTTGCCCGCTCCGGCCTCTTTCCGTGGCAGGGCAAGACATTCGAGCACGAGACCCCCGAGGCCGGCCATGGCGTCAACCGGCTCTTCGGCGAGCGGGTCAGCTGGTTCCACTTCGAGACCTCGGTCGGTCCCTCCCGCGCCGGTAACTTCGACAGCGTCCAGCTCGACTATGCGCACGACGGCAACCCGCCGCTGGTGCGCGACGTCAAGGACGAGCTCCGGGAGGTCGCGCCCGGCCTATGGCTGGGCCTTGCCTACCTCGTGCTGGACGACGGGGACCACCTCGGCTGCTACTTCGCCGTGGCGCGGTCAGAGGGTCTCGGGTAGCAGCTCCGACGTCGCTCGCTCGCGGCCCAGAGCTTGCTGAAATCGGGATTGCCGGCAACCTTCATCGGAGGTCGGAAGGGCCTGCAGGATTCGCCTCTCTCAGCGCCGCCCGGTGCACCAGCAGGCAGGCGACGAAGAGCGCGATCAGCGCCAAGGGCCCGGTGATCGCCCAGGCCTGAAGGATGAAATCCCAACCGCCGCCGAAGCGGTCATGCACGATCGCGTAGAGGATGCTGGGGTCGCAGCGGTAGGCCGGTGGGACGTTCAGGCAGCCGCTGGCATGGTCACCAACGACGTTGATGAAGAGCAGGTGGAAGGGCCCCAGCGCCAGGTAGAAGAAGGCGGCCAGGCCGCCGACCCAGGCATCCCTCCGGTTCCAGGCGTGCTCGAGGCAGAGCAGCAGCGGCAGCGTCAGCAAGGCCGTGTACGGTGCCCAGACGATGGTCGAGAGGGGGACGCTGGCTGCCACCAGGAGGCTCGCCTCGGCCAGGCGCCCCCGCTCCTCGCGAGGTGCCCGGAGGAGCCGAGAGGATGCCACCAGCAGCACCGCAACCGCGAAGCCGGTCGCCGCCAGCCGGATCGACACCGAAGGCATTGAGTAGTGGACTGAGATGTAGAGGCTGCGCGGATGGGGAAGGCGCGTGAAGATCGCGGCCGGCGACTGGTTGAGCAGGCTGGGACTGCCACCGGAGAGGAGCGGCAGCACCCGCGTCAGGTACTCGACCAAGTAGGCGGGCGCCGCCACCAGGGTCAGGCCGGCGATCACGGCGGCACCCAGCCCAAGGTCCCACCAGCGCCGGCGCAGAAGGGGGAGCAGGAAGAGCGGGGCCTGGAGCAGCTTGAGCGCGACGCCGACGCCGAGGGGGAGCGCGGAGAGCGTCCGGCCACGGGCCCAGAGGTAGGCCCAGAGCGTCGTCAGCAGCCCGATCAGGGGGTTGAGCTGAAGCTGGATCATGTTCTCCCAATTGGGAAAGAAGAAGAGAACCACGAGCGCGAAGGTGGCCACCCGCTGGCGCGAGCGGACCCCGATCGCTCGGACCGAGAAATAGAACGTGAGCAGAAGGCACAGCTGGTCGAAGGCGAGCAGGAACACCCGCTCGCCGGTGAAGCCGAGGAAGAGCAGCGGCCGCATTGCCCAGGCCAGCAGCGGGGGGTAGATGTAGGAGCCCTCGAGGGCGGGGTCGACGCCACGGGCGGACTCGTGGAGGAAGAAGGTGTAGGGGTCCTGACCGCCGGCAAGCGCCGCCGCCGCGTCGAGGTAGACCCGGCCGTCGTTGTGCGACCCGGGGTCGAGCTGGGTGTAGAGCGCGGCGACCACGGTGACATAGATGTAGAAGGGCACCAGCGCCGACAGCAGGAGGCCGATCAGGGCCCACCGGAAACGGTGGTTGTGGAACGCCAGCAGGAGGCGTCGGAGAAACGCCATCAGCGGCCGTTGAGGTCGTTGCAGGCAGGGAACGGCCGGTCCAGGAGGTCAGGTTAGCGCAGCGGGCGCCCG
>DIZV01000163.1:2807-3272 GCA_002427995.1 Chloroflexi bacterium UBA6019
GGTGACCTTCACCTCAGCGCTGGGGCTGCTGCCCCAGCCGTGGGAGGACGTCTGGGTCCATATCCGCGCCGCGCAGGCGCTGAGCCGGGGCGGAGATCCCTACGCTCCGCTGCTCCGGAGCGGCCGCCTGGCGGTGGGAGGCAACGCCGGCTACAACTACCCGCCCCTGCTGGCCTGGCTCTGGCAGCCGCTGCTGGCCCTGAGCCCGCGGGACCAGGTCCTGCTCGAGTGGCTGCTGCTCCAGGCGTGCCTCGCGCTCGGCCTCTGGCTCACGCATCGGGCTCTGCGCTCCGACCGCCAGCTGCTGGCCCTGATGGTCGCCGTCGCGATCGTCTCCTACTGGGTCCGGCGCGACTTTTTGCAGGGGCAGATCTCGCTCGTCCTGTTGGCCTGCGAGGCGGCTTGGCTGCTGCTCTGGACCCGGCGGCCGCGACTGGTTGGGAGGCTGTCTCTTATACACATCTT
>DIZV01000160.1 GCA_002427995.1 Chloroflexi bacterium UBA6019
GGTCGTAGGCGGACCGGTCAAGGCGCTCCATGCGCTCGGGGTCGGTCGGGGCGGGCAGGACCAGGAGGCCATGCGGACCTCGGCCCAGGAAGCGCTCGAGCATCGTGACCGTCAGGGCTGGCTGGTCGATGACGTCGAGGAGATCGTCGACGAAGATCGGGTGCTCCGCAGCGAGCGAGCGGCCGAGAGTCCCATGGTCGGGGTTGTTGTCGATCGCCACCACCCGGTCCCCACGGATCATCGCGAAGAGCGTTCCCAGGAGGGCGGCGATCGTCGTCTTGCCAACGCCGCCCTTGGGCGAGACGACGGCGATGGTCACGCAGCGGGCGAGCCGGGGAGCGGCGATCAGGTCGGCCAACCGGCTGCTGTAGTCGCTCGACTGCCAGGCTTCGCGGGCGCGCTCGAGCGCCGTCCGCGAGCGCGGGATGCTGAGCCGATGGGAGCCCGGCTCGGCGTGGTCGGAGGAGATCATCGCCTCGCCAACTGCGCGCAAGCGTTCCGGCAGCAACGCCATTCGCGGCAGCGCGACCTGCCCCGCGGCGCCGAGGGCAATGGGCAGCCCGGCGACCGGCTCGTCGGGGGAGGCCGGCGCCTCGACCTCGGGAAGGGATCGGTGGTCGCCCTCCGACGGGGTGCCGGAAAGGTCGTACAGGGCGAGGACCATTCCCTCCGTGACGCCACATTGCTCGAGGGTCAGATTCCCCGGCAGCAGGTGGCCGTCGCGGCGCAGGATCCATTGACCCTCCTCCGGCGTGTCGCCGCCTCCGCCGCCGCAAACGTCGAGCAGCTGGGGTATCAACCGGGCGATCGGGATGTCGCCGGGCAGGGCCACCTCTCGCCGCCCGGTCTCGCACTCGACGGTGACGAGGAGTCGCTGTGAGCTCATGGTCGACCTCCTTGAGGCGGCTACCCTAACCCAGACAGCCGGGTTCGTGCCACCGCCGGTCCGGGTTCAGGACGAAGTCGACTCGCCCGTAAAACGTTTTCTGGGGGAGTGCTCGACAAGTTGTTCGTAGAGCTCGGCGAGCCCTTCCAGGTTGCGCTCCAGCGAATACCGCTCGACCACTCGTTGCCGTGCGAGGCGGCCCAGTTCGACCGCCAGGAAGGGGAGCTCGATAAGCTCGCGGAAAGCCATCCCGAGTTCGATGGCCAGGTTGCGCGGATCCACCACGACGCCCGCGCCGCGGAGCGCTTCACCGTCCGTCCCAACGTCGGTGGCGACGGTCGCGACGCCGCAGGCCATGGCCTCCAACATCGCCAGGGAGAGCCCCTCGACCGTGGAGGGCAGGAAGAAGCCATCGGCCGCGCGGAGGATCGCCACCCGCTCCTCCCGTTCAGCTATGTGGCCGGTGAAGACGACCCGCGGGTCGCGGTAAAACCGCTCCAGACGTCGCTTCTCGGTTCCCGTCCCCATGATCACAAGCTTGCAGCGGCTGGGTGGCGCGCAGTCGAGGAACGCCTCCAAAAGCACGTCGACGTTCTTCTCCGAGTCGACCCGTCCCATGTAGACGAAGAGCTGATCGGCGCCAAATCGCTCTCGCCGGTCAGACGGACCGGGGCAGTAGCGCTCCACGTCGACCCCATTGGGCAGAATTCGGATGATCGGCTCCGGCACGCCGAGGTTGACCAGGATGTCGCGCTGCGCCGGGCCGAAGACGATGACGCGGTCGCATTTCGCCAGTGTCGGCGCGTAGAGCCGGTAGGTGCCGCTGGTGATGCCGCCCCAAAGGCTGAGCCGGTTGTCGAAAGCGACGTGGAAGGTGGCCACCAGTGGGATGCCGACCTCGCGGGTCAACTTGGGCAGATCGAAGTCCATGCTCGAAAACCAGAAGGAGGCGTGGATGACGTCGAACTCCCGCTGGCGCAACCGATCCACGAGCTTCCGCTTGGCCCGACCGGGCGAGAGCACGAGAGACTTGACGAGGGGGACGTTCACCGATGCCAACGAGACCGAATCGCTGCTCTCCTCCAGTCCTTCGCCGCTGGGGTCGGCGTGGTGAAAGAAGGTCACCTGGTGGCCCATCCGGCGGAGCCCACCGACGATCTCGTGGGAGTAGGTCGCCATCCCGCCGCCGAGGCTGGCCGACTGGTGGCCCAGCCACGCGATCCGGAGCCGCCTCATGAGGCCAGTATGTCGGGACGAAGCTCGTGGAGGGGAGCGAGTACGAACTCCCGCTCGGCAAGACCCGCATGGGGGATCGTCAGGTCCTCCTCGCTGACCACCAGGTCACCGAAGAGGAGGATGTCGACGTCGATCTCGCGCGGTCCCCAGCGAAACGATTCGGTCCGGCCGACCGCAGCCTCGACCGCCTGGGCGGTGGTCAGCAGCGCCCGCGGCGTCCCCGGCCAATCCACCTCCAGCACCTGGTTCAGGAACCAGGGCTGCGCGCGGACGCCGAACGGCTCCGTTTCGTGGACCGAGCTCTGGCGGAGGATGCGCGCGCCGTGCGCCTCGAGCTCGACCCGCGCCCGCTCCAGGTTCTGGGCGCGGTCGCCGAGATTGGAGCCGAGGCCCAGGTAGCAGACCGTCATCGCAGCGCCTCCGCGACCCGCACCACCCGGGCCATCTGGCGGACGTCATGGACCCGCACCAGGTCCGCGCCCCGCAGCACCGCGACGGCCACCGACGCGGCCGTTCCCTCGACCCGATCTTCCTCGGGCAGATCGAGGATCCGGCCGATGAAGGACTTGCGCGAGGTGCCGACCAGGAGCGGCCGGTCGAGGGCTTTCAGCTCCTCCAGGCGGCGCAGCACGACCAGGTTCTGCTGCCAGGTCTTTCCGAAGCCGATACCCGGATCGACGATGAGGCGGTCCGCCGGGACGCCGGCGTCCTCGGCGATCGCCAGCGATCGCCGGAGAGAGGTCAGCACCTCGCCCACCAGATCGGAATACTCGGTGCTCTCCTGGTTGTGCATGACGACCAGACCGGCTCCCTCGCGGGCGGCGAGCGCTGCCAGGCCGGGGGAGCGTTGAAGTCCCCACACGTCATTGATCAGCGCCGCCCCCGCCGCGATGGCCGCCTCCGCCACCGCCAGCTTCCAGGTGTCGATGGAGACCGGTACCCCCGCCTCACGGGCGAGCCGCTCCACCACCGGGAGCACCCGCGCCAGCTCCAACTCCGCGCTGACAGGCCGGTGGCCCGGCCGCGTTGACTCGCCTCCCACGTCGAGGATGTCGGCGCCCTCGGCGACCATCCGGAGGCCCTGCTCGACAGCCCGGCCGGCGTCGACGACGCCGTCGCCGCTGAACGAGTCGGGGGTCACGTTGACGATCCCCATCAGATAGACATGGCTGCCCCACTCGAAGTTCCGGCCACCGAGGATGGTCCCCACGCGCCGATTATGCTGGCCCCGATGGTGCGTCCTGGAAGCT
>DIZV01000102.1:0-2348 GCA_002427995.1 Chloroflexi bacterium UBA6019
TGTCGACGTTCTGGCACGGGCTGGTGGGCGCCGACGCCGGGGGAAAGGCGCTGACGCCGCTCTACCTGTGGGCGGACACGCGCTCCTGGCGGGAATCCGACGAGCTCCGCCGCACGCTCGACCCGGACGCGGTCCACCAGCGCACCGGCTGTCTGCTCCACCCGACCTACTGGCCGGCCAAGCTGCTCTGGCTCAAGCGCGGCGAGCCCGTGCTCTGGCGCCGCCGTCCCCGCTGGCTGAGCTTCTGGGACCTCGTCCATCAGCATCTCTTCGGCCGGGCGGTGACCGGCGTCTCGATGGCCAGCGGCACCGGCCTCCTCGATCTTGCCGACTGCGGCTGGGACGGCGAGCTGCTCCGGTTGCTGGAGGTGGGGGAGGAGCAATTGCCGGAGCTGGGCGAGTCGGGCCAGGGGCTGGCCCGCCAGTTCGCCGTCCGCTGGCCGGACCTGAGGAACGTTCCCTGGGTCTGCGCCGCGGGGGACGGGGCGCTCGCCAACCTCGGCAGCAACTGCGTCGACCCGACCCAGCGAGCCCTGACCGTGGGAACCTCGGGCGCGCTCCGAGTCCTCTACCGGGGGATGCCGAAGCGGGTCCCCGAGGGGCTCTGGTGCTACCGGCTCGACCGCGACCGGGTGGTCGTCGGGGGCGCCCTCAGCAACGGCGGCAACCTCTACGCCTGGTTGACGCGGACCCTGGCCGTCGAGCTCCCGCGGCTGGAAGCGCGGCTTCGCCGCTACCGGCCGGTCTCGACCGGGCTCACCTTCGTGCCGCTGCTGGCGGGCGAGCGCAGCCCCGGCTTCGCCTCCCACGCGACGGGGTCGATCGCCGGCCTGACCCAGGCCACCACCGCCGCCGACATGGTCCGGGCAGGGCTGGAAGCGACCGCGATCGAGTTCGCGCGGGTTGACCAGCGGCTCGACCAGGTGCTCCCGGGCGCCCGCCGGCTGGTCGCCAACGGCGCCGGTCTGCTCGCCTCGCCCGCCTGGATGCAGATCATGGCCGACGCGATCGGGCGCCCCGTGGCGGAGTCGAAGGCGCGGGAGGCCTCCAGCCGCGGCGCCGCCATCTTCGCCGCCGAGCACCTCGGCGTCCTTGACGGCGACAAGCTCAGGACCGAGGTCGGCCGCACCTATCGCACCGCCGCCGCCGCGCACGCCGCCTACCGGCTCCAGACCGCGCGGCAGGAGGAGCTCTACCGCCTGCTGATCCACGATCGCGCGCTTGATGCCGGAGATGCGATCCTGAACGTCCGACCCGCCACTGGAGAAACCAAATGAGCAGAGCCGCCAACCCGATCCGGGAGCTGCTGGCGCAGGGCCAGAGCCTCTGGTACGACAACATCCGCCGCCAGCTGATCAGCTCGGGTGAGCTGGCCCGGCTGCGCGACGAGGGAGTCCGCGGCGTCACCTCCAACCCGACCATATTCGAGAAGGCGGTCAGCGGCTCGACGGACTACGACGAAGCCATGGTCCGGCTGGTCGCAGCCAAGAGAAAGCCCGAAGAGATTCTTTGGGAGCTGATGGTCGAGGACATCCAGGCCGCAGCCGACGTCTTCCGGCCCGTCTACGACGAGTCGAAGGGCCACGACGGCTTTGTCAGCATCGAGGTCTCCCCGGCGGTGGCGCGCTCTACCAAGCGGACAGTCGAGATGGCGCGCGAGCTCTGGCGCCGCTGCCAGCGTCCCAATGTGATGGTCAAGATCCCCGCCACCCGAGCCGGGCTCCCGGCGATCCGCCAGATGCTCGGCGAGGGAGTCAACATCAACGTCACCCTGATCTTCTCGGTCGAGCGCTACGCGGCCGTTGCCGAGTCCTTCCTCGCCGGCCTGGAGGACTTCCGCGCCAAGGGGGGCGACCTCGCCCGGGTCAACAGCGTCGCCAGCTTCTTCGTCAGCCGGGTCGACAGCAAGGTCGACAAGCTGCTGGCCGCGAAGGTCGCCGCCGCCCGTGACCCGAAGGAGGCCCGGCGGCTGGAACGGCTCTATGGCAAGGCCGGGATCGCCAACTCCAAGCTGGCCTACGAACGGTTCAAGCAGCTTCACAGCGGGCCCCGCTGGGAGACCCTGCGGAAGGCGGGCGCGACGCCTCAGCGTTGCCTCTGGGCGAGCACCTCGGTCAAGGACCCGCGCTTCCCCGACACGATGTACGTCGAGGAGCTGGTCGGCCCCGACACCGTGGACACCGTCCCGCCCAACACGCTCGCGGCCTTCCGGGAGCATGGCGAGGTTCGCCGCTCCCTCGACGAGCACGTCGACACCGCCAAGCGCCAGTTGAAGGAGCTGGCCGACGCCGGCATCGACCTCGACCAGGTCACCGGCGAGCTCGAGGTGGAGGGCGTCGACTCCTTCT
>DIZV01000102.1:2579-5820 GCA_002427995.1 Chloroflexi bacterium UBA6019
CCGGCAAGGGCCCGACCCAGTGGCACTCCCTCGGCACCCTCCAGCCAGTCGTCGACCGGGCGACCGCAGCGCTCCAGAAGGAGGATGCGCCGCGGCGGCTCTGGGCCAGGGACGGCACCCTCTGGCCGGGCGACGCGGGCGACTGGTTGGGATGGCTCAACGTGGTTGACAAGATGGAGGCGAAGGAGGCCGACCTGCGCGCGCTGGCGCGGAGCGGGAAGGGGTATTCGGACGTGGTCCTGCTCGGGATGGGTGGCTCCTCGCTCGGGCCCGACGTGCTTCGCAACACCTTCGGCAAGGTCGTCGGCCATCCCACCCTGCACGTGCTGGACACGACCGACCCGGCGACGATCGAGCACCTGACGCGGGCGATCGATGTCACGGACACCCTCTTCGTGGTCGCCAGCAAATCAGGCGGGACCACCGAGACGCTGTCGCACTTCGCCCATTTCTGGGCCCTCGTCAGCGCCCGGTCGAAGAAGCCGGGGGACCAGTTCCTGGCGATCACCGACCCGGGGACCTCGCTCGAGAAGCTGGCCCGGGAGCACGGTTTCCGGGCCGTCTTCCAGAACCTGACCGACATCGGCGGCCGCTACTCCGTCCTCAGCTACTTCGGCCTCGTGCCGGCCGCTCTCGCCGGGTACGACTTCGGATCTCTCCTCGAGAGCGCCACCGGGATGGCCCATGGCTGCGCCGCCGACGTCCCGGCGGAGAGGAACCCGGGCGTCTGGCTGGGTGCCGTGCTGGGGAGCCTCGCGACGGAGGTAAAACGCGACAAGCTCACGCTGGTTCTCTCGCCCAAGATCGGCACGCTTGGCTACTGGGTCGAGCAGCTGATCGCCGAGTCCACCGGCAAGCTGGGCCGCGGCATCATCCCGGTCGAGGGCGAGCCGCTCGGCGGCCCGGGCGACTACGGCAAGGACCGCCTCTTCGTCTACGTCCGGATGGCGGCCGACCCCGAGCACAGGGGGGTGCGGGCGCTGGAGGCGGCGGGTCAGCCGGTGGTCACGCTCACCCTGCAGGAGAAGGCCGACATCGGCGGCGAGTTCCTGCGCTGGGAGATCGCCACGGCGATCGCCGGCTCGATCTTGAAGATCAACGCCTTCGACCAGCCCAACGTCCAGGAGTCGAAGGACAACACCAAGAAGGTGCTGGCCGAGTACATCTCCAAAAAACGGCTGCCGGCTGCCGAGACCATCCCCGCGGCCAGTTCGGGCCGCGAGCTGAAGGCGCTGCTGGGCAAGCTCAAGGCCGGCCGCAGCTACTTCGCGATCATGTCCTACACGGCCCGCAACGCAACCTCGGAACGGTCGCTGGCGCGGATCCGGACCGCTGTCCGGGACTCCCACCACGTCGCGACGACGTCCGGCTACGGGCCGCGCTTCCTGCACTCGACCGGCCAGCTCCACAAGGGCGGACCGCCGATCGGGGTCTTCCTCCAGGTGGTCCAGGAGGACACGACCGACGTCGCCATCCCCGGTCAGCCCTACGGCTTCAGCATCCTGAAGCAGGCGCAGGCGATCGGCGATCTGGAGTCGCTCAAGTCGCGCCGGCTGCCGGTGCTGCGGGTGACGCTCGGGCGGAGCCCCGGCAAGGGCTGGGCCGACCTGGTCGCGGCGGTCGAGGCCGCGACCCGAACGAACTCGGTAGTAAAGGAGTGAAGAGCATGGAGATGGGGATGATCGGGCTCGGCCGGATGGGCGGGAACATGGTCTCCCGCCTGCTCAAGGCGGGCCACCGGATGATCGCCTACGACCAGTCCGCCGAGGTCGTGCAGTCGAAGGCGGCCGAGGGCGCGATCGGCGCCGGCAGCCTCCAGGAGCTGGTCGGCAAGTTCAGCGAGAAGCCGCGGATCGTCTGGGTGATGGTGCCCGCCGGCGACCCGACCAGCCAGACCATAGCCCAGCTCGCCGACCTGCTCGAAGCGGGTGACATCGTCATCGACGGCGGCAACACCAACTGGCAGCTGGCGATGCGCGACGCGGAGGTGTTGAAGGCGAAGGGGATGCACTACCTCGACGCCGGGACCAGCGGTGGGGTCTGGGGACTTCAGAACGGGTACGGGCTCATGGTCGGCGGCGAGGACGCGATCTTCGAGCATTGCAAGCCCCTGCTGGCGGCCCTGGCTCCGCCCGACGGCGGGCTCGTCCACACCGGCCCGGAGGGGTCGGGCCACTTCGTCAAGATGGTCCACAACGGCATCGAGTACGGCCTCATGCAGGCCTATGGCGAGGGCTTCGAGATCCTCAAGAAGTCAAAGTCCTTCCCCAGCATGGATTTGCAGGCGATCGCCGAGGCCTGGCGCTACGGGACGGTGGTCCGCTCCTGGCTGCTCGACCTGATCGCGATCGGGTTGAAGGAGGACCCCGAGCTGAGCACCCTGACGGCGTACGTCGAGGACACCGGCGAGGGCCGCTGGACGGTCCAGGCCGCGATCGATGAGGACGTGCCCGCCTTCACGATCACCCATTCGCTCTTCGAGCGGTTTCGGAGCCGGGACCCCAACTCCTTCTCGGACCGGGTTGTGGCGATGATGCGCAAGCAGTTCGGGGGCCACGCGGTGCGTCCCGCGGGCCATGGCTGAGACGCCGGAGGCAACCGCGCCGAACCCCCTCGAGGAGGGCCTTGCGGAGTACCGGGTCATCGACCCGGCGCTGATGGTCATCTTCGGGGCGACCGGTGACCTCGCCCGCCGCAAGCTGCTCCCGGCGATCTACAACCTGGCCGCGCAGCGAGTGCTCCCCCCCGGCTTCGCGATCGTCGGCGTGGCCAAGGACGAGAGCTCCGACGCGGCGTTCCGCAAGCTGGTCGGCGGCTCGATCCGCGAGCATTCCCGGACCCAGCCGGTGAACGAGGCGGTGCTCAAAAGCCTCCTCGAGAGCATGCGCTACCGGCAGCTGAACTTCGAAGACACCGCCGGATTCAAAGAGCTCGACCGCTTCCTCGATATGGTCGCCGCCGATCGCCACACCGCCGGCGACCGGGTCTATTACTGCGCAACGCCGCCGCCGACCTTCCCGCTCATCGTCGGGAATCTCGGCGCCGCCGGGATGGCGCGGTCGCCCCAGGGCGCCTGGAGGCGGATCCTGATCGAGAAGCCGTTCGGGACCGACCTCAAATCGGCGAAGGCGCTCAACGAAGAGGTGGAGAACGTCTTCCACGAGGACCAGGTCTTCCGGATCGACCACTACCTCGGCAAAGGAAACGGTGCAGAACATGCTGGCGCTGCGGTTCGCGAACG
>DIZV01000175.1:0-243 GCA_002427995.1 Chloroflexi bacterium UBA6019
GAGGTTGGCGTTGAAGACGCCCTGGACCACCACCTTCGGGAACCCCCACTCGCGGGCGATCGCCGGGTTGGAGTGATAGTTGTCGCGACCGTCGGTGGCGGCGAGGCAGAGTTCGGGCGTCAGGACCTGGGCCTCGCCCTCGATCAGCTCGCGGACGTCGCCCTCGCCGGGGGCGAAGCGGCGGTCGGGGCGTCGCTCCCGGGCGCCGTCGACGACGAGCCCGACCGGCTGCTCGCGAAGGAA
>DIZV01000175.1:572-713 GCA_002427995.1 Chloroflexi bacterium UBA6019
GGACGGGGGCGTAGAGGTCCCACTCCTGGCGGCTGTGGAGGGCGCCGCGGACCTCGGGCGGGTACCAGCCCGGGAAACGCCAGGGCTCGTGCGAGCCGATCAGTGCCGGGGCCACCGGACCGCCGAAGGGGCTGGGACCGG
>DIZV01000175.1:996-3851 GCA_002427995.1 Chloroflexi bacterium UBA6019
TACTTGCCGACCGGGATGTCGGACAGGGCGGTGCTCAGATCGGAGGCGGTCGGCATCCCGGCCAATCGTAATAAGGTTGCCGGCAGACATGAAGGCCTGGGTCGTCCGCCAGCTCGGCCCGCCCGACTCGATGGTCCTGGAGCAGGTCGACGAGGGTGCCGCTCCGCCCGACAAGGTCCGGATCAAAATCGAGTCGGCCGCCATCAACTTCCCCGACGCACTGCTCGTGGCCGGCCTCTACCAGGTCAAGCCGGAGCTTCCCTTCGTGATCGGTCTGGAGGTCGCCGGCACCGTCCTGGCGGCGCCGGCGGGCGCGTCGGTCAAGCTCGGCGATCGGGTCCTGGCCCTGCTCCCGGTCGGCGGTGGGCTGACCGGCGGCGGGTTCGGAGAGATCGTCGACACCGCCCCCGCGACGGTGGTGCCGATCCCCGACCAGATGTCATTCGAGGACGCCTCCGCGCTCATGCTGACCTACCAGACGGGCTACTTCGGCCTCCACCGCCGAGCCCGGCTCAAGGCGGGCGAGGTCCTCCTCGTCCACGCCGGGGCGGGCGGCGTCGGCAGCGCCGCGATCCAGCTCGGCAAGGCGGCCGGCGCCCGGATCGTCGCCACCGCCGGCTCGGACGCCAAGGTCGATCTCTGCCGGCGGCTGGGCGCCGACCTCGCCGTCAATTACAAGGAGGGCGACTTCGTCCAGGCCGTCAAGGACTTCACCGCGGGCGCCGGCGCCGACGTCATCTACGACCCGGTCGGCGGCGACGTCTACGACCGCTCCACCAAATGCATCGCCTTCGAGGGCCGGCTGGTGGTGGTCGGCTTCACCTCGGGCCGGATCCCCACGGCGGCGGTCAACCACGCCCTGGTGAAGAACTACTCCATCGTCGGGCTCCACTGGGGCCTTTACAACCTGAAGGCACCGCAGCTGGTCGCGGACGCGACCCAGGAGCTCTTCCGGCTCTATCGGGAGGGGGTGATCAAGCCCCACATCTCCGACCGCCGGCCGCTGACCGAGGCGCGGGAGGCCCTGGCCACGGTCGCCGAGGGGCGCAGCACGGGGAAGGTCGTGATCCTCCCCGGGGCCTAGCCGGCCGGGGCGTAGGCGGCGCAGAGCATGCCGTAGTAGGTCGGGTGCTGGTAGGAGAGGAACTCACCCTTCCAGCCGCTCTCGATGGCACCTGCCAGCATCAGCATCTGCCACCAGCTGTCCGCCGCCGCCGTGCGGACCAGGTCCGGGTCGAAGTCCGCCAGCTCGCTCAGGCGATCGGCCTTGACGACCTCGACCACCCGGTCGTCGAAGACCCGCGACTCGGGTCGGAAGCCGTAGGGACCATCCGGCCGGTGGCCGTGGCCGTGGTCGCAGCTGGCGATCAGGGCCACCCGCTTCCCGCTCTCCCCGGCGGCCTCGGCGATCGCCCGCCCGGCGGCGACATGGGCCTCCGGCGTCAGGTCCCGCGCCGGCGACACCACCACGACCGGCACCGGCGGGCGGCTACGGCCGCCCATGAACCAGAGCGGGACGAGCACCGCCCAGTCCATCGGGTGGACCGATTCGTGCGGGTTGTTGCCCCCGAAGCTGATCCCGACCACCGGGATACCGGCCGCCCGCAGGCTCGCCTTGACCTGCTCGGCCAGCTCGCGGTCGACCTCCGCCTTGAGCGTGATGGCAGGCGCGCCCCAGTCGGCGAGACCGCCCGCAAGGCTGCCCGCGGTGACGACCGCCATCGCGCCCTCGACATGAACGTTGTGCGGGCTGAGAACGACCACCGCCTCGGGCCGGGCAGCCTCGAAGCGGCGCTGCAGCTCGGCCATCGCCTCCTGCGTCTCGCGCGCCATTCCATCCTCCTCGGGCTCGACCGCGCCCGGGATCGCCGAGCTGCCATGGGGGGCGATGGCGGCGAAGACGAGACCGCTCACAGTCGCTGCGCGAGGTCGGCCCGGGTCTGGGTGACCCTGCCAGGGAGCCGATCGACGGCCATCCGGCTAGGTCCGGCGGCGAGGCAGCTGCGAGGGCGGGAACGGCTTTCGACCGGTGTCAATGGGCCGCAGCCGCGAGAGATGCCGCCCCGGCTCGACGTTGGCCAGTGCCCGGTACTCGACCTCCACCGAGGTTCCGTCCTTGCGGACCAGCCAGTAGATGCCGGCGTGGAGGCCTTGGGCGATGAACTCCTGCCACATGACGAGACCGTCGACCGCGTTGGCCTCGGGCGTCAGGTCCCAGACGCTCATCCCGAGCAACTCCTCGCGCTGGTAACCGATCAGCTCGCAGGCGGCAGGGTTGCAGTCGACGTAGCGGCCGCGGTCGTCCGCAACGAGCTCGGCCGTGAACCCCCTGGCCCCGCCGGCGCTCCCCTCACTGACCTTCGGTCCAGGCATCGGCTGCCTCAGCGTATCGAAGTGGCAGCCCCGGCGGTTATCGTGCGCGTGATGGCGATCGGCGAACCGGAGCAGGGCGGTGAGATCCGAGCCTTCCTGATCGCCGACGTTCGTGGATACACCACCTTCACGGTCGAGCACGGTGACGCGGCCGGCGCCCGGCTGGCCGGGGCCTTCGCCGAGCTGATGGACAAGGCCGCCGCCGACGCCGGCGGCGAGCTGCTCGAACTCCGCGGCGACGAGGCCCTGCTCACCTTCTCCTCCTCCCGGCAGGCGGTTCGGGCCGCGCTCCTGGCGCAGGCGGCTTGCGCCGAACGATTGCTGCGAGACAGCTCGCTGCCGATCCGGATCGGGATCGGCATCGACGCCGGAGAGGCGATACCGCTGCGCGGTGGCTATCGGGGCAAGGCGCTGAACCTCGCCGCCCGACTCTGCAGCCTCGCCGGGGTTGGCGAGATCCTCGTCAGCGAGGCCTTGGTTCA
>DIZV01000175.1:3978-21127 GCA_002427995.1 Chloroflexi bacterium UBA6019
TTCGGCGACCCGGTCACGATCCTCGGTGTCCGGACGGCGCGGCCCTCACCGCCCTCGGCCTCCCTGAGGCCTGCGGTCGCCCCGCCCGCGCAGCCGGTCCGCCTGCCGATCGGGTCGTTCCTCGGCGCCCTGCCCTCTGCCCCCCTGGTCGGTCGCAAGGAGGAGGCGGAGCTGCTGAAGACCGAGGTGAACAATGCCGTGGGCGGACTGGGCGGCCTGATCCTGCTCGCCGGCGAACCGGGGGCGGGGAAAACGCGACTCGCTCAGGAGGCGTTCCTAGATGCCCGCAATCACGGCTTCGCTCTGGGCGTCGGATCGTGTCTCGAGAACCGCCGCGCCGTTCCCTATTACCCGTTCCTCGACGTCCTCGCCGCGCTCGCCACCGCCGCCACCAGCGCCGGCCTCGACCCCTTTGCCGACCGGCCCCACCTGCGTCAACTGAGCGGCGGCAACGCGGTCGAACCAGGAGCCACGGCGGGGGGTCAGGCCGAGGAGGAGCGCCTCCGCCGCGAGGTCGGCTCATTCGTGCTCGAGCTCGCCGCCGTGCAGCCGGTCGCCATCTTCCTCGACGATCTCCATTGGGCGGACGACTCGACGCTCGAGCTCTTCCATCATCTCGCCCGCCGTTCCGGTGCCGACCGGGTGCTGCTCGCGGGCACCTATCGCGATGTGGAGGTCGGCCGCCAGCATCCACTCGAGCGGGTGCTGCGTGAACTCCGCCACGAAGACGTGGCGAGGACCATCACGGTGCGCCGGCTGGTCGAGGCCGGCACCGCGGCGCTGGTCGCGGCAAGCTTCGGTGAAGAGGAGATTTCGGCCGAGTTCGCCGGCCTCATCCACCGGCAGACCGACGGAAACCCGTTCTTCATCCAACAGGTTTGCCGGGCCCTGGTCGAGAGGGGCGACATCTACCGCGAGGACGATCGCTGGGAGCGACGCAAGGTGGCGGAGATCGAGCTTCCGGAAAGCATCCGCTCGACCATCGGGGAACGCGTTTCACGGCTGCCCGGACCGACCCAGGAGCTGCTCGCGACCGCCGCCGTCCTGGGTCAGCCCTTCCGCTTCCAGGACCTGCTGGCGATGTCCGCGGTGAGCGAGGAGGTCATCGACAGCGCTCTCGGCGAGGCGGCGGCGATCGGCCTTCTTCGTTCCGGCGACGGCGAGCTCTACTCGTTCGATCACGCCCTGACCCACCAGACATTGCTCGCCGAGATCCCCCGGCGCCGGCACCGCCGCCTCCACGCCGAGGCGGCACGGGTTCTGGCGGAGACGGGCGGCGAGACCCGCGCCGCCGAGATCGCGCTCCACTTCATCGAGGGCGACGACCCCGCCGAGGCCGCCAGATGGTCCCTGACCGCGGCCGAGCAGGCGCGCCGGCTCTTCGCCCATCGGGAGGCTGAGCAGCACTACCGCAACGCTGCCGAGCTGGCTGCCGAGACCGGGGATGCGGGCCTCGAGGCGCGCGCGCTGGCCGGGTTGGGCGAGGCGGCGGCTGCGCTCGGCCAGTTGGATGAGGCGCTGGCCGCGCTGAATCGGGCGGCGGCCCATTTCCGTTCGGCCGGTGACTACGACACCGAGGCCAGGGTGCTGGCCGGCATCGCCCGGATCCATCGCGAATTGACGCTACCGCAGCCTGCGATCGGGCTGATCCGCGATTTCCTCGCCCGGTCGGAGGGCGCCGGGGACGAGGCCCTCGCCACGGTCCTGGCGGCCCTCGGGCGCCTGCTCTGGGTGGCTGGGGATTACGACGGCATGGCCGAGCCGGCGCGCCGCGCCGCCACTCTCGCGACCGCCGCCGAAAACGTCGGCCTCAGGGTCGAGGCGGACCTGGTTCTCGCCCAGTCGCTGACCCGCGAGGGTGACCTTGAGGGCGCCCGGGACCTGCTGGCCAGGGCCTATCAGGACAGCTCCGGCACCGCCGACCTGGTCGACCGGGTCGCGATCACCAACAACCTGGCATTCGCTCACTTCCTGCTCGGCGACTTGAAGCAGAACCTGGTCTACCGGCAGCGCGCGCTGGAGCTGGCCGAACAGTTCGCCCACAGCGCCAGTCTTTGCTTCGCCGAGACGATGGTCGGCCAGGCGCTCGAGGTGCTCGGGCGGATGGATGCGGCCGAAGAGCACCTGGATCGCGCGGAGGCCATCCTGGGCGGTCTCGACCTGAACCGGGCCCGGAGTTACCTTCTGACTCAGCAGGCGCGTGTCCTGCTGGTCAGAGGCGACCTTGCGGGCGTCGACTCGCTCCTCGCCAGCGTCGACGCGGCGGTGGTCACCGCGGACCTGCAACTGCAGACCTGGACGGCGGCGGTGCAGGGCGAGGCACTGACGCTCGGTGAACGCGCGGCGGAAGCGGAGCCAATGCTGCGGCGGCAAGTCGAGGTGTGCCGCCAGGCGCAGTACCGCCTGACGAGCGTGCTGGTGCCCCTGGCCGCTGTGCTGGTTCAACTGGGGCGGCTGGCCGAAGCGGCCGAAGCCGCCTCGGAGGCGCTCAACCTGGCGCGGGTGGAACGGGACGGTTGGGTCCAGATGGAGGCCGGGCACGTTCTCGGGGTCGCGCTGGCCGAGCTTGGCCAACGGGCGGAAGCGGAGGCGGCCTTCGCCGAGGTCGAGTTGCGGGCGGCGCGGGCTCCCTACCCCTACCTCCTGGCACGGAACCGACTCGAATTGGCCCGTTCCCGGGCCGCTGGGGGCGATGTCGAACAGGCCCGCGCGCTCGCTGGGCAGGCAGTCCGGGGCTTCGCCGATCTTGGCTCGGCACTCCTGCTCCGCCAGGCGGAGGCTCTCGTCGCTGAGCTCGGCGGGCCGGGAGCGAAGTCGCCCGAACCAACCGTGATCTTGTAAGCCCCGTCGGACGGGCCCGATCCAGGTCCCGGAGGCGGCGACTCCGCCGAGCTTCTCCACGCCTAAGTTTGGTGGTAGCCCCGGCGGGATTCGAACCCGCGATCTCAGCCTTGAGAGGGCTGCGTCCTGGTCCACTAGACGACGGGGCCATCGCCTCTCGCGCGCGAAGCGGGCGCCGCAGAGGAACCGAATAGAGAGTTTACCCGCCCGGCCCTCCCGATCATCCGGAGTGACGCGTTGACAGCTTCGCGGCGCCACCGGATACCTGCCGCGAACACGGTACGGGCGTCTGGAACGATTACTCCGACACCCTCGTGGCGAGTCTGGGCACGGTCCAGGGATCGTTCAGCGAGACCTTCACCGAGGACAGCATCGGCAATTTGAGTGGGACCGAGATGTTCCAGTCCAATGCGGGCAGCATCAGCCAGTCCTACGCGTTCAGCACTATCACCGGTTGGGCGGTGACGGTCAGCGCGACCCGCGACCTATCCTTCCTGACAAGCAGCACCGCCGGACAGTGCTACACCGGGCAGTTCCCGCGCCCGTAAAGTGACATGACGCCGGGCGCGGTCGTCCCGCTCGGCGTCACGACCTTTGGCAGCCGACACGGGGCTAGCTGGCGGTTCCCCGAACGGAGTCAATCGCCAACTGAATAGGCGGCGGACTTGGTGGGCGGCGCTGGGATTGAACCAGCGACCTCTTGCGTGTGAAGCAAGCGCTCTCCCGCTGAGCTAGCCGCCCGCGCCGCGGACATTCTACCGAGCGACCTCCGGCGGACCGGGCACCTCCTAACATCTCCGCCATGGCCGTCCCGGCGCCCGCACTGCGCCTTCGCCCGCTGACGCTGATGGACGTTCTTGACGAGAGCTTCCGGCTCTACCGGGCGAACTTTCCGCTCCTGGCCGGGCTGGCGGTCGGCCTCGCCATCCCGGTGCTCGCGATCAACCTGGTGTCCGGCAGCGCCGGCGTCTTGAGCTCCTACTACCAGGTGGTCACCTCCCCGCTCACCGCCACCCCTCCCGACCTGACCTTGAGCAACCCCTTCGCCGCCCTGCTCCAGTACCCCGTCGCGCTGGCGCTGATCCCGTTCCAGACCGGCGCGCTCTTCGCGGCCGCCGCTGCGATCGTTCTCGGTACCCCGGTGACCATCGCCTCCGCGCTCCGTGCCGTCCTCCGGCGCTACTGGGCGGTGTGGGCGCTGAGCATCTTCTATGGCCTGGCCGGATTCACCCTGCTCTGCCCTCCGCTCGGGCTCTGGCTGCTGACCCGGCTCTCGATGCTGATGCCCGTCTTCTTCACCGAGCAGGCGCCGATCGGCACCACCGTCGAGCGCAGCTGGCGGCTCACCGACCGCGCGTTCTGGCGCACCTTCGGCGTCCTCTTCCTCTCGCTCCTCCTCGGCTATGCGTTGCAGACGGCGCTGGCAACCGTCTTCCTGGCCCTGGCCGGCGTCTTTCCCGGGCTGCCGATGGTTGTCCGCGTGGGGCTGATCCTCTCCCTCGCCTCGCTGATGACGCAGCTGGTGCAGCCCCTCTTCGCCCTGGCGGTGACACTGCTCTACTTCGATTTCCGGGTCCGGCGGGAGGCCTTCGACCTCGAGATCATGGCCTACCAGCTCGCGCTGGCCCGGGGAACCCCGAGCTGACTCGGCACCGCCTCGCCCTGCTCGGCGCTCTCTTGGCGCTCTTCGCGTCGCTGCTCGCCGCCGCGCCCGCGAGCGCCGTGGACCGCTCCTACGTCAGCGCCATCGAGCAGGCCCGCTCCTACGTCAAGGAAGGGCTGGGAGGCCGCTCGGACGCCGCCCGGCAGGCGCTGGCGGTGCTCCAGCCCGCGGTCGGCGTCAGCCAGCCCGAAATTCTGGCCGACCTCCACCGCGACCCGCCCGACTACGCCGACGCCGATCTGCGCCTCGCGGCGGTCTCCGCCGCGCTCGGCCAGCCCGGGGAGGTCGCCAACCCGCGCCAGGCCGCGGCGGACCTGCACCGCCTCCTCAGCCAGTCGCGCTATTCAAGCCTGCACGACCAGGACTCGCTCTGGAACCGGTTCTGGAACTGGGTCGTGATCAAGCTCTTGGAATGGCTGTCGAATCTCCAGCTGAACGCCGTCCCCTCCTCCTCCTGGTTCGGCCTGCTGGCGATCGCCTCCCTCTTCGCCGCCGCGGTCGCGCTCCTCATCCTGCGGACCGGCTGGACCCGGGCGGGCCGCGCCCTGGAAGCCGCCCAGGCAGCTCGGTCCGAGCGATCGATCGACCGCTTCGCCGTCGCCGACGCCGCCGCCGCGCGAGGGGATTACGCGGCCGCGCTCCGCTCGCTCGTCGCCGGTGTCGCGACCGCGGTCAGCGGGCGCCCTTACTGGGATCAGAGCCCGCTCACCGTCCGCGAGCTCTTCCGCTCCAGCGGCCGGCTGGAACAGCTGCGGCCGCTGCTGGTCGACTTCGAGCTGGCGGTTTACGGCAAGCGACCGGTCGACCAGGCCGCCTATCAGCGGGCGGCTCGGCTGGCCGAGACCTTCCGCCTCCCGGCTGCGACGCCCGAGGCGGCGGCGTGAAGGGAAGCCCCGGCTGGCTCCTCCTCCTCCTGCTGCTGGCCGTGGCGTCGGTGCTGATCCTGGTCCAGAACGGGAGCCAACAGGATTCGCCCCTGCACAGCTCCCTCAGCGATGGGCCCAACGGCACCTCCGCCCTGAGCCAGTACGCCGCGACCCTCGGCCACCCGGTGCAGACCGTCGGGCTGAACTTCGCCCTCCCCACCCCGCCGGCGACGCTCTTCGTCTTCAACCCGAGCCAGGTGACCGCCGCGGACACCACCGAGCTCGACCGCTGGGTGCGCGCCGGCGGAACCCTGGTCTACGCCGACGACTCGCTCAACAGCCGCCTCGCCCTTGCCTTCGACCTCCACCGGGGCAACCCGGTGGCGGCCACCGGGACGCCCGCCACACCGGCCTTTGCCGGCGTGCGCAGGCTGACCGGTGGCTCCTACGCCGCGCCCTACCGGGCGACCCCGGCCCAGGCGGTCCTCTTCCGCTCCGGCGGCGGCGCGGCGCTGGTGCTGGAGGAGACCCTCAACGAGGGGCGGGTCATCGCGATCGCCGCGCCGGAGGTGCTCTGCAACGGCTGGCTGGAGTTCGCCGACAACGGCCGCTTCGCCGCCGACCTGCTCTCGCTGACCCCGGGCCCGGTGGTCTTCGACGAGTACCACCACGGCCTCGGCGCAGCCGGCGCGGGCGGCGACTGGACCGGTGGGCCGCTCGGCATCGGCCTGCTCTGGGCGGTCCTGGCGATCTTCCTCGGGCTGCTCCTCCGCGGCCGTGCCTTCGGGCCCCGCATCCGGCTCAGCCGACCCTTCGGGCGGTCCGCGGCGGAGTACGCGGGAGCGGTCGGCCACCTCCTCCACCAGGCGGGTGGCCGCGGCGTCGTGCTGCGCGTCCTCTCCGAGGCGACCCGGCGCTCGCTCGCCGCCCGGCTGGGCCTCGCCGGCGACGTGCCCCTCGCCCGCCTCGACGAGGTGATGGCGCGGCGCGCGCCGGAGGTCGCCGAGAGCTACCGGGAGGCGCAGGCGGAGGCGGCAGCCGGCGGCCGGTCGGAGCAGGCGCTGCTGGCGGCGGCGCGGCGGCTCCACGACCTCGCCTACCCTTTGGCGCGCAGATGACCGCAACCGAGTTCTACCAGCAACTCCGAACCGAGGTCGCCAAGGCCGTCGTCGGCCAGGAGGAGGCGGTCCGCCTCTGCGGACTGGCCCTCGCCGTCGGCGGCCATGTCCTGCTTGAAGGGGTGCCGGGCGTCGCCAAGACGCTCCTCGCCAAGTCGCTGGCCCGCGCCCTCGACGTCGACTTCGGGCGGGTCCAGTTCACACCCGACCTGCTGCCCTCGGACATCGTCGGGACGGCGATCTACGACCTCCAGACCCGCGAGTTCCGGACCCGCAAGGGCCCCGTCTTCACCAACGTGCTGCTGGCCGACGAGATCAACCGCGCGCCGGCCAAGGTCCAGTCGGCGCTGCTGGAGGCGATGGAGGAGCACGGCGTGACGATGGAGGGCAAGCAGACCCAACTCCCGGACCCCTTCCTGGTCCTCGCCACCCAGAATCCAATCGAGTACGAGGGCACCTACCCGCTGCCGGAAGCCCAGCAGGACCGTTTCCTCTTCAAGGTCGTGCTCGACTATCCCACCGCCGAGGAGGAGGTCGAGGTGCTTCGCCGCTGGGACTCGGGGATCGAGCTGCGCGACCCCGTCCAGGCCGGGGTCACCGCCTCCCTGAGCGCCACCTTCCTGGCTGAAGTCCGCGCCGAGGTGACCCGGGTCACCTTTTCCGATGAGCTCAAGCGCTACGTCGTCGACCTCGCCGTCGCGACCCGCCACGCCCCCGAGCTGACGCTCGGCGCGAGCACCCGCGGCGAGGTCCTGCTGCTGCTCGCGGCCAAGGCGGCGGCGGCCTTCGAAGGCCGCGACTTCGCCACCCCCGACGACATCAAGGGCGTGCTCCGGCCGACCTTCCGCCACCGCCTCCTGCTCCGGCCCGAGGCGGAGGTCGCGGGCCACACCTCCGACAGCGTGCTCGACGGCGTCGTGGCCCAGGTCACCCCGCCACGCTGAGAAGCGCGATCGACGGAGTCCATGGGCTCCTGCCTCGGCCCCGCCTTCTGGCTGCGATCGGCGCCGGCGCCATCCTCATCGCCCTCGCCCAGTTGGGCCCGCTGCTCTGGCTGCCGGCCATCGCCTACCACGCGCTGCTGGCGGCGCTGGCAGTCCGCGACGCGGCCGCACTGCCGACCCGCCGGGGCTGGGAGGCGACCCGTGACATGCCCAACCCGCTCTCGCTGGGGGCCGAGCAGGAAGTGCTGGTCAAGGTCCGGCACCCCGGCGCGGCAGGCTTCGAGGGGGCGCTCGCCGACCACGTCCCCGCCGCGCTGCGACCTACCCGGCGAGAGGTGCGGGGCCATTTCGGCGCCCGCGGCGAGTGGATCGCCGCCTACCGCATCCAGCCTCCCCAGCGAGGCGCCTTCGAATTCGGGCCGATCGACCTCCGGGTCTGGCGGGGCCAGGGCTGGTGGGTCCGCCAGGTCCGCCTGCCGGCGTCCCAGCCGGCGGCGGTCTACCCCGATGTGCTGGCGATCCGGCAGTACCAGCTGACGCTCCGGCGGGGGATGCCCTACCGCCCCGGCCAGCGCCGATCGCGGCCGCCCGGTGCGGCGACCTCCTTCGCCGGACTGCGCGACTACATCGCGGGCGACGACCTACGCCGGATCAACTGGAAAGCAACCGCCCGGCGGGATACGCCGGTCACGGTCGAGCTGGAGGCGGAGCGCGGCCAGCAGGTGATGATCCTGCTCGACTGCGGCCGGCTGATGACAGCCCGGGCGGGGGTGATGACCAAGCTCGACCACGCCGTCAACGCCGCGCTGCTGCTGGGCTGGCTGGCCCAGCAGCAGGGGGACCGGGTCGGTCTGGTCGCCTTCACGGACCAGGTCGACTCCTTCCTCTCCCCCCAGCGCGGCCCGACCCAGGTCAACCGGCTGAACGAGGCGCTCTACGGCGTCCGGGCCCAGTTCGTCGAGCCCGACTTCGGGGAAGCCTTCGGGCAGCTGGCGCGGCGCGTCACTCGGCGTTCGCTGGTCGTCGTCCTCACCGACATCCTGGACCCGAGCGCCTCCCAGGACCTGGTAACCCAGGCGCTCTGGCTTTCGGGACGGCACCTGGTGCTGGTGGTGGCGATGGAGGACCCGGCGCTGATCGGCGCCCGCGACGCCCCGATCGACCGTTCCGCCCGCGCCTACGAGTGGGCGGCGGCGGAGGAGTTGCTCGCCGCCCGCCGGCAGAGCTTCGAGGCGCTCCGCCGGGGCGGCGTGCTGGGTCTCGACGTCCCCGCCGGGCGGCTCAGCCCAGCGCTTGTCGAGCGCTACCTGGAGCTGAAAGAGAGGGCGCTGCTGTAGCCGCGGCGGGCTCCGGTTTTCTCCCCGCCAGCAGCAGGTAGCCGTAGAGGAGGACGCCGCTGGAGATGCCTACCAGCGCCTTGACGGCGGTCGGCGCGCTGGACGGGCTGAGGTTGCCCTCGATCGTGCCCGCGAGGATCAGAAGTGGTGTGAGACCGGCCAGGAGCACAAAGGCGCGCCTGCCCGCCAGGCCGAGGGCGTCGCCCCGGCGGTACGGCCCGGGAGCGACCAGCGCCCACCCCAGCATCAACCCGGTGGCGCCGGCCGCGACCACCACCGAGAGCTCGAGGACACCGTGGGCGATGACGAAGTCAGCGAGCAGGCCCTGGACGCCGTAGACCGCGGTGAGCCCGAAGATGCCGCCGAGACTGACCCCGTTGTTGACCAGGATGAAGATGGTCGGCAGCCCGGCGGCGATCCCGAAGGCGAAGGCGAAGAGGGCGACGTTGATGTTGTTGGTCATGATCAGCCCACCGGCGGCGACGCGCGCCGAGGGCGGGATATTGGTCCAGGTGCGGTGGTGCTGGACCAGGTTGATGATCTCGGGAGGGGCGATCGAGTAGGCCAGCTGAGGATCGGCGAGGATCATCGCGAAGGCGATCAGGGCGGGACCGAAGAGGAGAAGGGCGGCGGCGGCGAGGAAAGGCCAACAGGCCCGATAGGTCCGGGGCAGCGTCCGGAGGTAGAACTCCGCCAGTCGAGGGCCGACGTTGCCGCTCCGGCGGTAGACGACCGAATAACCGAGCGCGACCAGGCGGTTCAGGTAGGCGGCCACCGGCTCGGCAGGCCAGTCGCGGCGGGCCCGAGCGAGGTCGGCCGTGGCCTGGCGGTAGAGGCCTGCCAGGGCGAGGACGTCGTCTGGCTCGAGACCGCCGAGGCGGCCCCGGCGGCCGCGCTTGAGGAGGGCCTCCAGCCGCTCCCAGTCGGCGCTCCGCCGGGCGATGAAGTCGTCCGCTCGCACGCGGTAACGGTAAACTGCCGTTCCCGGTGGCGGTTGATCCCTTCTCCGACCAACTCGGCGATGAGCTCGTCGTCGCCACGCCGGAGCTGGTGACCTTCGGCTACCAGCTGGCCGGGCCCGGCAGTCGCTTCCTGGCCCAGCTGATCGACTTTCCGATCCAGGTCGCGATCCTCATCCTCGCCCTGGTCACCGGCGTCTCGCTGGGGGGCGTGACAGGCGATCCGAACGTGGCGGTCGCCGCGTCACTGCTCCTCGGCCTGATCGTCGTCTGGGGGTACTTCCCGGTCTGCGAGGCGGCCTGGTCGGGCAAGACCGTCGGCAAGTTCGCCTTCGGGCTCCGCGTTGTCGGTGACCAGGGGGAACCGATCCAGTTCACCCAGGCGGTGGTCCGGAACCTGGTCCGGATCGTCGACTTCCTGCCGATCTTCTACGGGGTCGGGGTCATCGCCCTCTTCTGGAATGGCCGCGGCAAGCGGCTCGGCGACCTCGCGGCCGGCACGGTGGTGGTCCGGGAACGGGCGCCGGTCCGGCTCCGCCAGCTCCGGTCGCTCGTCGGTGGCGAGGCGCCGGGCGGCCCGGCAGTGCTCCGCACAGCCCCGGGCGAAGCGGCCCTGCTCCGCCAGCTCGATCCGGACTTCAAGCGCTTCGTGGTCGCCTATGCCATGCGCCGGGCTCACCTCGACGGCTGGCGCCGGGAGGTGCTGGCGGCGCGGGTCGAGCCCAACCTGCGTCGGGCCCTGCCCGAGCTGGCCGCCGCCGAGGGCCCACTGGCGGCCCTTGATCACCTCGCCGACCTCACCTCCCGGGAAGCGGGAACAGAGATGGCCGGAAGGTAGCCGCCGAATCTCCGACAATGCCCGACATGTGCCGAAGCATCAAGACCCTCCGCCGGGAGGGCGAGCAACCGACCGACGAGGAGGTGCGCGCCGCGGCCCTCCAGTTCGTTCGCAAGGTGAGCGGGTATCGCCTGCCGTCGCGGCGGAATGAGATCGCCTTCAGGACGGCGGTCGAGGAGATCGCCGTCAGCTCGCGGAACCTGCTGGAGGCGCTCGGCCAGAGCTAGCCGCGGAGGCAGGGAGCGGTCTGATTCAGCTCGTACTGCTGGTGGATGACCGCCGTGTCGACCCGCCCCGCGTCGTACTTGAAGTCGGTTGCCAGCGCCGACTCGAGCTCGATGTTGACGACCCCGTCCGGGTCGTCGGAGCCGAGGACCGAGGCCAGCGTGGCGCTCTTGAACTGGAGGCTCCGGCAGTTGATGTCGCGCTTGTCGTAGACCGGCTGCAGGTCTGCGGGGAGCTGCCTCCGGGCGGTGGCAAGGGCGGCCGCGGCCGACGCGGCGGGCGAGATGTCGAGCTGGAGCACGATCACCTTGCCGTCGGTGGCGCAGCGGATCAGGAGCGAAGTGCCGGGGTGGGCAGCGTTGAAATCTGCCGCCGGGGCCCCGAAGAGCCCGTAGCCGCTGGCCGAGCCGATGGCCCGGGAGCAGTCGACGTTGCCTGCCGCGGCACCGCGCGACGGCGCCAGGGTCGGCGCCAGCGTCGGCTCTTTCAAGATTGTCGGCAGCGGCTTGGGCGCGACGTAGGTCACGCTGCAGGCGGAGAGCAGGAGGAGGGTGGTGCCGGCCGCCAAGATCCGCGTCAAAGCGTCCTGAAAGTAGCTGAAAACCGCCGGGTGGGTTCAGACTCGAGGGGAGCCGGCGAAGGGAATCGAACCCCCAACCAGCTGTTTACAAAACAGCTGCTCTGCCATTGAGCTACGCCGGCCCGGCCCTGGCCAAAGGTTAGCGGGCTGGTTTGAGCAGGCCCTTCGCGGCACGGACGATATGCGGCGCTGTGATGCCAGCGGCGTTCATCAGCTCGGCCGGCTGGCCCGAGGTGGGCAGGCCCCGGACTGCCAGGTGCGCCACCCGGGGCGGCTTGCGCTCCATCGCCAGGGCTTCCATCACGGTCGCGCCGAGCCCGCCCTGCGGGTAGTGGTCCTCGACCACGACCAGCCTGCCTCCCGTCACCCGGGAGGCTTCCCGGAGGGTCGCCACGTCCACCGGCTTGAGCGAGTAGAGGTCGATGACGCGGGCGGCGATGCCCGCCTTGGCCAAGGTTGTCGCGGCCTTGAGGCATTCGTGAAGGGTGACGCCGGCGCCGATCAGGGCGACCTTGTCCCGGGTGGTCTGGCGAACGACATGGGACCCGCCGATCTTGAACTTCTGCTTGGCGTCGTAGAGGACCGGGTAGGCGCCGCGCGTCGTCCGCAGGTAGACGATGCCCTTGCGGTCGGCCATCTGGGCGACCAGCTGGGCGGTCGAGGTCGCGTCGCTCGGGTAGAGCACTGTCGATCCCTCGATCGCCCTGAGTGAGGCGAGGTCCTCGAGTGCCATCTGGGAGGGGCCGTCGGTGCCGATCTCGCAGCCGGCGTGGGAGCCGGCGAGCCGGAGGTTCGCCTGGGAGATGGCCGCCATCCGGATGAAGTCGTAGGCGCGGCTGAAGAAGGCGGCGAAGGTCGAAACGAAGGGGATGTAGCCCCGAACCTGGAGACCCACCGCGGAGGCGACCAGCTGCTGCTCGGCGATGTACATCTCGAAGAAGCGGTCGGGGTAGGCCTTGGCGAACTCGTCGGCGTGGGTCGAGTTGCTGACCTCGCCGTCGAGCGCGACCACCCCCTTCCTCGCGCCGAGGGCGAGGAGGGTGTCTCCATAGGCCTTCCGGGTCGCAACCGCGACGCCCTTCTCGTAGACCGGCAGCTTGACCGGGCCGTCACCGCCGCCGGTGCCGACCGGCTCGCCGTGCTCGGGCGTGATCGCCTTGACCTTCAGGTGCCGCTCGCCACCGAGCTCTTTGATCGCGCGCTCCGCCATCTCTGGCGGCAGCGCCTTGCCGTGCCAGCCATCCTTGTTGGCGATCTCGCTGAAGCCACTGCCCTTGACCGTCCGGGCGATGATCACGCTCGGCGGGCCCGTCGCCCCTCGTGCCTCGCCGAGGGCCTGATCGATCTCCGCGGGGTCGTGGCCGTCGATCACGATCGCCCGGCAGCCGAACGCCTCGACCCGCTTCCGGTAGACGTCGATGTCCCAGCCGAACTCGGTCTCACCCCGCTGCCCGAGCCGGTTGACATCGAAGATCGCGGTCAGGTTGGAGAGCTTGTAATGCCCCGCCTTGTCGAGACCCTCCCAGATCGACCCCTCCGCCAGCTCGCTGTCGCCGCAGACCGTCCAGACGTGGTAGGGCAGCTTGTCGAGGTACTTGCCGGCGAGGGCGACTCCGACCGCGATCGGCATCCCCTGCCCGAGCGACCCGGTCGCGACATCGACCCAGGGCAGGACCGGGGTTGGGTGACCCTGGAACTTGGAGCCGAATTTTCGGAAGGTCATCATCTCGGCGTCGGTGATGGCCCCGGCCGCCTTGAAGATCGCGTAGACGAGGGGCGAGGCGTGGCCCTTGGAGAAGATCAGGTGGTCGTTGTTCGGTTCGTCCGGGTTCTTCCAGTCGTAGTGGAGGTGGTTCGTGAGGAGGACGGCGAGCAGGTCGGCCGCCGACATCGAGGAGGTCGGATGGCCGGCTCCGGCGGCGGTGCTGGAACGGATGCTGTCCACCCGCAGCTGCCTGCCGAGCTCGCTGACGAAGTCGAGGTCCACGGTCATGGGCGGCTCTTACCTCCTGGCGGTGCTGCTTTCCCGATTCGCGGAAAACGTTACAGCTTCGGCGGCAGCCCCCTCGGGCGCGGGCCGGCCTCGCCGGCGTGATTGCGAGGCGACGATCAACGCCACGCCGAGGATGATCACCCCGCCGCCGATCACCGTCCGCGGCGTCACCGGCTCGCCGAGCAGGAAGTGCCCGAGGACGACCGCCACCACCGGGTTGACGTAGGCGTAGGTCCCGAGCAGCGGCAGGGGGGCGACCTTGACCAGCCAGATGAAGACCCCGAAGCCGAGGATGGCGCCGATGAAGAGGAGATAGAGGAAAGCGATCACCGAGCGAGTGGACACGGCCGCCGGGTTGAAGCGCGCCGCCTCGCCGCTGACGACCGAAAAGAGGAAGACGACCACTCCGCCGGCGAACATCTGCATCCCGGCGACCTGGAAAGGGTTATTGGGGAAGGGCGCCGAACGGGAATAGACGGTCCCCGCGGCCCAGCCGAGGGCGGCCAGAAGGCAGGCCGGCATCGCCCAGAGGTCGCCACCGCGGATCACCGCCGGACCGACCAGGACGACCAGCCCGGCGAGGCCGATCCCGAGGCCGATCGCGGCGGGAAGCCGGATCGGCTCCCGCTGGAAGACCCGCGCCATCAGCGTCATCCAGAGCGGCACGGTGGCGATGAAGATCGCCGCGGCGCCACTTGGCAGGTACAGCTCCCCCCAGCTCAGCGCCCCATTGCCGAGGGCGACGAGGCCGGTCCCGGTGAGGATCGCGGAGAGCCACTGGCGGCGCGACGGCCAGCCCTGGCGGAGGCCGCCGCGGAGCGCGACCCAGCCGAACAGGAGCAGGCCCGCGAGCATGTACCGCAGACCGGACATGAAGAAGGGCGGAATCGTCTCGATGCCGACCCGGATCCCGAGGTAGGTCGTCCCCCAGACCACGTAGATCGTCGCCAGCCCGGCTCCGAGCAGGGCGGGCGACGTCCTCGCGGGTCGGATCACCCGAGAACTTTAACGACCGGGTTCGCCTCGCTCCGAGCGAGCTCGGCGCAACCCGCCAGCCGCCCGCCGGCCGTCATCAGGAAGCGGCCCGAGGCGAGCCGCCAGCCGGCGACGGCGCGAGTGCCGAGCCCGCTCCGGGCGGCGCGCTCCCGGGCTGCCTCCGCCCTGAGCTCCTCGAGGTGGGAGGCGATCATGCTGCCGTAGGTCATCGGCTCCATCTCTTTTCAGTCCTCCTTTCCAGCCTTCTTATGTAACTGGTGTAGATTGTACGGTAGTTACCGTAACCTGTCAACACATTTCAGTGGTGTTGCCAATTAAACCGGTTGGAGGTAGGCTGAATTCCCGATGGCGAAAACCGCACCGGACCGCCTCGAGCTGGTCCAGGCGTTCATCAACACCGCCGACATCGAAGCCGGCACCGACAGCCTGGCCACGCCCGCCGGCCTCGAGGGGTGGCTGGTCGAGCGGGGCCTGGCCCCGGGCCCCCCGGACCCGCCCGAGTGCGACGGGCGCGAGCTGGAGACCGCGATCGCCCTCCGCGAGGCGCTCCGGGCCCTCTGCCTCGCCAACAACGGCGTCCACCCTGACCTCGCCGCCCGGCAGGCGCTCGATGCTGCTGCGGAGAACCTTCACCTCCACCTGACGGCTCGCTTCGGACGGGACGGGATGATCACCCTTGAGCCGGACGAGACCGGGGTGCGGCACGCGCTCGGACAGATCCTGACGATCGTCTTCGGCGCCCTTCACGACGGCACCTGGAGCCGCCTCAAGGCGTGCGCCTCGGAGAGCTGCCAGTGGGCCTTCTACGACCATTCCAAGAACCGCTCCGGCAACTGGTGCTCGATGGCCGAGTGCGGCAACCGGGCCAAGGTCCGCAGCTACCGGGCGCGCCAGGCAGGGTGAGCATCGACCCCGAGGCGCGGGCGTACCTGGTGGCCACGGCTGCCCTCGGCCAGCCCACGCTGGCCGAGCTCGGCGCGGTGGCCGCTCGGCGGGCGGCGGTCGAGCGGGCGCCGATCCTGGGCGGAGCCCCCGAAATGGTCGACCGGGTCGAGAACCGGACCCTGCCCGGTCCGGCGAGGGAGATTCCGATCCGCGTCTACGCGCCGGCGGCCAACGCCTCCTCCCCGCTCCCCGTGCTCGCCTTCTTCCATGGCGGCGGCTGGGTCACCGGCGACCTCGACACCCACGATTCCGCCTGCCGGGGGCTGGCCAACCGGGGACGCTGCCTGGTGGTCGCGATCGACTTCCGCTGCGCGCCCGAGCACCCGTTCCCAGCCGCGCTCGATGACTGCTGGGCAGCGGTCGAATGGCTCGCGCGCGAAGGCGCCGAGCTGGGCGCCGACCCGGGCCGGCTCGCTGTCGGCGGGGACAGCGCCGGGGGCAACCTGGCCGCAGCAGTGGCTCTTCGCGCGCGGACCCGTGGCGGTCCCACGCTGGCGGCCCAGCTGCTGATCTACCCGGTTCTCGACTTCGACCTCGACACGGCCTCATACCGGGACCACGCGACCGGCTATGGCCTCACCCGAGAATCAATGCGCTGGTACTGGGAGCAATACCTGGGCGAGCGGGCGAGCGGAGTCTCGGCCGAGGCCGCTCCGCTTCGCGCGACAGACCACTCCCGCCTCCCGCCGGCGCTCGTGATCACCTGCGAGCTCGATCCGCTGCTCGACGAGGGGGTCGCCTATGCCCGCAAGCTGGCCGCCGCCGGGGTGCCGGTCGAGCATCTCACCGAGCCGGGCATGATCCACGGCTACTTCCGGATGGCGGGCGTCATCGCCCGAGCGCGCAAATCATGGGATGACTGCGGCCGCTTTCTGCGGCGGGAGCTGCGGAGCTAGAGGTCCGGCAGGTTCTTGGGGCGGGCGAAGTTTGCCGCCACCAGGCTGAGGACGGCCAGGCCGCCGAATAGAAAGCCATGCGTGTGGTGCGGGCCATGGCCACTCGAGGTCAGGAACTGGATGGCGCCGACCCAATAGAGGACGGCCAGGAGCGCAAAGATGACGGCGAGGACGACCAGTCCCCCGGCGGCGGTCCAACTGTTTGTCATAGGAAACCTAACGTAGCAGGAGGAGGGCGCCGGCTCCAACCCCGACGCAGTACGCGGCGTAGGGATCGAGGCGGCCGGAGCGGAAGTAGCGGAGCAGGAATCGGGCCGAGCCGTAGGCGGCCACCGCGGCCAGCACCGCGCCCAGCAGGTAGGCGCCGAGCGGGACGCCGGGATGAAGGAGCTGGGGCACCTCCAGCAGGCCGGCGGCGGCGATGATCGGGGTCGCCAGGAGGAAGGAGAAGCGGGCGGACTCCTCGTGCCGGAGCCCGGCCAGGAGGCCTCCGGCCATCGTCACCCCGGAGCGCGAGATGCCCGGGAAGAGGGCCAGGACCTGGCAGACGCCGATCAGCGCGGCGTTGCGGTAACCCAGACCGCTGACCTCGGTGAACGCCTCCTCCTGCTCCTCCCGGTCGCGGCCCTCGAGCCGGGCGCGGCGCTCGGCCCGGCGGCGGAGCAGCTCGGCGCCGAAGAGCAGCACGCCGTTGACGATGAGGAAGACCGCCGCCGCCCGGGGGCTGGCGAAAAGGGCCTGGAGCTGCTTTTGGAAGAAGACGCCAACCAGCCCGGTCGGCACCGTGCCCACCACCAGGAGCATCGCGAGCCTCTCGTCGCCGTCTCTCACCCCGCCCCGCAGCGCGGCCCGGATGAAGCCGCTGACGATCCCGAGCCAATCCCGCCAGTAGAGGACCAGCAGTGCCCCCGCCGTCCCCAGGTGGAGCAGCACCAGGAAGGGCAAAAA
>DIZV01000175.1:21287-25114 GCA_002427995.1 Chloroflexi bacterium UBA6019
TGGCCGAGCGAGGAGACCGGGAAGAGCTCGGTCGCCCCCTGCAGGAGGCCGAGGAGCGCGGATTGCCAGGCAGTCATCAGCTGCCCGGGCTCGGCGTCGGCCCGGCGGCCGGCGGGGCGAAGAAGGCCAGCAGGCCCTGCTCGAGCCCGGACGCGATCGCGCCCCGGCCCGCATCACTGCTGACGACCTGGGCCTCGACCGGGTTGGTGACGAAGAAGGGCTCGGTGATCGCCCCCGGCATCTGGCTCGGATGGTCGTTCCAGCCTGCCTTGGGAGGTCCGATCTCCATCAATCTGCCATAGGAGTCGGCGGCGGCGGTGAGACCCGAGGCGCCGGTGTCCGCGTCGGAGAGCGCACCGCGGTTGAAGACCTGCCAGCCCGCCTTGCCGAAGCTGGCCTGGAGCGAGGACTGGAGGAGGGTGGCCAGCCGCAGGTTGACCGCCGAGAAGCTGCGGGCATCGTCATAGAACGTCTCCGACCCACTGGCGGAGGGGTCGTGATAGCCGTTGAAGTGGATGCTGACCAGCGCGTCCGCTCCCGCCGAGTTGGCGCAGTCGATCCGGGCCATCGTGTCGAGGTGGGCGCCGCTGTTGGTGATGACGCCGTTGACGACCTGGTCTGCTGCGAGCTTGGCGACCGAGGTGTCGGTGACACGGGAGAGCACCACGTGGAGGCCGTCTCCGCGGAGGACGTCCTTGAGGCGCAACGCAACCGCCAGGGTGAGGTCTTTCTCCTGCAGGCCGCTCCCCACCGTCCCCGGGTCGGGTCCGCCGTGGCCGGGATCGATGAAGACGGTGCGGTGGAGGTCGGCGCGGGACGGGTTGAACTCGATACAGGTTCCCGCCACCAGGCCGGCGGGGAGGCCGGGGCTCTGGACCGGGACCGGGAAGGAGACCGGCGGCCCGGTCGGCCGGGCCGGTTGGAGGACGCGGGCCGCCACTGACCCGGCCGCGTCCTGGATCTGCGCCGCGGCCGAGGCCGGCGTCGGGTGGCCGCGCGCGCCGAGGAGGGCCTGGAACCCGAGCCCCGCGACGAGAAGGGCGCCGACGCCCAGGATCATGACCAGGGTGCGGTTGGGGCCGGAGGCGCGGCGCCGGCGGCGGCGATAAGGAATTGGTATGGGACCTCTGCTTCGACGGAGTGGTGGGAGCGGTGCCAGTCTGCCCATTCTGCCGCTTCGTGCCGGTCTTGGCCAGGGGCGACGTTCCGCGCACCTCACCGCGGCATAGGATTTCGCGAGTGGCAAATGAGTTGAGAGCTGGACCCGCGCGGTGACCGTTGACCCGGCGGACCTCGAGCGGCTGGCTGGCGACATCTCCGGCCAGTTGATCGTTCCGACCCATCGGGATTACGACGCGGCCAGAGCTGTCTGGAACGGGATGATCGACAGGCGACCGGCCGCCATCGTGCGCTGTGCCACTACTTCTGACGTGGCTGCCGTCATCGTCTTCGCCGCCGGAAAGGAAGTCCCCCTGGCAGTAAGAGGCGGAGGCCACAATATCGCGGGAAGCGCGACTTGCGACAACGGTCTGGTGCTCGACCTCTCGCCGCTGAAGAGCATCGAGGTTGACGCCGGCGCACGCCGGGCCAAGGCGGCCGGCGGGGTGGTGTGGGGCGAATTCGACGTTGAGACCCAGGAGGTCGGGCTTGCCACGACCGGCGGCCTCATACCGTCCACCGGGATTGCCGGCTTCACCCTCGGCGGTGGTCTGGGCCATCTGATGCGCAGTTACGGTCTCGGCTGCGACAACCTGCTGTCAGCGGAGGTCATCACCGCCGACGGCAGCCGCGTCAGAGCCAGTTCAGATCAGAATCCCGACCTCTTGTGGGCCCTCCGGGGCGGCGGCGGCAATTTCGGAGTCGTCACCGAGTTCGAGTTCCAACTCCATGAACTTGCCCCGACCCTCCTCGCGGGGCGGCTCGCGCATCCACTGACGCGAGCCCGCGACGCCCTCCGCCTCTATCGCGACTTCACGGCCGCGGCGCCGGACAGCCTGATCGTGTACGGGAGCCTGTCAACTGGCCCCGACGGTGATCCGCGGATGGGCATGCGACCGGTCTTCAACGGTCCCCTCGACCAAGGGCAGTCCATCCTCCGATCGTTACGAGAATTCGGGCCACCCATCCTGGACGACATCGGGCCTCGCGCGTACCTGAGATGTGCAGAAGATCGTCGAGCCGGCCTTCCCCCCCGGGCGTCTCAACTACTGGAAGGCGAATTTCGTCGACCACCTGAGTGACGAATTGATCGAAATCCTGATCGAGGCCATCAGCCGTGTCCCCTCCCCCTATTCGATGATCGCCCTCGAGCCGATGGGTGGGGCCGTCGCTCGGGTGAGCGACACGGCGACTGCCTTCGAGCACCGAAGGCATGCCTACAGCCTGCTCATCCTCAGCGGATGGGTAAGCGATGCCGAGACCGAAGCCAACGTCGCGTGGGCGCGCCAATTGTGGGAACTGACGCGACCCCTGTCCTCCGATGCCGTCTACGTGAACTACCTGGGTACGGAAGGTGACGAGCGCGTTCGGCAGGCCTACGGCGTCAACCACGCTCGTCTCTCGCAGCTGAAGCGGAAGTACGATCCGGACAACCTCTTCCGGCTCAATCAGAACATCGAGCCGGCACCCGCTGCGTTGTGAGGCTGTATCGACAGTAGTTGAATCGCCCGGCGTTTCAAAACTGGCGCGAACGGGGCTTGCGGGTGTCGTGGCCACTTTTCACACTGCGAGGCCCTGGGGCAAGCCTCAGAATTTGCACCCGTGGCGACCTTCGGGCTGGCGCACCGACCTTGGCACCGAGTCCGACTGCTCGTATTTCTCTGCGCGCTGTCGCGTCCAGCACTCCTGGCTGAGACCCTGGCGTCCATCGCCAATGGTCCCCTCAAGGCAACGGCTTGAAGGGGGGCCGGACGATGCTGATGGAGGTCACCTGCCGCTGCGGCTGGAGCACCCGAGGCCTCGAGTCAGAGGTGATCGCGGGCATCCAGGCCCACGCGAAGGCGGAGCACGACATCAAGCTGTCTGCTGATGACGTGCGCGCGGTCTGGCGAGTCGTGGCCGAAGGGCCGCCGATCGATGAGCCTGGAAGTGGCTAAAGCTCGCGGCCGGGTCCAATCTTCTGTCGGCCCCATCATCGAGCGGCTCGGGCCCCCGCTTTCGAGCGTGCCATGGTCGCCCCAGCTCGTGGCGCAGAGCCTGGAGATACTCCCAGTCGGACTTCGATACGGCAAGCTGTTCTGGCTGCGGCCGGTGCACGCACCCTCGCTCCGGGTCGGAATGTCGAGGTCGGCCGAGCCCAGCCAGGCCGTGCTCGATGTGGTGGCGTGGTATCCCCTATCGCCTCGAGTGGTTCACTCGACGTCCTGGCGATACGAGCAGGGCCGCATCGTCCTGACCTACGTTGTCGTGGTCGACTCCCCGCAGCATCTGCCTCCAGACTCGCTCGAGTTGGTCTCCGTCACGCGCTCGGATCTCGCGCGCGGTTCCTCGATGGCGCCTGCCGAGTCGATCGCGGTGGAGGCAGTGCTTGAGCACGCCGTCCGGCACTTAGCCTGGCTCAGCCGCGATGATCCGGCGGTCGCGACCGTACTCGCGGACTGGTCCGAAGCCCTGGAGGGCTACCAGCCGGAGCCGTTTCAAGCCCTGAGCTGAGGAAGCGGAGAGGGAGCGGAGAGGGAGGGATTCGAACCCCCGATAGCCTTGCGGCTATAACGGTTTTCGAGACCGCCGCCATCAACCGGACTCGGCCACCTCTCCGGACGGTCGCGGGACCCCGAGCTTGGTGCGGCGGCTCGAGGCTTGATTTGGCGGTCCCGACCGGATTCGAA
>DIZV01000175.1:25162-28753 GCA_002427995.1 Chloroflexi bacterium UBA6019
GGTCCCGACCGGATTCGAACCGGCGTTCTCGGCCTTGACAGGGCCGCGTGTTTGGCCAGGCTACACCACGGGACCGTCGGCCCAGAAGTTTATCAGCTTCGAAATCGGCCCCAAAACCCCATCGGGCGAACCGAAAACCCCTACCTATAATGTCCTAGCCCGTGAGCACCCAGCCACCGAGCGGCAGCGATCCGACACCGGACGAGCTCCGACGGCGATTCGCGGTCCTCCAGCGCGTCGCCGTCCTCTTCACGCTTCCCGACAACCTGCTGCGCGCCCTCGCCCGCCAGCTCCACCCCGGTTTTGCCGCTCGGGGGTCGGTCGTGATCAACCAGGGCGACACCGGCGACTCCCTCTTCATCGTCGAGGAGGGCCGCGCCGAGGTCACCGTCAAGCAGGCCGAGGGGCACGACATCACGATCTCCTACCTCGGCGACGGCGACTTCTTCGGCGAGATGGCGCTGATCTCCGAGGACCCACGCACCGCCTCGGTCCGAGCGCTGACCGACTGCAAGCTGCTGGTCCTCGACCGGCAGACCCTGTTCGCCACCATCCCTGCCGACTCGGACGCCATGATCGACCTCCAAAAGCTGGTCGAGCAGCGCAAGGCCTCGCTCGAGAACATCATCGCGCGGGCCAGCCTGGTCGCGCCCGAGCAGGCCGCGACGACGGTGGCGGTGTACTCGCCCAAGGGCGGCTCGGGCCGCACCACAGTGGCGATCAACCTCGCCTCCGCGCTCGCCCAGCAATTCCCGGGCGAGGTGCTGCTGGTCGACATGGCGCTGCCCTTCAACCACGCCGCCCTGCTCAGCAGTCTGGTGCCGACCGGCTCCCTGGCGAGCGCCTCAGCCCGCGCCGACACCAACTTCGAGGAGGCCCTGCTCAGCGTCATCCTCCACCACGCGGGCGGCATGATGCTGCTACCCGGGGTACTCAAACCAGAGGAGGCGGACCTCATCAACGCGGCCCTGATCGCCAAGGCGATGGGCGTCCTCGCCAACGCCTTCCGCTACATCATCTTTGACCTCGGTGTCGCCCTGACCGAGAACACCCTGACGATCCTCGACCACGCCCAGCGGGTGGTCCTCCTGGCGACGCCGGAGCTCTCCAGCCTGCGGGACATCTCCGACCTCCTCCGGATCTTCGAGAATGTGCTCGCCATCGTCCCCGGCCGGATCGTCATCGTCCTCAACAACAAGACGGCCAAGCCGGTCGTCGGCCGGGAGGACATCGAGCGAACGCTGAAGCAGGCGATCGCCGCCGAGATCGGCTTCGACGGCTCCAAGCCGGATGAGGCCGGCGTCCGCGGCGAGATCCTGGTTCTCACCGACCCCAGGAGCACGATCGCCAAGGGCGCACAGGAACTGGCAGGAATTCTGATCGGGGTCAGAGGGGATAAGGACAAAGGCACCCACAAGCTTCCTTTCGGCTTCAAGGTCGGCCACTAGGCCCCTTGATTAGCTAAGCTTGCTGATACAAACCCGAATTGGGAGGAACTCAAGCCAAATCATGATCGAACAGGCAACCGTCTCACTCACCCCCCAGGCGCTCTCGCAGCTTCAGAACCTGCTCGCCCAGGAGAACAACCCACAGCTCGGCCTTCGCGTCTTCGTCTCCGGCGGCGGCTGCTCGGGACTCCAGTACGGCATGGCCTTCGATGACAACGTCCGCCCCGAGGATCAGGTGATCGAGACCGGCGGCGTCAAGGTGATCGTCGACGAGGTGAGCGTCCAGCACATCCGCGGCTCCGAGATCGACTACGTCGACAGCCTGATGGGCGCCGGGTTCACGGTCCACAACCCGAACGCCGTCCACAGCTGCTCCTGCGGGCACTCCTTCGACACTGGCGACGATGCCGGCGAGGCGAAGGCCTGCGGCTGCGGCCACTGATCCCGCTCAGCGCTGAAGGCCCCGCTTCGGCGGGGCCTTTGTTTTTTTAGAGCCTTGATCAAGGCGGTCTTTCTCGACGTCGGCGGCGTCTTCCACCTCCCAACCGAGGAGAGGATGCGCGAAGCCCTGCACGGCGCCGGCTTCGAGCTGCCCCCCAACGTGCTCGCGCGGGCGCACTATGCCGGCATGGCCGGGCATGACCGCCTCGATGGCGAGTACGCGGAGATCATGGGACCGTACGTGGAGGAGATGGTCGGCGACCTTGGGGTGCCGCCGCACCAGGTCGAAGCTGCCCGGGCGGCCCTTCACGCCGCACTCACGACCCCCGGCGCCTGGGCCGGCCGCCTGCGCGAATCGATCGAGGGACTGCCCGCGCTGGCCGCCACCGGCGTCCGGATCGGGATCGTCTCCAACGCCGACGGGTCGGTCGAGGCACGGCTCCGCGACGAGGCGATCTGCCAGGTCGGTCCCGGTTCGGGCGTCCCGGTCGACATCGTCATCGACTCCTCGGCGGTCGGGATCCGCAAACCCGACCCCCGGATCTGGGACGCCGCGCTGAAAGCCACGGCGGCATCGGCGGCGGAGTCGATCCACATCGGCGACTCCCTCATCACCGACGTCGGCGGGGCGCGCGCGGCGGGCATCAGGCCGCTCCACTTCGACCCCTTCCGGCTCTGCCGGCTGGGGGACCACGAGCACGCCGCCTCGATGGCGGAGGTGGTCGCCCTGGTGGAGGCCGAGCGGGCGTGATCCCCCGCCGAGCGCAGGAGCTGATCATCCTGGTCATCGGCGTCTTCACGCCGCTCGGCGTGCTCGCCGTGAACGGGTCGGCATTCCTGATGCAGCACTTCTCGGAGACGCGGCTGATCCTCACCTTTGGTGCGCTCCTGAGCGGCCTGCTCCTGAACAGCCTGGCGGCCTACGCGGGCCACCGCCGCGCCCGCCGCCACGTCCCCGATCTGCTCAACGAGTACCGCTGGTGGATCTGGGGCCTGATCGCCTTGATCGTGGTCGGTTCGGCCGTTGTCGGCTCCTACCTGACCTGGCTGGGGCTGGAGAATGCCAGCCGCCTGCCCAACCGCTATGCGGTGATCGCTTCCGCCTTCCTCCTCCTCTTCCCCTTCGCGATCACGGTGGTGGCGCGGCGTTTCGACCAGGGAAGGATGGACACGCGCGGTGGGAAAAAAAAGAAGCCCCCCGCCGAAGCGAGGGGCTCCTCTCCAGGACTCTAAGTCCCTACATCATGTCCGGGGACATGCCGCCCATGCCGCCGCCGTTCCCCTTCTGCTCGGGGATCTCGGTGATCACGGCCTCGGTGGTCAGCACCATGGCCGCGATCGAGGCGGCGTTCTGGAGCGCCGACCGGGTGACCTTGGCGGGGTCGACGATACCGCTCTTGAACATGTCCACGAAGACATCGTTCAGCGCGTCGTAGCCCTTGCCCTTGGCGTGGCGGACCTCCTCGATGACGACAGAGCCCTCCTTGCCGGCGTTGTGGGCGATCTGGCGGAGCGGCTCCTCGAGCGCCCGGCGGACGATGGCGACTCCGGTCGCCTGGTCGCCGGTCAGGCCCAGCCCGCCGTCGAGAACCTTCTGCGCGTTGAGCAGCACGGTGCCGCCACCAGCAACGATTCCCTCTTCCACCGCGGCCTTGGTCGCGCTCAGCGCGTCCTCGATGCGGTGCTTCTTCTCCTTCTGCTC
>DIZV01000147.1:0-436 GCA_002427995.1 Chloroflexi bacterium UBA6019
GCCGACGGGGGGATTCGAACCCCCGACCTGCCACTTACGAGGCGGCTGCTCTGCCAGCTGAGCTACGTCGGCGAGAGTGTCGAAGTCTACGGTTTAACCTAGCGCAGGTGAGGGAGCCGGCCGTCGTGCGCCTCGATCCCGGCGAGCACGGGCTCGTCCGCCCGCTGCTCCTCGAGCTCTACGAGTACGAGCAACCCTTTTTCGCCGAGCACCCGCAGCTGACGCGGGACGAGCTCGAGCGGACTGTCGAGGGCGTGCCGCCCGCCTTCGAGGGCGAGAACGTGATCCTCGGGGTCCGCGCCGGGGACGGATTGGCCGGCTTCTGCTGGTGCGTCCTCTTCGACCCCGGCACCGGCCTCGAGGGTGAGGTCGCCGAGGTCTATGTCGCCTCGGGACACCGGCGGGAGGGCATCGGCCGGGCGCTGCTGCTGGCGGC
>DIZV01000147.1:555-3049 GCA_002427995.1 Chloroflexi bacterium UBA6019
CAGCTGGTGCTGACCTGGTACCCGTCCTGAGCGTCGCACCCAAATAGAATTCGTTGACAGTGATCGACCCCGAAGGGGCCGAGTCACCGCCGGAGGTGCCGGCCGGCAACCGCCGGACGGGTGCCGTGGTCGCGCTCGTCGTGATCGCGGCGATCGTGAGCGGAGCCGTCTCCGCCGGTGTGACCCTGGCCATCCTCCGCTCCCAGTCCCGGACCAACCCGCAGACGGTCGACCTCGGGTCGAACGTTCGGATCACCGAGGACAGCGCCATCATCCAGGTGGCGGACAAGGCCGCGCCCGCCGTGGCCACGATCATCACCGGCCCGCCGGGCTCCGGCCATGGCATCGGCTCCGGCTTTCTCACGACCAGTGATGGCTACCTCGTCACCAACACGCACGTAGTGGCCAATGCCGTCGCCCTCGCGGTGCTCTTCCCGGGTGACTCCGTCCGTCATGACGCGCGGGTCGTCGACTCCGACTGCCAGACCGACCTCGCGGTCCTCAAGGTCGACGGGGTGTCGGGACTGCCGACGCTCGCCTTCGGAGACACCGCCGGCCTCCGGGTCGGGCAGCGGGTGATCGCCGTCGGCAGCCCGCTCGGAACTCGGGCGGTCGCCACCGGGATCGTCAACTCCGTCCATCGGGTGACCAGCGCCGCCGACGCCGTCACCCCTTCGGACCTCTGGGCCTTCGCCAACACGATCCGGACCGACGCCGAGATCGACCCGGCGAGCTCCGGCGGGCCGCTTCTCAACGTTGCCGGTCAGGTTGTCGGCGTCGACGTCGCGGCCGCGGACTCCGGTGGCGGCCAGGTCCTCTTCGCGATCGACGCCGCGGCGGTGAAGTCGGAGGTCGAGCAGATCGTTCGGGACGGAAAGCTGGTCGTCCCGTCCCTCGGCGCCGGCAGCCGCGACCTGACGAGCCAGGACGTCGCGCTGGACGGGCTTCCCGCCGGGGGCCTGATCCAGACGCTGACCGCGGGCGGACCCGCCGCTGCGGCGGGCGTCAAGGCCGGGGACGTGATCACCGCGGTCGACGAGGTGAGGCTCGACGACGCCCACCCGCTACTGCAGGTGCTTGTCAACCAGTTCCGCCCCGGCCAGCGGGTCACCCTGACCATCAACCGGCAGGGCACCGCCACGCAGCTCCAGGCGACGCTCGGCGGCCAGCACCCGGTCTGCGGATGACGATCCGGGAGCGGATCGGGGAAGCGCTGGAGCGAGCTGCCCGGACCGCCGGGGGAGAGGGGCGGCTGCCCGGCGAGGAGCTGCCGGACCTGGAGCTGACCCGGACTCGGAACCCCGCCCACGGGGACTTCGCCAGCTCGGCTGGGCTGAAGCTCGCCCGCTCCCTCCGCCGGCCCCCGCTGGCGATCGCCCAGGAACTGGCCGCGGCGATCGACCTGCCCGAAGCCTCCGCGGAGGCGGTCGCGCCCGGCTACCTCAACTTCCGGCTCCGAGCCGGCTGGCTGCAGGCGCTGGTGGCCGAGGTCGCCGCGGCGGGCCCCCGCTTCGGTTCGAGCGACCTCGGTCGCGGCGAGCGGGTCCAGGTCGAGTACCTCAGCACCAACCCGACCGGGCCTCTCCACATCGGCCATGGTCGGGGCGCGATCCTGGGCGACTCGCTCGCCTCCCTTCTGACCTTCACCGGGCATGCCGTCGAGCGGGAGTACTACGTCAACGACTACGGCAAGCAGGCCCACCTCTTCGGCGCGTCGATCCACGCCCGGCTCGTCAACCAGGAACCGCCCGAGGGCGGCTACGTCGGCGACTACGTCAACGAGCTCGCGGCCGCCGCCCGGGCCGCCGGCATCGCCGAGACCGAGGAGGAGCTAATGGCTTTCGGTCTCGGGCTGATGGTGGAGCGCTTCCAGGCATTGCTCGAGCGCCTCGGCGTCCGCTACGACAGCTGGTTCTCGGAGCGGCTCCTGTGGGCGGAAGGCGAGGCCCCGAGGGCGATCGAGCGGCTGCGGGAGAAGGGATTCCTGAAGGAGCGGGATGGAGCCACCTGGTTCGCGCCCGCGATGGACGAGGAGGGCGGCGAAGCCGACGACCGGGTCGTCTTCCGGTCCAACGGGGTTCACACCTACTTCGCCTCCGACCTCGGCTACCTGGTCAATCGCTTCGAGAGCCGCGGTTTCGGGCGCGTGATCGAGGTCTGGGGCTCGGACCACCACGGCTACGTGCCCCGGATGCGGCAGGCCTGCGTCGCGCTCGGGTTCGAGCCCGACCGGTTGGAGATCATCCTGAACCAGTTCGTGACCCTCAAGGAGGGCAAGATGTCGAAGCGCGCGGGGCGCTTTGTGACCCTGGAGGAGCTGCTCGGAGAGGTCGGCCGCGACGCCGTCCGCTGGTTCTACCTCTCCCGGGCGCCGGAGACGATGATGGAGTTCGACCTCGAGCTCGCCACGACCCAGAACCGGACCAACCCCGTCTATTACGTCCAGTACGCGCATGCGCGCCTGGCGGGGATCGAACGGACGGCCGAGGGCCGA
>DIZV01000147.1:3325-4450 GCA_002427995.1 Chloroflexi bacterium UBA6019
TACGAGCTGGCGGACCGGGTCAGCACCTTCTATGAGGCGGGCAACGACAATGGCGACCTCCGGGCGGTGGTCGACGACCCGGCCCTGACCCGGGCGCGCCTCGAGCTCTGCCGCGCCGCCCGGGCGGGTCTGCGGAGCGGGCTCGACCTGATCGGCGTGTCGGCGCCCACCAGAATGGATCGGATTCCGGAAGAGGAGTAAGCACTTGGACGTCACCTGGCACGGGCAAAGCTGTTTTCGGCTTCGCGGCCGCAACGCGACGGTCGTCACCGACCCCTTCCCGCCGAGTCTCGGCATCAAGCTGCCGCGGCTGGAGGCGGACATCGTCACGGTGAGCCATCCCCACCCCAACCACGCCTTCGTCGAGGCGGTCACGACCAAGGGGGCTTTCATCGTCGAGGGACCCGGCGAGTACGAGGTGAAGGGGATCACCGTCTTCGGCATCCGCGCCTACCACGACGCCCTCAACGGGGTCGAGGAGGGCACCAACACGATCTTCCTGCTGGAGGTGGACGAGGTCCGGATCTGTCATCTGGGCGACCTCGGCCACGCGCTCGACGACGAGGTGGTCGAGGCGATCGGCACCCCGGTCGACGTGCTCCTGGTCCCGGTCGGGGGCGGCAAGGCGCTCAACGCCGCCAAGGCGGCGGAGGTCGTCCGCAGCCTCGAACCGCGCTGGGTGGTCCCGATGCACTACCGGATCCCCGGCGCCAAGACCGAGCTGGAGGGTGTCGAGACCTTCCTGAAGGAGATGGGCGTCACCGAGGCCGTGCCCCAGGGCAAGCTGGTCGTCCAGTACTCCGGCTCGGGTGACAGCGAGACCAAGGTCTTCCTGCTCGAACCCCGGCTGTAGAAAGCCGACCCTCCGGCTGATACCCTTTGAAAAACCCCCGGGAGGTCTAGGTTGCCGAAATACGTCTTCGTGACCGGCGGTGTTGTTTCGTCGCTCGGGAAGGGGATCACCGCCGCTTCGATCGGCTCCATCCTCAAGGCCCGCGGTGTCTCCGTCACGATCCAAAAGCTCGACCCCTACCTGAACGTCGACCCGGGGACCATGAGCCCTTACCAGCACGGCGAGGTCTTCGTCACCGACGACGGGGCGGAGACGGACTTGGACCTCGGCCA
>DIZV01000147.1:4737-9383 GCA_002427995.1 Chloroflexi bacterium UBA6019
ACGACCGGCAAGATCTACTCCGAGGTCATCGCCAAGGAGCGTCGAGGTGACTACCTGGGGGCGACGGTCCAGGTCATCCCGCACATCACCAACGAGATCAAAGAGCGGATCCAGCGGGTCGCCCGCGAGTCCCAGGCCGAGGTCATCGTGGTCGAGGTGGGGGGGACAGTCGGCGACATCGAGTCGCTGCCCTTCCTGGAAGCGATCCGGCAGCTGAAGAACGACCTGGGTCGCCAGAACGTCTTCTACGTCCACCTCTCCCTCGTGCCCCTGATCCGCGGCGAGGAGATGAAGACCAAGCCGACCCAGCACTCGGTCCAGGCGCTGCGGGCGATCGGAATCCAGCCCGACGCGATCGTCTGCCGCTCCGAGCAGCCGATCGGCCACGAGATCAAGGAGAAGATCGCCCTCTTCTGCGACGTGCCGCGCGACGCCGTCATCTCCGTACCCGACGCCGACACCATCTACCGGGTGCCCCTGGTCCTCGAAGAAGCCGGCCTCGGCAAGGTCCTGGCCCGCCACTTCGAGCTCCCCGGCGAGGGCGCGGAAGCCGACCTCGAGTCGCTGGCGCGGATCGTCCACCGGATCACCAACCCCCGCGGCGTCATCCCGGTGGCGGTGGTCGGCAAGTACGTCCAGCTGCCCGATGCCTACCTGAGCGTCATCGAAGCCCTGCGTCATGCTGGAATCCAGCACGACGTCGGGATCGACATCCGCTGGATCCCGTCCGAGACCCTCGACCAGGGCGACACCTCGCAGCTGATGGGGGTCGCCGGCATCGTCGTCCCGGGCGGCTTCGGCCACCGCGGGATCGAGGGCAAGGTCGCCGCCTCCCACTACGCGCGCCACAACCGAATCCCCTATCTCGGGCTCTGCCTCGGTCTCCAGTGCGCCGTTATCGACATCGCCCGCGAGGCGCTGGGAGCGCCCGACGCCAATTCGACCGAGTTCGCCGCCTTCACCTCGACACCGGTGATCGATCTGATGCCCGAGCAGCGCGACGTCGCCAACATGGGTGGGACGATGCGGCTCGGCCTCTACCCCTGCAAGCTGCTGCCCGGCTCGAAGGCCCAGCAGGCTTATGGCGAGGAGGTTGTCTATGAGAGGCACCGGCACCGCTTCGAGTTCAACAACGAGTATCGAGAGGTGCTCGGCGAGGCGGGGCTCATCTACAGCGGGCTGTCGCCCAACGGCCGCCTGGTGGAGATCATCGAGCTGGCCGACCATCCCTGGTTCGTGGCCAGCCAGTTCCACCCCGAGTTCCGCTCTCGGCCCCAGCGCCCGCACCCGATGTTCAGCGGTTTCGTCGCCGCGGCGGTCGAGCGGAGCGGTGTCGACCAGATGGAGCTGCGGCCGGCCGAGCTCCTCGAAGAAGCCGCCGATCTCGATCGGCAGTAACGGTTTCTTCAGGTTCGGCCGTTAACTGAGAAGCAAAATGGAGAGCGAGTTGAAGGACCGCCTGCCGCTGCCACCGGCCCCGATCGACCTGCTCGGCAAGAGCGAGTTGGAGTTGGTCCGCGTCACCGAGGCTGCCGCCCTGGCCGCGGGCCGGATGACCGGCCGCGGCGACCAGGACAAGGTGAAGAACCTGGCCGCGTCGGCGATGCTGCAGGCCCTCGAGGAACTCGGGTTCCGGGGGCAGGTGGCCCTCGGTCCCCGGGGAGACGGCATCCTCTCTGCCGGCTCCCGGGTCGGCGTCCTCGAGGGCGAGCCGAGCGAGCTCGGCGTGTACCCGGTCGAGGGCGCCAGCCTGGTCGCGCGGGGGCTGCCCAACGCGATCTCGATGCTGGTCGCCGGCGAGCCGGGCGCCTTTCCCTCGCTGCCTGCCGTCGCCTACATGGAGAAGGTGGTGGTCGGCTCCGGCTCGCGGGGAACCCTGGACCTTGACGACGGGGTGGCGGACAACCTCCGCCGGATCGCCTTCGCGCGCGATTGCCGGGTCGCCGACCTCAGCATCGCCATCCTCGACCGTCCCCGGCACCAGGGGTTGATCGAGGAGATCCGCGGCGCCGGCGCGCGAATCGTCAGCCTCGAGGACGGCGACATCACCGCCGGGCTGCTGGCCGCGGCCGACTGGACCGGGATCGACGCCATGCTCGGCTTCGGCGGGCTCCAGGAGGCGATCCTCGCCGCCTGCGCGGTCCGCTGCCTGGGTGGCGACATGGTGTGCCGGCTCTGGCCGCGCAATGACGAGGAGCGAATCCTCGCGGGAGAGGAGGGCGATCGGGTCTGGGGTGTGTCCGACCTCTCGACCGGAGAGCTGACGGTCGCTGTCACCGGAATCACCGGCGGGTCGCTGCTGGCGCCCGTCTACTTCGGCGGCGGCTGGGCGGAGACCAGCTCGCTGATCCTCTCGACCCGGACCGGCACCGTGCGGCGGGTGACCACCCGCCACCAGCTGAACCGGGCGACCGGCTGAGCCCTTGCCAGCGGCTCTCCTCGCCGGCCTCGGCCTCGGGTTCCTGGTCGGTGCCCAGGTCGGCCCGATCTGGCTCCTCTGCGCGCGCTCGAGCCTCCGCCACGGAGCCCGGGTGGGCCTCGGGATCGGCGCCGGTGCAGCCACCGTGGACCTCGTTTACGCGGCTCTCGGCGTCGCCGGCGCGGCATCCCTGCTGGCGGCGACCGGCCTCCGGGTCGCTTTTGGCCTGCTGGGCGCGGCAGTGCTCATCCTGCTCGGCGCCCGCACCCTCTGGTCAGCCTTCCGGGTCCGTTCCGGCTTCGAGGCCGAGGCGGAGGTAGCGACGCCCTGGACCGCCTTCCGCACCGGCCTTGCGGCAACCGCTTCCAACCCGATGACGATCGCCTCCTGGGCCGCGATCTTCGCCGCCGCTTCCGCCGCCAGCCTGGCCTCCACCGCGGCGGCCGCGGCCCTGCTCGTGCTCGGCGTCGGAATCGGCTCGATGGCCTGGTTCGCGATCCTCTCCATCGGCATGGCGCTGATCCGGCGGCGGGTGCCCGAGAGGGGTCTGCGGGTGGCGGACGCCGCGGCCGGCGCCGGACTCATCGGCTTCGGCGCGGTCCTCGGTTACGGATCACTCCAGCACCGCTGATCGGGTCCCGCCGCCGAGCGCGGCGAGGTGGCGGTCGGAATTGGCGAGGGCAACCCGGGTGGCAGCCTCACGGGGCGTGACCCCGGCCTCGTCGGCCAGCTCCAGCATCGCGCTGACAGTCCGCCGCATGGTCTGGGAGATCTTGGCGAAGGCGGCGTCCGCGCCCGGGTCGACGAGGCCGAGGACAACCCACAGGGCCCAACCGTTGGTCCCCGCGTTGGCGATGAAGTCGGGGATCACCAGCACCCCACGCTCGATCAGCCGCCGCTCGGCGCCGGCGGTCGTCGGGATGTTGGCGGCCTCCACGATCAGCCGCCCGGTGAACTGGTCGCAGTTGCCCTCGTGGATGGCGTCGGCCACCGCCGCGGGGACGGCCAGGTCGGCGCCGAGGCGAAGCCACTCGTCGCGGGGCAGCGCCCTGTCGCCGGGCGCGAGCCGGCTTCGGTCGATCTCGCCGAACGGGCTGCGTAGGGCCAGATAGTGCTCGACATCGAGGCCCTCGGGGTTGGCGATGGTTCCCCCAGCGTCTGCGATGCCGATCACCTTCACCCCCTTGCGGGCCAGGTAGCGGGCGCTCGAGCCGCCCATCGAGCCAAAGCCCTGGAGGGCGGCGGTGATCGCGCCCGGCTTGAGGCCCAGGTGGGTCATCGCCGCCTCCGCGGCCTCGGCCACGCCGTAGCCGCCGACCAGGTCAAAGAGGTCGATGCCGTCGGACTGGATGTCGAAAGTCGCCGCCGCGCGGGCCACCTCCGCCGGCGGATCGGTGCTCCGGTTGACGATCGCCTGGAAGGGCACTCCGAGACCGGCCTGGGCGAACGCCTGGAGCAGCTGCGCCTGGGTCGTGCCCATGTCCTCCCCGGTCGCGACGTACGTCTCAAAGAAGGGCCGCAGGGCCTGGACGAAGCGAACCAGAATGGCGGTGGCGGCGGGGTCATGGGGATCGACGTCGAGCCCGCACTTGGCGCCACCGACGGGAAGGTCAAGGCCGCCGCTCTTGAGCGTCATGGCGCGTGCCAGGCGCTCGACCTCCTCCAGCGTGCAGCCCTCGCGCACCCGGGTGCCCCCGGCGGCGATCCCGCCGACCAGGCGGTCGATGACGAGGTAGCCGTGGCTCGCCGTCACCGGGTCGGTCCAGGTCGTCCGCAGCAGCGGCTCCATCACTGCCGCTCCGCCGCGAAGTCGGGCTTGCGCTTCTCGACGAAGGAGGTGACACCCTCCCGGAAGTCGTCGGTCGCGAACGACTCGAGGATGAACCCGACCTCCATCGCGACCTGCTCCTCGGCGGTCTGGGAGAGGCTGGCCTCGAGCAGTCGCTTTGCGCGGCGGAGCGCGCCGCTCGGCATCCGGGCGATCCGCTCGGCCAGCTCGACCGCCGCGGCGTGGAGCTGCTCCTCGGGGTGGACGGAGGCAACCAGGCCGTGCTGGAGAGCCTCCTCGGCCTCCAACGCCAGGTTGGTCAGCATCAGTCGGGTGGCCACCGAGGGCCCGACAAGGCGGGGCAGGAAGTAGGAGGTGGTCGAGTCCGGCGAGAGGCCGATGCCCGTAAACCCCGCCTGGAAGCGGGTTCCCTCAGCCGCCAGCCGGATGTCGCAGGCG
>DIZV01000144.1 GCA_002427995.1 Chloroflexi bacterium UBA6019
GCCGGCCGGCTTCGGCCAGGTCATGAGGGAGGCGAACCTCCGCCTCGCGGGCCGCGCCCCGGGCGGCGAGATCGCAGGCACGGCCAAGCGCCTGCTTGGCTAGGCCCTACGGCGCGCGGCAGCGGGCCGAGAAGACCGTCGTCCGCTTGAAGGAGGTCTACGAAGCCCGGTGCGAGCTCGAGTTCGAGACGCCCTACCAGCTCCTGGTTGCGACCATCCTCAGCGCTCAATCGACCGACAAGACGGTCAACCGGGTGACGCCCGGCCTTTTCGCGCGCTGGCCCGAACCGGCCGACCTGGCCGCCGCCGACCCGGGCGAGGTGGAGGCGCTGATCAAGCCGACCGGCTTCTTCCGGGAGAAGACGAAGGCGATCCGGGGCTCCGCCGCCGCTCTCGCCGAACGCTTCGGCGGCCGGGTCCCGCCCCGGATGGACGACTTGACCGAGCTGCCGGGAGTCGGCCGCAAGACCGCCAACGTCGTCCTCGGGGTCGCCTTCGGCGTGCCCGGGTTTGCCGTCGACACGCACGTCAACCGGCTCTGCAACCGAATCCGGCTGACCGACAGCCGGGATCCGGTCCAGATCGAGAAGGACCTTTGCGAGGTGATCTCGCCGGAGGAATGGACCGGGTTCTCGCTCCGGTTGATCCTCCACGGACGCCGTGTCTGCGACGCCAAACGGCCCCTCTGCGACGTCTGCCTCCTCAACGACTTCTGTCCCTCCTCGACCACCCGGAGAGCGAACAAACGTTCTAAGCTTGGTGCCGATGCCGTCGCTGGAGGCCCGAAAAACAAGCGTCGAGTACGTCGAGCAGCCGTGTAAGAGCGCTCTCAATGCGGTCCGGGGGATGCCCTTCAAATGGTCGCTCAACCCCTACATGGGCTGCGAGCACCGCTGCACCTTCTGCTACGTCCGCGCCTTCGAGAAGCGCGCCGAGAGGCCGTCGGATGATCGCTACGGCCGGACGATCCGCGTCAAGGCCAACATCGCCTCGGTGCTCCGGGTCGAGCTGGGGCGCCACCGCTGGGCCGGCGAGACGGTGGTGATCGGCGCCGCCACCGATCCCTACCAGCCGGCCGAGGGGACCTACCGGCTGACCCGCGCCTGCCTCGGGGTGCTCGCCGACCACTCCAACCCGACCGGGATCATCACTCGCGGGCCGATGATCGTTCGCGACATCGACGTCCTGACCCATCTTGCGCGGAGGGCGGAGCTCGGCGTCACCTTCTCCGTACCCACCCTCGACGACGAGGTCTGGCGGAGGACCGAGCCCGGCACCGCGCATCCTCGACGCCGGCTCGAGGCCCTCTCCCGGCTGGTTGCGGCGGGCGTCAAGGCGAACGTCGGCATGGCGCCCATCCTGCCTGGCCTTTCCGACCGGCCCGAGCAGCTGGAAGCGGTGGTGGCAGCGGCGCGGGAGGCCGGCGCCTGCGGGATCTGGGCCAACCTGCTCTACCTCCGGCCCGGCACCAAAGAGCATTTCATGGAGTCCCTGGCCAGGCACTGGCCGGAGCTGCTACCTAGGTACGAGGCTGAGTACCGCCGGGGCGCCTACCTCACCGAGGAGCAGATGCGCCCCATCCAACAGATGGTGTCAGCGCTGCGGGCGCGGCACCAGGTCGCGGATCGGCGCCCGGTCCGTCTCGTCCCGCCGGAGCGGCCGGTCCAGCTGGAGCTGATCTCGGCCTGACCGCAAGTGGGTACGCTGGCTCGGTGATCCGATTCGTGGTCGCCGACGACCTGACCGGGGCAGCCGACAGCGCCGTCCACTTCGGAGCGGTGGGCAGGGTCCGGATCACCTACCCACCGGCCGCCGCCTGGAGCGAGGACCTCGGCGCCGGGATGGTGCAGGTGCGCGACACCGAGACCAGGTCGGTTCCCGATTTTCAGGCAGCCCGGGCGGTGGGCGAGTGCTGCCTGGCCATGGTCCGCAGCTTCGGTCCCAGCCCCAAGGTCTTCAAGAAGGTCGACTCCACCCTCCGCGGGGCGGTCGGGCCAGAACTGTTGGCAGCGGGCGACGCATTGCGGCGGCGAGTGGTGCTGCTTGCGCCCAGCCTGCCGGCCCAGGGGCGCACGGTCGTGCGCGGCCGGCTGCTGGTGGACGGGGAGGATCGCGGACCGGTCATGGACGGCGCTGAGGTTGTGGATGCGCGCCGACTCTCCTCCACTGGCTGGTTGGAGGGCCTTCGCGGGAAGCTCGTGGTCGCCGACGCCGCGAGTGACGAGGACCTGGACCTGCTTGCCGCGGCGATCGAGGATCGCGACGATATCCTGCCCGCCGGCTCGGCCGGGCTCGCGGCAGCGATCGCCCGCCGGCACTGGAAACTGCCCCCAGCGGCGCCCCCCCTTCCTCGTCCGGCTGTCGTCGTCGCCGTCGGCACCCGGCAGCCGGGGGCCCGCGGGCACCTGGCCGCGATCCGCAAGGGCCTGCCGGAGGTCGCCGTCTTCGACTTGCTGGACGAGCCGGAGGGTGACGCGGACGCCCTGGCCGTCCGTCTCGCGCACCGGACCGCCACCGAGCTTCGAGCGCTTCCGCCCGGTTCAGCCATCATCGCCACCGGCGGAGACACCGCCCTCGCCGTCTGCCGCGAGCTCGGCGCCGGTGCGCTCCGGCCCGGCGGCGAGCTGCTTCCGGGGGTCGTTTGGAACCAGCTCGAGGGCTCGGACACGATGCTCGTGACCAAGGCCGGTGGCTTCGGCCAGCCCGATGTCCTGCTGGCGGCGGTCAGGCTGCTGCTCGGAAACCCGGCGTAGGAGGACTCAATTGGCCAGGAGCAAGATCGCGATCACCATGGGGGATCCCGCAGGCATCGGCCCCGAGATCATCGTCGGGGCGCTCGCCGCGCAACCTCACCGGGCCGTCGTGGTCGGCGATGCCGAGCGGCTCGCCCAGGCCCTGGACGTGGTCGGCGTCGGTGGCAGGCTCCGGCTCCGAGTGGTTCCTTCGGCCTCCGAGGCCGTCTTCGAGCCGGGGGTGGTCAATGTCATCGACCTCCACAACGTTCCCAGCGGCCTGAGATGGGGTGAGCTCTCCTCCGCGGCGGGGGCGGCCTGCTACGCCTATCTCGAACGGGCGGCGAGAATGGCGCTCGCGGGCGAGGTCGACGCGATCTGCACGGCTCCGATCAACAAGGAGGCCTGGCGGGACGCCGGCATCCCGCATCCCGGCCACACCGAGGCTCTTGCCTCTCTCTGTGGCTCCGAACGGTTCGCGATGATGCTGGTCAACCAGAGGCTCCGCGTCGTGCACCTCTCGACCCATGCCAGCCTGGTAGAGGCGATCGGCCGCGCGACCGAGGAGCGGTGCCTCGAGGTGATCGACCTGATCGAGACCTTCCTCCGGGAGCGGGCGTCGATCTCCCACCCCCGCATCGCCGTGGCCGGCATCAATCCCCACGCCGGCGAGAACGGGATGCTCGGTTCCGAGGACCGGTTGCAGCTGGCGCCGGCGGTCGAAGCCGCCCGCGCCCGGGGCCTTCAGGTTTCCGGCCCTCTCTCGCCCGACACCGTGTTCGTCCGCGGCGCAGGGGGCGAGTTCGACGCGGTGGTTGCGGCGTACCACGACCAGGGCCACATCCCGATCAAGATGCTCGGCCTCGATACGGGGGTCAACGTGACCATCGGGCTGCCGATCGTGAGGACCTCGGTCGACCACGGCACCGCCTTTGACATCGCCGGCACCGGCCAGGCCCGCCCGGCCAACATGCTGGCGGCCATCCGCCTCGCCGAGGAGCTCGCCTAGCCTCGTGGAAGCCCCAGGACCCGTTGGGCGAGGATGTTCTTCTGCACCTCGGTGGTCCCGCCGCCGATGGTCAGGGCGGGGGCGAAGAGGAACGCCCGCTGGAAGCCCGAATCAGCCATCAGCAGACCGTCCATCCCGAGCAGCTCGACCGCCAGCTCGTTCACCTGCTGGCCCCACCGGTCGGCGGCCAGCTTGGTCACCGACGCCGCGCTGCCGCTGGTGGAGAGCATCCGGTAGGCGGTGAGCTTGATCGCCTCGGAGGTGATGTGGAGGTCGGCCACCTTCTGCCGCTGCATCGCGGTCAGCCGGGTCCGGCGGGCAAGGGCGAGCAGGTCCGCCAGCGTCGGCCCGTCGCCCCAGAGCGTTCCGAGGCCGGTCGAGAGGTTGGTCCGCTCGTTCATCAGGGTTGTGATCGCCACCGCCCAGCCGCCGCCGACCTCGCCGATGACGTTGTCGCCGGACACCTCGGCACCGTCGAAGAAGACCTCGTTGAATGTGGCCCGGCCATCCATCTGCCGGATCGGCCGGATCTCCAGCCGCCCCTCCGGCTGCCGCATCGGGAAGGCGAAACAGGTGATCCCGTGCTGCCGCTGTGAAGCGGGGTCGGTGCGCGCCAGGAGGATCCCGTACTCAGACTCGAGCGCATAGCTGGTCCAGATCTTCTGGCCGAAGAGCCGCCAGCCGTCACCCTGCTTTACGCCCCGCGTCCGAAGGGCGGCGAGGTCGCTACCGGCGTCGGGCTCGCTGAAGAGCTGGCACCAGATCTCCTCCCCGTTCAGGATCGGAGGCAGGAAGCGTCGCTTCAGCGCCTCACCTCCGTGGGCGAGGATCGCCGGCCCCGCCCAGCCGGTCCCGATCACGGCCAGCGAGGCGGGGGCGCCGGCAAGCGCCAGCTCCTGGGCGATGAGGTGGTTCTCGAACGGCCCGGCCCCGCGGCCGCCCCATTCGACCGGCCAGGCGGGCGCCCCCCAACCGCCCTCGGCCAGCCGGCGCTGCCACTCCCGGCCGGCCGGGGTCCCGGAGGAGGTACCGGAGTCGAGGTTGTCCTTCGCCCACTTGCGCACCTCCCGGCGGAGGGCTTCCTGCTCGGTCGTCAGCCTCAGGTCCACGAGTACACTCGGGTACGATTCTGAACGGAAATGCGCTCGCCCATGGACTACGTCTTGCAGCGCGTCGGAGGGTTCAAGATCCGCGAGGTCGCCCGCCGCTGCGTACCCTGCTACAAGTACGTTGTCGAAGAGGACGGGCAGCGGCTCGGCCTCTGCATGCTGATCGACCATTTCAAGCTCTACCGCTTTCCGTACGAGGATTCCGCGGCCCTCTTCGGGATCGCCAGGCAGGGGGTCGGGATGCGCGGCCTGGAGCTGAAGGCGCGCTTCCTGCGGGGCGAGATGGAGCACCTCCGCCTGCGCGAATTCCAGCCGGGCATCTGTCGCTACGTGACGGCTCCCGCCGTCGCGGCGAACGCCTCCTGAGGCGCATGCCCGAGAATCCCGCCTCCGACGTCATCCAAAAGCTCCAGGCGGAGCTTCGGGACCGGCGCGTTGAAGCCGAGCGCCTTCGCCTCGAGGCCGATGACCTCCGCGCCCGGGTGGGCAAGCCTGATCCCCGGCTGCAGCGGCTGGAAGTCGAGGTGCAGCGGCTGCGGGAGGAGCTGACAGAGGCTCGGCAGCAACGCGACGAGCTGCTCCTGGGCGTCCGCTCCGCGCTCGGGAAGCTGGGAGTGAGTGCCGCTCGAATCAGCCGGGTGAAATAAAAAGGGGAGGCCGTGCGGCCTCCCCAGAGAAGACTTCCGCGATCAGACGCGAGCCGCGAGCTGCTCTGCCCAGGGGGTTACGACCCCGCCGACGACCGGGATCGCAAAGCGCGCCCCATGACCGGTCCACGCCTTGTAGAGGCAGTAGATCCAGCCGACGAACTGAACCAGTGCGATGAGGGACGCGACAATGCCGATCGCACCGAGGCCGCCGATGTTGCTGACGATGTTGATCAGGATCTGCAGGACGGTGAGCCCGCCGAAGAAAACGACGGACTGAGCGGCGTGGTACTTGACGTCGGGATCGTCCTTTCCGACGAAGAGGAAGATGATCCCTGTGACCCAGACCACGAGGTAGCTGAGTGTGGACGCAGTCTTCTTGTCCATCCCGGAGGATGCCATTGCCGGTGGCTGTGCCGGCGGTCCTGGTGGATTCTGCATGTGAAGGATTCCTCCCGATTGATTGGTCCGGCGGCTGCCGGAATGTAGGCTGCCGGAATTATCGGGCCAAAAGGCCCAAAAATCCATAGGGTCGACCGCTCCACGGAACGGCCGGAGCATCTCTGGTAGGCTCCCGCGGACAATGGCAGTCGACGGCCCACCGCCGGGCGCCGCGCCGGATTCGCCCACCAGCAGCCCGAACCAGGCCACCCAACCGTCGCCAGGCCGCCACATCGGCGGCTACTCGGTTCAGCGCGAGCTTGGCCGCGGGGGTATGGGTGCGGTCTATCTGGCAGAGCATGAGGAGACCCACGAGAAGGTCGCCATGAAAGAGCTGCTGATAACCGCGGCCGCCGACCCGATCGCGGTCCAGCGCTTCCTCCAGGAGGGCGCCGTGATGTCCCGCCTGACCCACCCGAACATCGTCCGCGTGCGCGGCATCATCGAGGCCGGCGGCGGCCACTACCTCGCCCTCGAGTTCATCGAGGGCGGTTCCTTGCGCGACCTGCTGAGGGGAAGGCCGCTGCCGGATCCGCAGGCCTTCGCGGTGATGCATGGCCTGCTCCAGGCGCTCGACCATGCCCATCAGCACGCCATCGTCCACCGCGACGTGAAGCCTGAGAACGTGATGCTCTCGCGGGCCGGGGAGGTGAAGGTGGCCGACTTCGGGATCGCCCGCCTGACCGACGAGGGGGCGACCAGCCACGCGACCAGGACCGGCACCACCGTCGGCACCCCGCAGTACATGTCCCCCGAGCAGGTCACCACCAGCAAAGTGGACGGCAGGTCGGACCTCTACAGCGCGGGAATCGTCTGCTACGAGGTGTTCTGCGGCCGGCCGCCATTCGAAGCGACCGCCGCCGATGGGCCTTTCACACTCTTCGCCAAGCACGTCCAGGCGCCGCCGCCGCCGCCCACGGTCATCCGCCCTGGCCTCGACCCGGCCCTCGAGGCGGTGATCCTCAAATCGCTCTCCAAGCGGCGGGAGGACCGCTACCAGACCGGCGCCAAGTTCGACCGCGCCCTGAGCGCAATCGCAACCCGCCTCTGCGGGCCGGATTGGATCCATTCGCTCGAGCCCGGCGCGGATCTCGCCCGGATGGCTCCAGCGGCCGTGACGACCATGACGGCGATCCCCGCCGGCGCACCGGCTCCCGCGGCTCCCGCCTACGCTCCGCGGCCGCCCGGCCGCCAGCAGCCGCCGAGGGCGGCCCGAAGGCCGAACCTGCCGTTGCTCGGAGGCGTGGCGGCCGGGGTCCTCCTCGTCGCCCTCGCGATCGCCTTCGTGGCGTTCGGCAACCGGCCGGCCGGCCCGGCCGCGACCCCGACGGTGGCCACCTCGACGACCCCCGCTGCGGGACCCTGCGAGTTCTTGAGGGCCGGCGTTGGTCCGGCGGCGGGCACCGGCGGCACCTGCGGGCTGAAGCTGGCGGGCCAATTCGAGGCCGACTCCTTCGCGGGCCTGGCGTCGCTCCCCGCGGACCTGACGGGGGTGGCGATCGATGCCACCGGCGTGCCGCGGGGGAGGGCCTCGATCCCCGTCGGCGGCGGCTTCGCCACGCTCACCGCCGGCCCCCGAGGATCCGGCATCGGTGTCATCACCGGGCCGACGCCAGCGGACGAGGTGGTGATCGCCGACTTCACTCCGATCACGGCCGGCGATGCCAACCTCGGGGTCGGTGCCCGGTGCTCGCCGGCCGACTGCGTCATGGTCTACGTCAGCCCCCGCGGCAAGGTCTGGATCACGCAGCGGCTGGGCGGCGCGGTCCCGGTCGAGAAGTTCTCCGAGCCCGCCGAGGTCCCGGTCAACCAGCTCAACCGGCTGGTGGTCGCCGTCCGCGCCACCCAGGTCGAGGCGTGGCTCAACGGCAACCTCATCAGCTCGGTCCCGCTCGACGTCGCGAGCCCCGGCGCGGTCACTTTTTTCGTGGCCAACCAGGACCTCTCCCCGGCCACCGTCGATCTTTCCGCCCTGTACGTCTATGTACCCGCTTAGGCACCTGGCCGCCTGGGTCTGCCGGGCCTGTGGCACCCAGTACGCGCCCTCGTCCGCCCCGCCGGCGGCCTGCCCGATCTGCCTCGACGAGCGCGAGTACGTGCCTCCCGTCGGACAGGCCTGGACCAGCCTCGATGAGCTGCGCGGCGCCGGCCAGGGTTACGAGATCCGCGAGCTGGAGCCTGGCCTGACCGGCTTGCGCTGCCTGCCGCAGCTGGGCATCGGACCGGTTGGATACCTGGTTCAGACCCCGGCCGGCAACCTGCTCTGGGACTGCCCCAGCTTGGTCGACGATGGAATCATTGCCGAGCTCCGGGCGCGGGGTGGGCTGGTGGCGATCTCGGCCTCGCACCCGCACTTCTACGGGGCGATGGCCGACTGGTCGGCCGCCTTCTCCGGCGCTCCGATCCTGCTGCCCGAGGCCGACCAGGCGTGGGTGATGCGCCCCGACGCGGCGGTTCGCTTCTGGCAAGACTCGGCCGAGCTCCTGCCGGGGCTGGTAGCCGTCCGTTGCGGGGGCCACTTCGATGGCTCGAGCGTGCTTCACTGGCCCGCTGGCGCGGGCGGCCGCGGCGCGCTCTTCACCGGCGACACGATCATGGTCGTGCCCGACCGCCGGTTCGTGAGCTTCATGCGCAGCTATCCCAACCTGATCCCGCTGCCGGCCGAGGCGGTCGTCGGCATCGCCGCGGCGGTCGAGCCGCTCCGGTTCGACCGGATCTACGGCAATCCGGGGTGGGAGAAGGTGGTCGCGGCGGGCGCGAAAGAGTCCGTCGCACGCTCCGCCGACCGGTACCGGGAGCGGCTCCGCTAGCCGGTCGGCGCGGCGGGCTCGAACGGCAGCTCGAACTCCGCCGTCGGCAGCTGGTGGTCCGCCGTGGGGCCGGTCTCCAGCGCCACGGTGGCACCGGCGCCGATCATCGTCTGCTGCTGGTAGACGCCGACCTCGCTGTAGGTCTCCAACCCGGGAACTGTTGCCCAGGGCTGGCCGGGAGCCGCGCGGATCGCGGTGACCCGGTAGATCGTGAATTTCTCAGCGCTCTTGCCCTTCAGCTGCAGGCCGGGAACCATGTCGACCGCGACGTAGTCCCGGCACTCCGCGTAGGTGGCCTGACCGATCAGGATCTGGGTCGGGCCGGCGGCGCCACAGAAGCGGGCGGCGGTGTTGACGGTGTCGCCGAGAGCGGTGTACGTGTGGCGCCGCTGGGTGCCCATGATCCCGATCGTCGCGGGCCCGGTGTTGATGCCGATGCCGAACTGGATCTGCGGGAGTCCCTCGGCGGCGAGGGTTGCGTTCATCTCCGGCATCCGGGTCACCATCTCCCACGCGCAGCGGACCGCCAGCAGGGCGTGGCCCGCCTGGTCATGAGGTGCGTTCCAGAACGCCATGATCTCGTCGCCGACGTACTTGTCGAGCGTGCCGTCCCACCTGAACACGACCTTGGTCAACTCGTCCAGGTAGAGATCGATGACGCGCAGCACGTCCTGCGGCTCCATCGACTCCGACATCCGGGTGAAGCCGCGAATGTCGACGAAGAGCAGCGACAGCTCCTTTCGCTCGCCGCCGATCTCGACCTCCTCGACCGAGCGCTTCCTGGCCATCCTCTCGACCAGCTCGGGCTTGAGGTACTGGCCGAAAAGGGTGGTGACCTTCCGCTTCTCACGCTCCTCGTAGAGAAAGCGGTAGGCCATCATCGCCGCGTAGGTGAGGCCGATCGCCAGCCAGACGTGAAACAGCTCGGGGAGGAGCTGGATCGACGATCCGAAGGCGCCCAGAGCGATCCAGCCAACGGTGTAGACGACCGCCACCGCCACCGTGAGGCCGAGGCCGAAGAGGGCCGAGAGCCGGGGCAGCAGCAGGCCGAGCAGCACGCCGACCAGCAGCAGCGTCAGGAGCACCAGGGCTGGCGGCTCGGGCTGGATGAAACGGCTCTGCCGGGGCGAGTTGAGGGTCTGGATCATGTTGGCGTGGATCTCGACCCCATACATGGCGTCACCGGTCGGGACCTGCAGCTCGTCGTGGATGCCGGTGGCCCGGTAGAGGCCGACGAGCACGATCTTGCCGTCGATCCGGGAGCGCTCGAAGCTGTTGGTGTAGACGTCGCGGAAGCTCACGTACTGACCGTGGCGCTCGAGGTTGCCGGGGCCGCCCGAGAAGCCGATCCAGGCATCGCCAGAGGGGTCGAGCGGGAGCCGCTTGAGCCAGGCGCTGCCGAAGGTCGCGCCCTCCGAGGTGTATTGCAGTGGCACCGAAGCGGCCTGCGCTTGGAGGATGAACTGTCGGTAGGCGACAAAGCTGATCGGGTTGACGATGCCCGGCGCGCAGCGGCCGTCGCCGTTCTCAACGCAGGTGGCCTGGAGGAACATCGGCATCCGGCGCACGACCTGGTCGGCGTCGTGGACCACGGCGGTCGAGCCGAGCTCGGCGACCGGCCGGCAGCCCGGCGCCGCCCTCGGGTTCCCGCAGAGGAACTTGTCGAGCGGTCGGTTGGTGTCCCCTGCGTTCTGGTAGACGTAAGAGTGGTCGCCGTTCTGGAGGCTGGTCTGGCCGTAGGCGAGGACCACCGGTCCATCGCGGCCGATCGCGCCGGCGAAAAGGTCGTCGCCGGAGCCGCTGGTGCTTTCGCTGAAGCCGATGTCGAAGACTGTCACCGCGGCTCCGGCCCGGTGCAGGTTGTCGAGCAGGGTGGCGTAACGGTCGCGCGGAAATGGGAAGTGGCCGATCGCACCGATGCTGTTGTCGTCGATGCCGACGATCACGACGTTCGGGTCGGGTGAGTCGGAGCTGGGGACCAGCTTGTCCTCCGGATGGATTCCGAAGGTCCCGAAGGAGTAGATCCCGAAGACCATCGCCGCCATCAGCAACCCGAGGAGAATGCCGACCACGGTGCGGAAGGTGTACCAGTGGGTCAGGTAGTAGATCGGGCTCCGGCGCAAGACGGCGCGGATTCTACCGCCCGGCACGCTCCCGCGGAGGGAGGCCTCAGACCGCGATCAGGATGATCCCCGCTACGATCGCCACGGCGCCGACGATCCGGAGCGCCGCGCCCTCCCGCTCCTTCATTCGCCAGACTCCCCAGGCCGTCACCAGCACGATCGCCGACTCCCGTAGCGGCGCCACGATCGCCACCGGGGCGAGCGTCAGGGCCACCAGTGCCAGGCCGTAGGCGGAGGCCATCATCAACCCGATGGCGATCGACGTAGGCCAGTTCTCACCGGCGCCCCGCTGGAGGGGCCGCCCGCGCGTCAGGATGCCCAGGAAGACAGCCATCAGGCCCCAGAGCAGCCCGGCGTAAAGCCAGGGCGAGCCGAGGTTGATGCCGACTCGGTCGAGGGTCGTGTAGACGCCGATGAAAAGGCCGGTGACGAGGGCGGGGAGCACCGCCGCGTCGAAGGTCGGTTTGCGCACGGTCCAGATGCCGGCCAGCAGGGCCACCACCCCGACCAACTCGATCGCGCTCAGGTGCTCGCGGAGGATGAGAAGGCCGGCCCCGACCGCGACCAGCGGGCCGGTGCCGCGAGCGATCGGGTAGACGACCGAGAGGTCGCCCGCCTGATAGGCCCGGCTCAGAAAGACGAAGTAGATCGCCTCGGCCAGCGCGGACAGCACCAGGATCAGCCAGCCAAGCGGAGGCAGGGCGGGGTGGCCGGTCAGAAACCAGACCAGCAGCAGGGCAGGGGTCACCAGCATCGCCGAGGACGCCAGCGACCGGGTCGAGGTCGGCAGCGGGTCGCCGGAGGTCTTCAGCAGCACGTTCCAGCCGGCGTGCAGGCCCGCCGCGACGAGCGCGAGCAGGACGACGATCGGCGTCACCGGGAGACGTCCGGCTCCGCCTTGCGCCTCAGCTCGCCGACGGCATGGTCGATCAGCCCGCCCAGAAAGGGCTCCGCGAAGTGGGCCAGCCGGAAGGGGAACACCATCGCGTCGCGGCGCGGAAAGCGGGCGGTTCGGACGATCAGGTTTGCGACCCATTCGGCCGAGTAGACCGGGCCCACCTCGCGGCCGCCGCTGACAGTGAAAAATTCGCTCGTGGTGACCGCCGGATAGACCGCGCAGACCTTGACGCCGCTGCCGCTCAGCTCGCCTCGAAGGGCATGAGAGAGGCCGGTGACGGCGTGCTTGGTCGCCGAGTAGAGCGCGGAGTAGGGGGCGGCGCGCACGCCGGCGATGGAGGAGACGTTGATGATCACTCCGGCCCCGGCGGCGAGCATCGGCTCCAGCGCCGCCTGGGAGGCCCAGAGCAGCCCCAGGATGTTCACCTCGACGAGCTCGCGGGCCTTCTCCTCCGGCATCTCCAGCAGCGGCCCGGCCCAGCCCAGGCCGGCGTTGTTGACGAGGACGTCGACCCGCTCGAAGTCCCGCAGGGCGGCGGCGATGAAGCCCCGTGCCTCGACCCGCCGACCGACGTCCACCCGCTTGGTCGTGACCCTGGGAGAGCCGGCCTCACGGCAGCGCTTGGCGACCGCCTGGAGCCGCGCGACGCGGCGCGCACAGAGCGCCAGGCGGGCGCCCTTCCTCGCGAAGGCGAGGGCGGTCGCCTCTCCGATCCCGCTCGAAGCTCCGGTGATCAGGACGACGCTGTTCTTCAGGCGCACGGGCAAAGCTTAGGGGCCGGGCCCGTTGGCTCAGCCCCCAAGTAGTTGGTGGGTGACGTGGTCAGCTAGCCGGCGATCTCGGGGCGGGTCTCCGCATCCACGGCGCTGCCTGAGGTGCCCCGGTCAAGGAGGTCGCGGGCCAGGTCCAGGTAGGACTGGAGGGTGCGCCGCATCTCCTCCGTCGTGGAATCGGCCTTGAGGCCGAGCCCGGTGCGGTAGCGGTCGGCGTGCCGACGATCAACCGACGCCAGGTCGTCCATCCGCTCCTTGTCGGTGAGGCGGGTGGGGTAGCCCATCCGCATCGTCATGTCGTCCACCAGCTGCTTGGCGGAGGCGACCGCCTCGCGGGGATGGTCGACGAACATCGCCTGCAGCTCCGTCATCCGGGACTGGTAGGCGCCCAGGTAGCTGGCCGGCAGCTCCCGGGTCTGGAAGGTCGGCCGGGAACGCCGACTCATCACGGCACGGACGATGATGGCAAGGAGGAGGAGGACTGCGATCACGATCACAACCGTCCAGAGAATGTCTGTCATGTGCTACTGCACCTCCGAATAATTGATAGCATCCATATCACTATACCGCCATCGGGTCTATATCGTGTCGGTCACCGGCACGGCGCCCGGCTAGAATCCCGGCCGTGAAGGCGCTCACCTTCCAGGGTCCCCGCTCGGTCCGCCTCGACGAGGTGGCCAAGCCGTCGCTGAATGGCCCCGACGACGCTCTCGTGCGGGTCACGACGGGCGCCATCTGCGGGTCCGACCTGCACCTCTACCACGAGCGGGTCCCGATCCAACCGGGAGCCGTGCTCGGCCACGAGTTCGTCGGCGTGGTCGAGGAGGTGGGCGCGCATGTCAGCCGGGTCAAACCCGGGGACCGGGTCGTGGCCTGCTTCTTCACCTACTGCGGCCGGTGCCACTACTGCCGCCGCGGCTGGTTCAGCCAGTGCGAAAAGAAGGCGGTCTTCGGCTACGGCGAGCATTTCGGGAACCTCGGTGGTGGCCAGGCCGAGTACTGCATCGCGCCCAGCGCGGACCAGACCCTGGAGCGGATCCCGGATGCGGTCAGCGACGAGCAGGCCCTCTTCGTTGGCGACATCCTCGCCACCGGGTACTTCGGTGCGGAGCGGGCCGGGATCGAGGCGGGCGACTCGGTCGCCGTCATCGGCTGCGGGCCGGTGGGCCTGATGGCGATCATGTGCGCCCGGCTCCTGGGAGCCGCCCGAATCCTGGCGGTGGACATGGTGCCGAGCCGGCTGGAGATGGCGGAGCGCCTCGGCGCGGTGGCGATCGACGGCCGGTCGGTCCACTCCTCCGAGGCGGTCAAGGCGGAGACCGGGGGCCACGGTGTCGACCGGGCGATCGAGGCAGTGGGGCTGACCGCGACGATCGAGACAGCGATCCACTCCGTCCGCCGGGGCGGGACGGTCTCGGTCGTGGGGGTCCCCGACACCACGTCGGGCGAGTTCCCCTACATGAAGCTCTGGTGGGACGACATCACCTACACCGGCGGCGTCTGCAACGTGCCGGCCTACATGCGCCGGCTGCTCGACCTGATCGAGGCCGGGCGCCTCGACCCGGCCCAGATCGTCAGCCATCGGATGAAGCTCGAAGAGGGCGTCCGGGCGTACGAGATGTTCGACCGCCGGGAGGCGACCAAGATCCTCCTGACACCCTGACCTGCCCGCGGGGCGCTTCAGACGGGGCGGATGCGCCTCTCGAAGTCGCCGCTGTATTCGAACTGAAGATCGCCGATTCGCACTCTGACCCGTCCGTCGGCGAGCTGCTCAAGCCGCGCCTGACCATCGTGCTCGACCTCGGCGATGTCCCAACCCCCGCCCTCTCGTTTCAGGATCCGGACCAGGACCCCGCCCCGGCTCCGGTACTCGTCGCGGCCGACCTGCTCGAACCCCTGGAGGTCAAGGCCCGCCGGGCGCGGCCGCTCCCGCCCGGGCTCCTCGCGAAGAGGGCGGTCGCGGCGCTCGCGATCGCCCGGCCCTTCCGCCGGTGGAAGGCGCGGCTCGGCGGGAACCACGCGCAGCCGTGGGGGCTCGGCCCGCGCGGCGCGCTCGTCGGCCACCTCGTCCTCCGGCCGCTTGCGGGGTTGGGTGAGCGAAAGCTCCAGCAGCCGGGTGCCGAGGTCGTGCCCGAACATGGCGTTGGAGATGCGGGAGGGGTCCTGCTGCCGCCGCAGGCAGGTCGTGCAGGTCGCCCCCAGCTCGGTGACCGCGTAGTCGCCCGCTTCGAAGATCCGCTCGCACAGGGTCTCCACCGGCTTGCCCTCATCGACCTGAACGGTGAGGTGGACGACCCCTTTGCCCTTGCGGACCCGGGACAGCTCGAGGTCGAGCGCTATGGCCTCACCTCAGATCTCCTCCTGCTCATCCTCTTGCCCGCAATCGCCGAATCGGTGGTCGATCGCCATCAGGTAGCCGCGTGCCCGTTCGGTCAACGGATAGCGCATGACCAGCTCCCAAAAGGCCGGCCCGTGATCGGCATGCTCGAGGTGGGCGAGCTCGTGGACCAACAGGTAGTCGAGCACCCACGGCGGCAGCTTGCCCGCCCGGCTGGAGATCCGGATCACTCCCGCGGTGTAGGTGCAGCTGCCCCAGCGCCGGCCCTGCTCGGCGAAGGCGACCGAGTTCCATCGCAGGCGGCCTCCGAAGTGCCTCCGGTTGAGCAGCTGGGCGCGCTCCTCCAGTCGATCGTCGGTCGGCTGCGCCCGCTGCAGCTGGCGCGCGATCCGCGCGCGCATGACCTCGACCCACCTGTCCCGCTCGCGCTGCGGCATCGACTCCGGCACCAGCACCTCGAGGACACCCGATCGGAGGCGGGCCTGGACCGTGCGCCGGCGGCGCCGGGAGCCGACGACCCGGACCGGAGGACGCCAGGGATGCTGCAGCTCGGACGTTTGGGCCGCCATGTCGGGGTGCTCCTTCGTTGGATGGGACGCGACGGGGTGAGTCTAAACAAGGTTCGACCGCGATCCAAGCCACCCGGTTAAGGTCGTCCGGCGCCGCTGCTCAATTCGCGCCTCCAACGTCCCCCGGAGCTCTGCCTGCGGCAGGGGCTGCGGCACCCACCCGGCGACCGCCCCGCCCTCCGTGGCGATCGTCAGAGCGGGATGTTGCCGTGCTTGCGGGGTGGCGGCTCGACCCGCTTGTTGAGGCAGAGCTCGAGGCCGCGCACCAGCAGGCGACGCGTCTCCCGCGGCTCGCAGACGTCGTCGATGTAGCCGCGCTCGGCGGCGACGTACGGGTTGGCGAAGCGCTCGACGTAGTCGGCGACCAGCTCCTTCCGCTTCTTGGCGGGATCGGCCACGGCGGCGAGGTCGCGCTTGTAGATGATGTTGACTGCCGCCTCCGGACCCATGACGGCGATTTCCGCCGTCGGCCAGGCGAGGTTCAAGTCCGCACCCAGCTGCTTCGACGACATGACGCAATAGGCGCCGCCGTAGTCCTTCCTCGTGATCACGGTCAGCTTGGGAACCGTCGCCTCGGCGTAGGCATAGAGCAGCTTGGCGCCGTGGCGGATGACACCGCCATATTCCTGTGCGGTGCCGGGCAGGTAGCCGGGGACGTCCACGAAAGAGATCAGCGGGATCCCGAAGGCGTCGCAGAACCGGATGAAGCGGGCCGACTTCACCGACGCGTTGATGTCGATCGCACCGGCCAGGACCTTTGGCTGGTTGCCGACGACGCCGACGACGTGGCCGTTGAGGCGGCCCAGCCCGATCACGATGTTCTGGGCGAAGAAGGGCTGCACCTCCATGAACTCGCGGTTGTCGAGGATCCGGGTGATCACCTCGCGCATGTCATAGGGAAGGTTGGGCGAGCTGGGGATGATCGTCTGAAGCTCGGGGTCGGCCCGGTCCGGGTCGTCGGTTGGCGCGCGGTGGGGTGGCCGCTCGCCGGAGTGCGCCGGGAGGTAGGAGAGCAGGCGCCGCACGTCCCGGAAGCAGTCGCGTTCGCTCGCCGACATGAAATGCGCCACGCCCGAGCGCGTGCCGTGGACCTCGGCGCCGCCGAGCTCGTCGAAGGTGACGTTCTCGCCCGTCGTGACGCGAACCACCTCCGGGCCCGTGATGAACATGTGACCGACGCCGCGGACCATGAAGATGAAGTCGGTGATCGCCGGCGAGTAGACCGCGCCGCCGGTCGCGGGGCCGGCGATGATCGAGATCTGGGGCACGACGCCCGATGACCGGACGTTGCGGAAGAAGATGTCCGCGTAGCCGGCCAGGGCCGCGACGCCCTCCTGGATGCGGGCGCCGCCGGAGTCGTTGATGCCGACGATCGGTACCCGGTCGCGGAGTGCCAGCTCCTGGACCTTGACGATCTTGGCGGCGGTGACCTCGCCCAGGGAGCCGCCGAGGACTGTGGCGTCGTACGCGTAGACGGCGATGGACCGGCCCTCGACGGTGCCGAAGCCCGCCACCACCCCGTCGCCGGAGAAGCGCTTTTCCTCCATCCCAAAGCCGGTGGCGCGCGACTTCGCGTAGAGGTCGAGCTCGACGAAGGAGCCACGGTCGAGGAGGAGGTCGATCCGGGCCCGGGCGGAGAGCCGGCCCTTCGGCTCGCCGCCGGCGTGGATCGCCTCGTAGCGGCGCTTGCGGAACTGGTTGATCTTCTGCTCGGAGACCGTGGCACGCTCGAGCTCGGGTGCCTCGAGGTTGGCGACCGGGCGGCGGGTACGCTTGACAGCACTCAATGCTGCTTTCGGCTTGCGCTCCGCCATGCCCACCCATTATCGGGATCGCGGTCGGGTGGGCCGGCTGAACCGGACGGCGCCGTTGGCTCTGGAACGGAGCATCACGCTTCATCAGCTCCGGGTTTTCAAGGCCGTCGCCGACAACCTGAGCTTCAGCGCGGCCGCGCTCGAGCTCCGCCTGAGCCAGCCAAGCGTCTCCTACCAGGTAAAAGAGCTGGAGCGAAACGTCCGGATGGACCTCCTCGACCGGCTCGGCAAGCACGTCGCGCTTACCCAGGCGGGGCACCTTCTCTACGGCTACGTCCGGCAGACGCTGAACGTGATCGACGAGGCGGCCCAGGCGCTGGAGGAGCTCCAGGGCCTGGAGCGGGGCAGCCTGAAGGTCGGCGCCAGCACCACCGTCGGCATCTACGTCATCCCGGCTGCGCTGGGCGCGTTCAAGAAGCTGCATCCCGGTCTTGCCATCAGCCTCGAGATCGGCGCCCGCGGGGCGGTCCAGGAAAAGGTGCTGAAGAACGAGCTCGATCTCGCCGTCGTCGGTCCCCCGCTGAAGGACCCCGACCTCGTTGTCCTGCCCTTTCTCTCCGACGAGCTGGTTGTGATAGCGCCCAAGGGTCACCCACTGGCGAATCGGCGCAACCTGCGCCTGCGCGATCTCCGCGACGAGCCCTTCCTGATGCGGGAGGAGGGCTCCGGCACCCGGTTCGCGGTCGAGAAGGCCGCCCGGCTGGTCAACGTCCGCCTCCAGGTGGGGATGGAGCTCGGCTCCAACGGGGCGATCAAGCACGGCGTCGAGAGCGGGCTCGGGCTGGCGATCCTGTCCCGCTACGCGATCGGGCTGGAGGAGACGGCCGGCAAGCTCGCGCTGCTGGATGTGGAGGGTTTCCCGATCCACCGGCAGTGGAACATCGTGCACTTAAAGCGCACCCGCCTCGCAACGCCGGTGGCCGGCTTCATCGACTTCCTCCGCTCTGGTACCTGGGGGATGCCGGGTGTGGCGAGTCCGAAATCGGCCGACCGCAACGCCGACGAGTCGGTGTAATGTCGCTTGCACCCAGCCCGAGATGAAGTACCGGTACAGCGCCTGGGACGGAACCCAGCAGCCCTTTCCGCTCGATGCCGACACGGTCCTGGAGGCCATCTCCGACGACCTGATGTCGCACGGGGACCTGAACGGTGCCCTCCAGCGGCTCTACCGCTGGGGCTCGCCGGAGATGACGGGCCTCGACGACCTGACCAAGCAGCTGCAGGACCTCCGGGAGCAGGAGCTGGCGCGCTACGACCTCGACAGCGTGGTCGACGACCTGAAGGAGCAGCTGCAGGAGGTCATCGACACCGAGCGCCAGGGCATCAAGCAGCGCGTCGAGCAGGCGCAGCGCGCCGACGGACCGGAGCGAAACTTGCTCGAGAAGCTTTCCCAGCAGCGGCGCGACCAGCTCGACCGGGTGCCGGATGACCTCGGCGGGCGGGTGAAAGCTCTCAAGAACTACGAGTTCATGGTCCCCGAGGCGCGAGAGAAGTTCGAGGAGCTGCTGCGCAGGCTGCAGCAGCAGATGCTCGACCAGATGTTCCAGGGCATGAAGCAGTCGATCGGCCGGATGACCTCCCAGGATCTCTCCGAGGTGAAGGAGATGGTCAGGGCCCTGAACCAGATGTTGCAGGACCGCGCCAATGGGGCCAATCCCGACTTCAAGTCGTTCATGGACCGCTTCGGGCAGATGTTCCCGCCCGGGATCGAGAACCTGGACCAGCTGCTCGAGCACCTGCAGCGGCAGATGGCCCAGATGCAGTCACTGCTCCGCTCGATGTCGCCCGAGGCGCGGGAGGAGCTGATGCGGATGATGGACGAGCTGCTGCAGGACGACTCGCTCCGGCTCGAGCTGGCCAAGCTGGGCGCCCTGATGGAGGCGATGATGCCTCCCTCCGACCTCTCCGAGCGCTATCCCTTCTTCGGCGAGGAGCCGACGAGCCTGCAGCAGGCGATGGGGCTGATGGATCGACTGCAGGGGATCGACCGGCTCGAGTCGCAGCTCGAGCGCGGCTCCTTCCGCCTCGATGATGTTGACCGCGGCCTGGCCTCAGAGCTGCTCGGCCCGCAGGCCCGCAACTCGCTCAACCAGCTCCGCCAGGTCAGCGAGCTGCTCGAGAAGGCGGGCTTCGTCGAGCGCCGCGGCCGCGGCCTCGAGCTGACGCCAAAGGGCATGCGGCAGATCGGCAAGAACGCTCTCAAGGACATCTTCGAGCGGCTTCGCAAGAGCCAGGTCGGGCAGCACCGGATCTTCCAGACGGGGGTCGGCAACGAGGCGGGCGACGACCTCAAGGACTACGAGTACGGTGACCCCTTCCTGATCGACATGAAGGAGACGCTCTTCAACTCCCTCGAACGCGAGGGACGCGGCCTGCCGCTGAAGATGGAAGCGGTCGACTTCGTCGTCCGCAAGACCGACCACTCCTCCCAGGCCTGCACCGTGCTGATGGTCGACATGAGCCGCTCGATGTTTCTCCGGGGCTGTTTCCTCGCCGCCAAGAAGGT
>DIZV01000146.1:0-19923 GCA_002427995.1 Chloroflexi bacterium UBA6019
CGAGGGCCACCAGGATCGCTTCGCGCTCGACCGATCGCACCGGGACCAGGCTTCGGCCGGCCTGCAGCACACCGGTGGTCTTGCCATCGTCGAAAAGTACGCGCGAAGAGATGAGGGCCGGCTGGTTGGATTGAAGGTCCACCTGGGCGGTTGAAGCGTGCCCGGCCAGCGCAGCGGCAGCAGCCGCCGCGAGCGGCGCGCTCGGGGCACCGGATGGATTGAAGGTCACCTTGCCCGAACCGTCCCAGACCGTGTAGAAGGTGCCGGAGGTATAGGACGTGTGCCTACTTCGAAACTCATCCTGGCTCAACTCGCCGCGCTCGATCACCGCCCTCTGAGAGTCCCGCTCGACCATGGCTGCCTCCTGGCTGACCAGGACCCGGTCCATGACGAGGAGGATTCCGGCGCCGAGGGCAATCAAGATGGTGGCCATCACGAGGACGTTGGTCAGCAGCAGTGTCCGGCGGAGGTTGGCGAAGATCACGGGCGAAGAACGTATCCCACCGAGCGCACGGTCTCGATGAGCTTCACGGCGTGGTCGTGGTCGACCTTGTGGCGCAGGTAATGGACGTAGATGTCGACGACATTGGATGCGGGTGATGCCGCATAGCCCCAGACATGATCCAGTATCCGCTGCCGGCTCATGACCTGCCCGCGATGCCGGATGAGGAACTCCAGAAGGTCGAACTCCTGGGCTGTCAACCTCAATTCCTTTCCCGCGCGGCGTGCTCGTCGAGCTCCCGGTTCCAACACCACATCCGCAACCGTGAGCCGCTCGACGGGGCCGCCAGCGCGGCGCAGTTGAGCCCTCAACCTCGCGATCAGCTCCTCGATGGCGAAGGGCTTTACGAGGTAGTCGTCGGCCCCGGCCTCAAGTCCCCTCACACGATCCGGGACGGCGTCACGTGCGGTCAGCATGATCACCGGCATGCGAAGTTCACGCCGGCGCAGTTCCCGGCACACCTGGAGCCCGTCCATCCCCGGTAACGAGAGATCGAGGACCACTGCGTCGGGAGGCGCAGCCACGGCAGCCGCCAGTCCTCGGTCGCCCCGGTTCTCGACCAGGGCGTGGAATCCCTCCTCCTCAAGGACCCGCGAGAGAAGCCTGCTCAGGCTGACCTCGTCCTCGATCACCAGGACAGTCGGGTTCACCCTCCGTCGCCGAAGAAGATGAACGGACTCTGATAGGAGAGCGTCGCGATGGCGAGCACCAATCCCGTGATGAGGCTCCCGACCACCCACGAGCGTCGGGTCAAGGCCTCCTTCCGGGCCGGGATCGAAAGTTCTCCAGCGGCGACCTCTCCCGTTCGCCGGAGGTGGCCCAGGACGTGGACACCCGTCGCCGGCAACCAGACCGTGAAGCTCAGCTTGTGCCACTCGATCCAGTTGCTGCCGAATCGGAGGCCGAACAACCACAGCTCAAGGCCGGTGATGAAGACCGCGAAAGTGGAAACCACCACGATCGGTGCGATGAGGCGCATCAGCAGCTGGGGTGGGCCGGCCAGGCGGTATGCCGGGTCGGCCGTGTAGTAACGCACGAACCGGTAACCGGTCGTTGACGCCTTGAGCACCAGGGGTGGAATGAGGACGAAGCCGAGCGCGAAGTGTTCGGGCAAGAGCTGCCGGACGCTCAGGACGGTCACGCCGATCGCCGCGAGCAGGACGAAAAGCAACCCGCCGGTCAACGAGGTCAACCGCTCGTTGGCCGCGACGCCGGATTCGGCCCCCGCTGGTCCTCGGCTCGCTGTCTCTGGCAATCTGCGCCTCCCTCGGTGTCCCGATCGTAGGCGATCGGGATTGGAGTCAGATTGGAACGACCCGGCGCTTGCCGCCAATCCAACTCCAATCAACGCCCGCTAGCTTGATTCCCACACGTGAGACAGCCGACAACCTCCCAACGGGCACCGATCGGAAGGAACGCAAGCTCGGAGGCGGCGACCTGGACGAGGCCCTCGGTCGGCTATGCCCTGTTCGCGGTCAACGCCCTGGTGATCCTCGGTTTCTGGTGGTCCAGCTCCGGCTTTGAGATCACGCGTACCGCCTCGGACGCTTTCAACGGTCTCGGGCGGGTAACGGGGCTCCTGGGAACCTACCTGGTGTTGTGGCAGTTGCTCCTCATGGCCCGAATGCCCTGGCTGGAGCATGCCTTCGGCCTGGAGAGGATGGCCGTGCTTCACAAATGGAACGGCTACCTGGCCATCTCATTGCTGCTGGGTCATGGGATCTTCCAGACGCTCGGGTACCAATTGGGTGACGGCAAAAGCGTCGCTGCCCAACTGGCTGACTTCATCAGCAGCTACACCGGGCTGCTTGCCGCGATCGTCTCGCTCGGCCTTCTTGTCGCGGTGGTTGTGGGCTCGGTGACGATCGCGCGACGCCGCCTTGCCTATGAAACCTGGTACTTCATCCATCTCTACACGTATCTCGCCGTGGCGTTGGCATTCAGCCACCAGCTGGCGACGGGTGTCGACTTCGCCGGGAACCCGGTCTTTGTCTTCTATTGGAGTCTGTTGTACGGGTTGGTCGGCGGCTTCCTGGTGCTGTACAGGGTCATCGGCCCCCTGCTCCTCTTCGAACGCCACCGATTTCGCGTTCAGGCGGTGGAGCGGGAGGCTCGCGGGGTGTTTTCGATCTACATCTCCGGCCGCGACCTGGATCGCTTCGAGGCCGAGGCAGGCCAATTCGCACTCTGGCGCTTCCTCGACGCCAAGCGCTGGTGGCAGTCTCACCCGTTCTCGATTTCCGCGATCCCGGACGGCCGCCGACTTCGGATCACAGTCAAGAACATCGGCGACTTCACGAGCGAGATCCATAACGTGAGGCCAGGTACGCCGATCCTGGTCGAGGGGCCCTTCGGCAAGTTCATCGAGCGGCCCTCCAACCCGAAGGTGCTGCTCATTGCGGGCGGCATCGGGATCACCCCGATCCGCCCTTTGGCCCAGGAGATGGCGAGAGATGGTTTCGACGTCCAGCTCCTTTATCGTGCCCATGATCAGGGTCAGGTCGTCTTCAAGAAGGAGCTGGACCTGATAGCCGCCCAGCACGGCGTTCGCGTCACCTACCTGCTGACCGAGACTGCCAGCCGTCGCGTCGAACGAGAGGCCTGGTTCCGCCCGGAATCCCTGACCCGACTCGTTCCCGACATCGTCGATCGCGTGGTCTACATCTGTGGGCCGATGGGAATGATGCGATCCGTGCTCACCTCCCTCGAGCAGCTCGGCGTGCCGTCCGACCAGATCCGCCAGGAGGTGTTTCGCCTGCAATGAAGAGAGCAGCAATCGTCACCGGCATGACTGCCGTCGGGGTCGCCTTGGTCCTGGCCTACAAGGTCACGCCGCACAGCAGTGGTCTGGCGGCCGAGGCCACCCCAACCGCTGATCCGGGAAATTCCCAGTCAGCCCCGTCGCCAGTCCCATCCGGCCCGGCGCCTCCCACGCCCGCACCGACGGGCGCGACTGGCACCTTCACGGGCCAGGACGTTCCGAACCGCTTCGGCGATGTCCAGGTACAGGTACTGGTGGCCAATGGTCGAATCACCGATGTGAAGGCGCTGCAGCTGCCGAGCGATCGCGCGCAATCCGCGTACATCAGCCAGGTTGCCGGACCGCTGCTGCGCACCGAAGCCCTGCAGGCGCAGAACGCGAAGATCGACATCATCAGCGGAGCGACCTATACGAGCCTCTCCTACGCACAGTCTCTCGATTCGGCGCTTCAGCAGGCCCACGTCGGCTAGAGGAGGGGATTCGATTGGCGCTGCACCGAATTCGGGACGTGATGGGTATGCCCGTCGCGGTTCACGTCGTCTGCGAGGAAGCCAAAGAAGGGTGGCTCGATGAAGTCTACGACGACTTCGTTGCCCTGGACGAAGTCTTCAGTCCCTTCCGGTCTGACAGTGCGGTGAGTCGGATCAATCGGGGAGAGCTCCTTGAAGCGGACTCCGGCCAACTGGTCCGGCAGGCAATGCACCTTTGCCGGCTCTACGAACAGGCGACCAACGGGTATTTCTCCGCTTGGCTCGGAGGGACGTTCAATCCTTCGGGCCTGGTCAAGGGTTGGGCCATCGATCGAGCAACCTCAATCCTGGCGCAGAAGGGTTGCCGCAATTTCTTCGTGGATGCGGGTGGAGACGTCCAGGTCCGCGGCGTCCGGGACGATGGCCGTCCGTGGCGAGTTGGAATCAGGCATCCGGTGAGCCGCGACAGGGTTGCCCGCGTAATTGAGGCCCGGGACCTCGCGGTCGCCACCTCCGGAACCTACGAAAAGGGAGACCATATCTTTGATCCTCATACACAGACGGCTGTTTCCCACCTGCTCAGTTTCACGGTGATCGGGCCGGACATCCTCCAGGCGGATGTGTACGCGACAGCGGGATTCGCGATGGGCGATGGCGGACTCGCCTTCATCAATCGGGTGCCGGGGTATGAGGCCTATGCCATCGATCGGGAGCTGATGGCCTCGTGGACGTCCGGCTTCGGGCAGTACTGCGCACCAGCGACCTGACCCCTGGCACCAACCCCGACCACGGTCCGACTGCCACGCCCGACTACGTACGGCTCGGGGCGGCCGACACACCGGCGAGGGCGCCGGCCACGCGGTGCAGGCGCTCGGATGCTTCGCGGGCGATCGGCTCGACCGCATCATTGGCGACCATCGCCAGGCCGGCGATTGGCTCCATGAAGCGCACCAGCGTCCGGCCGGTCACGGCCTCCTCGAGAACGACGTTGCAGGGCAGCAACAACCCGACGGAGGAGTCGGCGCTGATGGCGCGGTGGGCGAGGCCCGGGTTGCAGGCGCCGAGGATGCGGTAGGGCCGGAATGTCTCTCCGAGCTTGGCCTGGAACGTGCTCTGCACGTCGATCTCGGTGAGCACCCCGAATCCCTCTGCCTTGAGCAGTTCGCGCAGCGTGCTTTCGACGGCAGGCATGGGCGCTCCCACGTCAACGGTGAATTCATGGTCGGCAGCTTTCATGGAAACCTCCTTTTCGGTTGCGAAGATCCAGCATCCAGGGCCACTCTCTCGGCCGTCTCGCCGGGTGATGATTCAGCCTCAGGCAACCCTCGGGTTCCCTCATCGCCGACCAGCGGAAGACCGGACCGCAGCCACGCGGTCAGGCCACCGGCAAGGTTGACGACCTCGAATCCCCGGCTTCGCAGCCACACCGCCGCTTCGCCGCTGCGCCGCCCGCTTCGACAGATCGCGGCCACCGGCTTGGTGCGATCGAGCTCACCCACCCGCGAGGGCAGCCGGGCCAGCGGGATGTGCAGCGAGCCATCGATCCGACCGGCGCGCCACTCGTCGGCTTCACGCGCGTCGAGCAGTTGGAAATGTTCGAGCTTCTCGTTCAATTCGGTCGGGAGGACCACCCTGGGCTCCTTGTATAAGTGATTGCTTACATAAGCACTTTAGCGTATTCTTCAAGACAATGATCCCCGAAGCCCTCCTCGAGGAGGCCGCCCGCCGCTTCGCGCTCCTCGGCGATCCGACCCGGCTGCGCCTCCTCAGCGTTCTTCACGCTGCCGGCGAGTTGCCCGTCGGAGAGCTCGCCGGAAGGGCGGGCGTCGCTCGGGAGAACGCCTCCCAGCATCTCGCCCGCCTGGCGGCGGCAGGGATTGTGGCGAGGCGGAAAGAGGGGACCTCGGTTCACTACCGGGTCGCGGATGCAACGTTCGAGCAGGTCTGCGAATTGGTCTGCGCCGGCGTGCGGGAGCAGGCGTCGCGGCTCGTGGCCGTTTGATCTGAGCCTAGCCGGCCGCAGCCTCCCGGAGAACCTTCGCAAGCTGTGCGTCGGAGGGCAGGCCGGCCAGTCCACTGTCGGTTTGGAAGACGCGGCAACTCAGCCCCACCGGAGCATCAGCGTCGGCCCACGGGTCGCGGCCATCGACCAGGATCGTCGGCGACCCTCTGAAGCCGAGGCGTTGGGCCTCGTCCGCGCTCTCCACCGGCTGGAGGGTGATGGTCGCGGCGGGCGCGGCTCTCAACACGGCAACCTGGGCCGCCTTCCAGTTCGGGCAGCCATCGAAGTACTGGATCGTGATTTCCACCAGCCAATGATATATCCTGCTGACCAGATATGTCGGTGGCCACAGCATCCAACCTGGCGACCAAGGCCCGTTTCTTTCGCGTCCTCGGCGATCCGACGCGGCTCCGAATCCTGGACCTGCTGGAGGGCGGGGAGAAGGTCGTGAGCGAGCTTGTAACCGGAGTCGGCCAGCCTCAACCTCGGATCAGCACCCATCTCGCGTGCCTTCGGCATTGCGGTTTCGTGGCCGCGGAGCGGCGCGGCAAAGAGGTCGTCTACCGGCTTGGCCTGGGCGGTTTGGACCAGATCTTTCGCCAGGCCGACTCTGCCCTGGAGCCCATCGCAGAGCAGCTGGCCAGCTGCACCCGCATCGGTCCCGATTGGGTATGAAGCTGCGCAAGCCACCGGTCGCCGGCAATGTTTAGGGGCGTCAAGCGAGCTGAGGTGAAGCAGCTGATGTCGCAGGGCGCCCAGCTGGTCGAAGTGCTTCCGCCCGGTGATTACGACTGGCTCCATATTCCCGGTGCCGTCAACCTCCCTCTCAAGGAGCTCGCCAAACGTGCGCCGGCTGCCCTCGACCCCAGTCAGCCCGTCATCGTCTACTGCCACGAATTCACCTGAGACGTCAGCCCCCGGGCCGCGGCGCGGCTCGTGACGCTGGGATTCCGGGAGGTCTACGACTACGAGGGCGGAAAGCTGGACTGGCTGGGCGCCGGTCTGCCGCGCGCTGGTGCCGACGCGACCAAGCTGACGGTTGGCGACATTGCCCGACCCGGCCTCCCGACGGCTCGCCTTGGCGACCGGGCCGACACCGCGCTGGCGAAGATGGCCCCGGGTGGCTGGCCACAGGCGGTGGTCGTCGACGAGGCCGGTGTCGTGCTGGGTCGACTGCGAAAGAGCCGGCTCCACGAGTCTCCAGCTGAGCTCGTGGATGTCCTCATGGAAGAGGGCCCGTCGACAGCACGGGCCAATGAGGATCTCGTCGCCAGCGTTGAGGGGATGAAGGCGGACGACATCCACTTTCTCCTGGTGAGCACTCCCGAGGGCCATCCACTCGGTCTGCTCTTCCTACAGGACGCGACCAAGCGGCTGGAAAGGGGCGAGCCGAAGGCCCCGGGATGAACGATCATGGGGGCCTCCTGCGCGACGGTTGATTCAAGCGGGCCTAGTTGCTCAAGGCGCCCCACCCGCGCGCCCTGAGCGAGGGATGACTCAAGTGGCCGACATACTTGCACTGGTCGACATCGAGGAACTCCGCCGGGAAGTTCGTACTAAGTACCGCGAGGTGGCAGCGGTCCCAGGCGCCAAGTACCACTTTCATACCGGTCGGGCTCACGCTCGGAGGCTTGGGTATCCCCACTCAGTACTGGACCAATTGCCAGACGACGCGTGCGAAGCCTTCGCGGGTGTTGCCAATCCGTTCTACTGGGGCGGTCCGAGACCCGGTGAGAAGGTCGTCGATCTGGGTTCGGGCTCAGGTATGGACTCCTTCCTCGCCGCCCTCTGGGTGGGGCCCGCCGGGAGAGTGGTGGGAGTCGACATGACTCCCGAGATGCTGGAACGCAGCCGGGAATTGGCTGCGCGCCTTGGACTCACGAATATCGAGTTTCGCGAGGGCTTCATCGAAGAGCCGCCGATCGAAGATGGCTGGGCGGATGTGGTCATCTCCAATGGTGTGTTCAACCTCTGTCCCGACAAGCTCGGGGTCTACCGCCAGGTCCACCGGGTGCTCCGTCCCGGCGGCCGGATGACCGTCGCCGACATCTGCGTCGAGACACCGGTCCCGGAGGAAGCAATGCGCGATATCGACCTCTGGACGGGTTGAATCGCGGGTGCCCTGCCGTGCGCGGGGTGGGAAACGGTGATCAGTGGAGCGGGCCTCGTGGAGGTTGAGCTGGCCAATCCGGTCGATACCTTTGCCGGCGCCGGCGGCGAACCCAATGCTCGTGAGTTCGGGACGCTTGGATACTCGATCCGAGCGCACAAGAGCTCGTCCTAAACCGCCGGAGTTGGCGAACGCGGCCGGGGCGCGAAATGCCCCGGCCGGCCAACGGGGCGAGGGTCAGGCGGTAGTCGTCGCCGCGACCTTCGGCTGGAATTCAGTGGTTACCGCGGAGCCCTGCAGGACGACCTTGAGCGCCTTGCTGTTGGCGGCATCCGCGAACACGTCGTAGGCGGCCATCGTGTTTTCGATCGGGAAGCGGTGGGTGGCCATGATGGTCGGATCCAGGCGACCGCCCTGGATCAGGGAGAGCAGCTGCGGGATGGTGCGGCTGTCCACCAACCCGGTGGTGATGGTGACGTCCTTGATCCACAGCTTCTCGAGGTGGAGCGTCACGGGCTCGCCATGGACGCCGATGTTGGCGACGGTCCCTCCCGGTCGGACCAGCTCGGCCGCCAGCTCGAAGGTCGCCGGCACGCCGACTGCCTCGATCGCCACGTCGGCGCCGAGTCCGCCGGTCAGCTCCATGACCTTCTTGACCGCGTCCTCGCGGCCATTGTTGATGGTCACGTCAGCGCCGAACTCCTTGGCCTTGGCAAGGCGGGCATCGGCGAGGTCGATCACGATGATCCGGCCGGGCGTGTAGAGCTTGGCGGTCATCACCGCGGCCAGCCCGATCGGGCCCGCCCCCACGATGGCGACGGTGTCGCCCGGCTTGACGCCGCCGTTGAGGACACCGACCTCGAACGAGGTCGGGAGAATGTCGGAGAGGAAGAGGACCTGCTCGTCGGTCAGGCCCGAGGGGATCTTGTAGAGCGAGTTGTCGGCGAAGGGGACCCGGGCGTACTCGGCCTGGAGCCCATCGATCAGGTGCCCGAAGATCCACCCACCGCCGCCGGTGCACTGGCCGTAGCGGGCCTCCCTGCAGTAGCGACAGCTGCCGCAGGAGGTGATGCAGGAGATCAGAACGCGATCGCCGATCTGGAAGTTGGTCACCGCCACACCGGTCTCGACCACGGTCCCGACGGCCTCGTGGCCAAGGATGGTCCCCAGCTTCACGGCCGGGACGTCCCCCTTGAGGATGTGCAGGTCGGTGCCGCAAATGGTGGCGGTGTCGATCTTGACGATGGCGTCGGTCGATTTCTGGATGGTCGGGTTGGGGACTGTGTCCCAGGACCGCAATCCGGGTCCGTGATAAACAAGTGCCTTCATTTCGGGTTCGTTTCTCCTTTAGCCGGGGAGCGGGCTGGGCTGGGCGTCAACCGCCCAAGAGAAGCCTCGGCTCCGCTGAGCCGCGAGGTCAGTGCCGAAGGTCCCTCCGGTTGGAGGCCCCTCAGTTTCTAACGGGCGATCAACGGACGGGGCGCCTCCGGCTCGGCAACGCGGGCCCGGGCGTCGACGACCACCGCTCCCTCGGGTCCGACCAGCACCGGGTTGAGGTCCATCTCGGCCAGTTCGGGGTGGTCCTCGACCAGGGCGCTGACGCGGAGCAGGACATCCTCGAGGGCGTCGACCCGTGCCGGCGGCGCGCCTCGGAAGCCTTCCAAGAGGGGAAAGGTCTGCAGGGACCGGATCATGCCGGCGGCATCACGGTCGCTGAGGGGCGTGATCCGCACGCTGACGTCCTTCAAGAGCTCGGCCTGGGTACCGCCGGCGCCGCAGGCGACGACGGGGCCGAAATGGCGGTCGTGGACCACACCGACCAGCATCTCGACCCCGGCCGGCGCCATCCGCTGGACGATGAAACCCGCCGCTTCCAGGCCGCCGGATTTTAGGCGCGCGGTCATCTCCGCGGCCGCCCGGCGAACCGCGGCGCCACCGCGGAGGTCGAGCCGCACGGCACCCGCCTCGGTCTTGTGGAGGAGGCCCTTCGCGATCGCCTTGAGAGCCACCCGGCCGCCCATCTCGGCTGCAAATCGGCCGGCCTCCCGGGCGGACCGGGCGACTCGAGATTCAGCCAGCGGCAGGCCGTAACAGTCGAGCAGGCCGGCCAGCTCCTCCGCCTCGAGCCAGCCGCCTCCGGCGGCCAGCCGGCGGGTCACCAGCTTGTCCGCGTCCTGGCGTCGGATCCCGTCCAGCAGAGGCACCGTACCCGGCGGCTGGCGGCGCCATGCGGCATAGCGAGCGGCGTGAACCAGGGCTCGGCCGGCCTCCTCGGGGAACGAGTAGGTCGGAATCGAGCCCTCGTCATGAGGTGCTTGAGGAGGACCTCCGGCGGACATGAATACGGCGAGAAGGGGCGGCCCGCCCGCCTTCGCCGCCACTCGCACGGCCTCGGCGACCTCACTCGGGGCCGTGATCATGGTCGGTATGAAGATGGCCACCAACGCATCGACCTCGCCGGAGGCGGCGACCGCGTCCAGGGCCTGCCGGTACTGATCACCGCTGGCCGCGGCGGTCAGGTCCACCGGGTTGAGGGAGGAGGCGTGCCCCGGCAGGAACTCGATCAGGCGGGTGCGCAAGCTGGGCGAGAAGGCCGGCACCTCGAGCCCCCCCGCCTGGAGCGTATCGGCGCAGAGGATTCCCGGCCCTCCGGCATTGGTGACGATTCCGACGCGGGGACCGCCCGGAGGACCGGGACCGGCCAGCAGGGCGGCGACGTCGAGAAGCTCGGCGACGGTGTCGGTCCGGATCACGCCGGCCTGGTTGAAGAGCGCGTCGACAGTGAGGTCGGAGTCGGCGATCAGGGCGCCGGTGTGAGACGAGGTGCCCCGACTGCCGGCCGGTGAGCGGCCGCTCTTGACCACCACGATCGGCTTCAGGCGGGCAACCCGGCGGGCGACGCGAGCGAACTTGCGAGGATTGCCGAAGGACTCCAGGTAGAGCAGGCAGACCTTCGTCAGCGGTTCCTGCTCCCAATACTGCAGCAGGTCGTTGCCGGAGATGTCGGCCTTGTTGCCGATGGAGACGAAGGTCGAGATGCCAACCCCGCGGGCGGCGGCGAAGGCGACGGCCGAGATCCCGAGGGCGCCGCTCTGGGACATGAAGCCGACGCCGCCCGCTGGCGGAAGCGGGATCGCAAAGGTGGCGTTGAGTTGAACCGCGGGGGAGGTGTTTAGGACGCCCAGGCAATTCGGGCCGACCAGGCGCATACCGGACTCGCGGCAGACCGCCAGGAGCTCGCGCTGGCGCTCGGCGCCCTCGGCGCCGGCCTCGGCGAACCCGGACGAGATCACCACCAAGGCGCTGACCCCGGCATCGGCGCACTGCCGGGCGACCCCGACCACCTCGGCGGCGGGGACGGCGACGACGGCCATCTCGACCGGTCCCGGGACGTCGCCGATCGAGGCAAACGCGGGCACGCCGTGGACCGCCGCGGCCGACCGATTGACAGGGTGAAGCCGCCCCTTGAACCCAGCCTCGAGCAGATTTTCGATGAGCCGCCCACCGACTGTGTCCGGCGAGCGAGAGGCCCCGATCACCGCCACCGAGGCCGGCTCGAGGACGTGCCGGAGGGCAGCGGTGGCGGCTGTCCGGTCCCGGCTCTCGAAGCGCTCCAGCGCATCGCCGGTGAGCGCGGTCGGAAACTCGAGGTGGAGCGCGCCCGAGCTGAAGCTGCTACGGATCGGGAAGCCACTCTCCAGGAAGACCTGCATCATCTTGTGGTTGGCGTACATAACCTCGGCCTCGAACTCGGGGATGCCCGCCGCCGCCGCCGCCTGGGCGAGGTGTCCGAGGAGGATGGTGCCCACCCCTTTGCCCTGGAGCTCGTCGGAGACAGCCAGCGCCACCTCGGCGCGATCGACCAGGCCCGCGGCATAGAAGGCATGCGCGACCAGCCTTGCGTCGCGGCCGGTGGTGGCGACCAGGCCGTACCGCCGCCGGTAGTCGACGTCGAGAAGCCGGGTCACGACCTGCTCGAAGTTGGCACCGCCACTGAAGAAGCGGAACGTCCGCGACTCGGGTGAAAGGCGGCCATAGAAGTCGACCAGGTCGGAATGGTCATCACCGCGGGTGGGCCGGAGATGGAGCGTCGAGCCATCGCGAAGAACGACGTCCGCCTCCCTCCAGCTCGGGTAAACCGCTTCGACCGTTGAGCTCGACACCGGCTCAGGCTAGGTCTTCCCGACCGTGGGCGACGAGCACGGAAAGGGGCGTCGCAGAGACCTGAAGGGCAGAGAAAGACTCCGGCGGGCCCTGGCCACCGGAGTCGCAGAATCTTTTTTCGCAGCCGGGCCTAGAGGGCCGGCACCAGCTTGCGGGCGGCCTTGACCTTCGTGGCCGCGACCTCCTCCCGCCTCCAAGCGAGGATCTCGAAGGCGAGGGCGAAGAGGACAACGACGGCTGCCAGGAGCAGGCCGGCGCCACCGTAGGTGGTGTAGGTCGCGAGAGTCGACCAGCCCCAGGCGTTGAGGAGCATGTTGCGCAGTGTGTCGCCCTGGAACAGGGCCGCCTTCTGGCCGGCCAACTTGGCGTTGGTCGGGTCCTTCTGTGCCGCACTGCTCACCTGGGCATACGTCTTGCCGCCGGCAATGGCATTGAGGTGCCGGCCGATGAACCCGTCCGCATACGCCTTGGCCGTTACGCCGCTGTCGACGGGAAGGCCCGCGTACTGGGTGATGTCGCTGAACTCCGCAGGATCGAGCGCGCCGCCGGCAACGACGGCCGAAGCGGGCGGAAAGAAGATCTGCTGGGCCGCCAACTGGTCGTGGACGGTGTTGTTGACGAACGTGCCCTCATTGACCAGGAAAGCCGCGGCCGCTCCCAGAACGACGATCAGGACCACCTGCAGGCTCATGATCCGCCACCGCATTGCCTTGTTCACTTTCGTGTCCCCTTTCTTTTCTTGGGGTTCATTTCAGAACCCGGGTTGGATGGAATTGAAGCGGCAAGAAGCTCAATCGAGGCCCTGGTCACTTGCTCTTTGTCGTCCTTCAGTAAAACGGTCTGGTCCGAGCTCGCCAGATGCCTAAGGGCCCCTCTTCTGGGGGTCATTCGGGCCGCTCGATATTCGATTGAGCCGTCAGCCTCTCTCGACGACCAGCACCGGGCGGTCGGTGAGGTGGATCACCTCGTGGTTGACGCTGCCGGCGACCAGCCCACCCAACTCGGAGAGCCGGCGGGAGCCCATCACGATGAGATCGGCGTCCCAGGCCCTGGCGGCCTCGGCGATGTCCTGAGCCACGAAGGAGGACGGACCAGCGACCTTCGCCTCGGCGGTGACGCCGGCCGTGCGGAGCCTGCCGACGATGTCGTCGAGGACCGCCTCGGCGTCTTCCTCGGACTCGACCCAGGTCACGCCCTCGCCGGCGGTGAGGTTGCGCACATGGAGAACCATGGCCGTGGCCTCGGCGGCGAGCGCGATGGTGGTCACGGCCTCGATCGCCTGGGGCACCTCGTCCCCGCCGGCGACGGCGAGGAGGACCCGCTTCAGCTGCCGGCCGCTGTGCTCGTCGGTGCCCTGCCGGATGATGAGAACCGGGCAGGAAACCTTCTGGAGCACACGGTGGCCGACACTGCCCAGGAACAGTCCCTCGAAGTCGGAGTGGCCGCGGGAGCCGACGGCGACGAGGCCGGCCGAGCGTTGGCGGGCCGTTTCCGCGATCACGTCAGGAATCTTCTTGTCGGGCGCCGTGGCAACCTCGGAGGTCGCCAGGACACCGGCGGCGACCAGCTGCGCCGCGATCCCATCGACCAGCTGGTTGGCCTCGGGGAGGGTTTCGACATCCCAGAGGCCCTGATTGGGGCGGACCTCCAGGTTCCAGACATGAAGAACGTGAACTTCTGCCTTGGCCGCCCTGGCGATGGCCGCGACGGCGTCGACCGCTCCCGTCGAACGGGGCGCGCCGTCGACCGCGAACAGAATCCTGCTGAACTGCCCACTGGATGCCGAAAGGTTCTTCATAGCGGTATGAGGCTCGCGCCGCGGTCCTTTCGCGACGAGGGCCGAAGGACCTGCGAAAAGGAGTCCCGAGGTCCCGTCAGTGCTTCAGCGCTGGCGGTGAGGAAGGCCGCCGGAGGGAACGTCCATCCCCCGGGTGTCGTCGAATCGATAGGTGAGCGAGCTCCTGATCCCGACCACACCGTCGACCCCATGGATGAGGCGGGTCAAGATGGGGATGTCGCTTCGCCGCTCGACGACGCCTTTCAGATTGACGACGCCGTTGACCGCCGTCACCGAGACCAGCTCCGGATCCATCCAGAGGGTTCGCACCATGACCTCCTGGCGCACGTCGCGGACCAGCTCGGCATCGGGTCTCAGGAAAGCTGTCAACATGTCGCCGCGGCTGACGATCCCGACCAGGAACCCGTCGTCGTCGATGACCGGGAGGCGCTTGACGCGCTTGGCGTGGAGAAGGCGGGCCACCTCTCCCAGGCCTGCCGCCGCGGGAACTGTGTGGACCGGGCTGGACATCAGGTCGGCGGCCACGAGGCCGGCGGCCTTGGCGAGCTCGCGCCGCCGGGCGGGCCTGTCGAAGCGGCTGCGACCCGCACCAGGATCCGGATTGACCTCCTTGAGCAGCAGGTCGGCCTCGGACACGATGCCGATCGGCCGGCCGTCACCGTCAACGACCGGCACGGCGCTGATCCGGTGAGTGGTCAGCAGTCGGACAATCTCCACGAACGTGGTCCCGAGGCAAACCGTGATCGGATTGCAAGTCATGACGTCGCTGACGGTGCGTCCTGCCCGGGGGGCCTCCTGGAGGTTCATCGGCGCCGACGATAGCCCGGCGCCCGCCGGAGGTTGAGGGTCTTTCGGCCCGCTTCGTTAAGGACTCGGGCGGATCACAGAGGCAGCCTGATCCTCACCGTCGTGCCTCTTCCCGGTGCGGACTCGAGCTCCATCGATCCCTTCAGCGCCGCGGCCCGCTCGCGGAGGTTGGGCAGACCCTGGCCGTGCCCAGCGACCGCGCCGCCGTCGAAGCCCCGACCGTCGTCGGCGATCTCCAGGACCGCCCAGCCGTCCGCCTCGGCGAGAGTGACCCGGCAGGTTCCGGGGCCCGCATGGCGGGCGGCGTTGGAGAGCGCCTCTCGAACCAGCTGGACGACATCGCCCGCGATCGGGGAGAGCCGGGCGGCCAGGTTCGGATCCAGGTCCGCCACCACGGTCAGCCCCGACTCCTCCGCGACGTCATCTGCCAGGCGGCGGATCGCCTGGTCGAGCTGGCGGTCGGCGAGCAGACCCGGTCGCAGCCCGAAGATGTAGTTGCGCAGGTCCCGGATCGCGTTGTCGATCTCAGTCACAGCCTTCTCGATGCGGTCGGCGACCTCCGGCTGGCCGGCGGTGAAGGCGGTCGCCTGGAGGCTCATCCCGACCCCGAAGAGGGATTGGATAACGCCGTCGTGGAGCTCGCGTCCGATCCTCTCCCGGTCCTCGAGGATCGCCAGGCGCCCCAGCTCCGCGCGAACCCGCGTGTACTCGACAGCCACGGAAGCCTGGGCGGCGAACAGTTCCACCACCTGCTGCTGCTCGGGTCCGAACGCCGACTCGCCGGGCTGTTTGGCGACGGCAAGGGCGCCGAAAACGAGCCCGCCGGCCTTGAGGGGCACCACCAGGGTCGGGCCGAAGCCGGCCCCGTGGATGGCCGGCCCGTGAGACCGAGGATCGCCGGCGGGGTCGGCAACGTTCACCGAACGACCCGTCCGTATAGCCTCGCCGGCCAGCGACCCGGCCAGGGGCATCAGCATCCCCCGGAGCAGATCCGCTCGGGCGCCGTCGGCAACCTGGACGGCGAGGTTCGCCCCATCGCCGGCGGGCATCGAGATGGTCGCGATCGCGGCGTCGGCTATCTCCCGGGCACGCCGGCAGACGGTGGCCAGCAGCGTCTCCGCGGGTTCGCCGGCGAGGATCTTCTGGCCGATCTCGAGGAGCGCCTGCAGCCGGTCCTGCCCTCGCTTGAACTCGGTGATGTCGCGAGTCACCTTGGCGAAGCCCCGGAGCTTTCCGGTCTCGTCATGGAGGGCGGTGATGGCGACATCCGCCCAGAAGCGGGCGCCACCCTTCCTCACTCGCCAGCCCTGCTCCTCGAAGTGGCCGGTCTCAGCTGCTCGGCGCAGGATCTCGACCGGCCTCCCGGCCTGGACCTCCTCGTCGATGAAAAAGATGCCGAAGGAGCGGCCGATGACCTCCTCTGCCCGGTAGCCCTTGATTCTCTCTGCGCCCGAATTCCAGCTGGCAACCCGGCCCTCGGGGTCGAGCCTGTAGAGCGCGTAGTCCCGGACTCCGTTGATCAGCAACTCGAACCGCTCCTGGCTCTCCCGGAGCTCCCCTTCCCGGGCGACCCTCTCCCGGGCGTCGCGCACCGCGCCGACGACCAGCGTCCCCTCGGGCGTCTCCAGCGGCCTGAGCCCGATGTCGACAGGGATCTCGGTGCCGTCCTTGGCCAGGAGGACGATCTTGAGCCCGCCGCCCATGGTCCGGGTCGGGTGGCCGGCCATCCTGTAGGCGGCTCGATGTTCGGTGTGCCCGGGGTGATAACGGGAGGGGATGAGGGTTTCGACCGAGCGGCCGAGCAACTCCTCGGCCGTGTAGCCCGAGAGCTTGGCGAGCTCACCGCTGGCGAGCCTTATCACCCCCTCGGAGTCGACCGCCAGGATCCCGTCCGGGAGAGCGTCGAGGAGCGCCCGGCTGATCAGGACCTCGTCCGAGCCTCGACTAGCCACCGCCAGGCGGAAGTCTAGCCGTCAAACTACAGCCCAGATGGAAGACAACACCGCGGACGGCGACCGCCGACTTCGCGTGATGCTGGTCGATGACCACGAGGTCGTGCGGAGTGGGGTCCGCGCCCTGCTCGAGGCGGCCGGCGGGATCTCGGTCGTGGCCGAGGCGGGCACCGCCTCGGATGCGATCCGAGCCGCGGCCGCGAACCGTCCCGACGTGATCGTCATGGACGTCCGTCTGGCCGACGGCAGCGGCATTGAGGCCACCCGCGAGATCCGCGCCCAGCGCCCTCAAACGCAGGTCCTGATGCTGACTTCCTTCGCCGACGACGAGGCTCTGTTCGCCTCGATCATGGCCGGGGCCTCCGGTTATGTTCTCAAGCAGATCCGCGGAGGCGAGCTGATCCGGGCCGTCCGCGCCGTCGGGGCCGGACAGAGCCTCCTCGACCCGGCCGTCACCCGCAGCGTCCTCGACCGCCTGCGCAAGGGCAAGCACCTGCTCTCCGACGAGCGTCTCGCCCGGCTCTCGGCTCAGGAGGAGCGGATCCTGACCCTGGTCGCCGACGGGCGGACCAACCGCCAGATCGGGGACGAGCTCAAGCTGGCCGAGAAGACGGTCAAGAACTACGTCTCGAGCATCCTCTCCAAGCTGGACGTCGCCCGGCGCGCCGAGGCCGCCGCCTACCTCGCGCGGCACACCCGCTTTCCACTCTGATTCAGTTGCGCGCGCGGACCGTGGATCGGGCGGCTTTTCGCCGCTCAGGCGTGCGAGAAGAGACGCGCGAGGAAGAAGGCCACGGTCGCGGCCAGTCCGCCGATGGCCACCGTCTGGAACGCGCTCCTGAGGGCGGACACACCCGTGAAGCGCCCCTTGACGTAGCCGAAGATGGTGAGGGCCAGCAGGGTCCCAACCACCGACAGCAACAGCGCCGAGCTCGCCTTCCTGTAGAAGAAATACGGAGCCAGCGGAATCAGGCCACCGACCACATAGGAACCGCCGATCCGCAGTGCGCTGGCGAGCGCGGTCTTGGGATCGGGTTCCTCCAGGCCCAGCTCGAAACGCATCATGAAGTCGACCCATTTGTCAGGATCTCGGCGGAGCGCGGCCACCACCGGTGCCGCTTCCGTCTCACTGACGCCATAGGCGGCCAGGGCCTGGACGACCTCAGCCTCTTCCGCGGGAGCCTTGCTCCTGACCTCGTCGTGCTCTCGCCGGCGCTCGCTCTGATAGTGCTCAACATCGCTCCGCGCCGCCAGGTAGCCGCCCAAGCCCATCGCAATCGAGCCCGCTGCGATCTCCGCCATTCCCGCCGTCACGACCAGCCCCGTCGCGGCCACCGCCCCGGAGATACCGGCGGCCAGGGCAAACGGGACCGTCAGTCCATCGGACATGCCGATGACCACGTCGCGAACCGCCTCACTCCCGGTGAAGTGCTGCTCGCGGTGCCCGCGCGGGAGAGTCCGGCTCACCGCCTCAGCATCTCAGGTGATGCACGCGAGGGGGGCGAACCGAATTGCTCTCCAGTCCAGGCGACCTATCCGTCGAGGCTCCGCCTGGTCTTCTCGAACTCATCCTGGTCGATCGCACCGGACGCGAAACGCTTGCGCAGAGTGTCCAGAGCCTGGTCGTCGTCCCTCCGGGGTCGGCTGAACGCCCGGACGCCAAGCACCACGATCGCGATCAGGACCCCGTAAAACAGCACCATCAACGGGGCCATCCAGAGCCAGTTGTTGTCGCCGTAACCCCACATCATCTCGACCTCTCCCTAACCGCTTTGATGAACCCACTCTGGGCGCGGCGGCGCAAAGCGATTAGGGCCAAACGGCCCGTCCTGGAGGGGCCGACCTTCAGTTCTGCTGGTGGCTAGTCGTCAACCTCGACGACCATCGCGTCGAGGCCTCCGGTTCCGATCTCGCCCGCATGCTTGAAGGCGGCCTGGCCGTCCGCGCTGGCTCCCGCCTGACCGAGTGCGGCCTGGCTCTCGAAGTGCAGCTCGGCGATCCGGTGATAGGGCGCTTTGGAGCCATCCATCATTCCCACCACCTTGCCAAACTCGATCCTCGCCATATGAGGGATGCGGCGGGCCATCGCCACGTGCTCGCCCAGGTAGCGGCGCTCGAATTCCTGAACATCGGTGGGGTGCTTGTAAGCAACGACCAACTTGACCATCCCAAGTCCTCCAACTGAAGTCCCCGACTGGATCCTCAAGATCGTAGGCGAAGATCCACCCTTCGGTGAGGTGGCTGGCTCGCGTCGTGCAGCTTCCTAGGTGCCTCGGTCTCGGAGCTCCTTCCATCTGCCGCGCCAGAATTCGCGGCGCTGGCTGAACCAGGTCGCTTTTCGGGGCAGGTCCGAGGTCACCGCGAGCTCCAACAGTGCCGAGTAGACGCCGTACCAGTGAACGGCGTCGCTCGTGAACACCGAGTTCGGCTCCTCTCCCGGCTGGAGCTGATCGGTCTGCTCCAACCCCGGCAGCTGGCCTACCTCGTCCATGTCTCCGCGACCCATAGGGGACTCCACCCTTAACCGGCTAGCTCAAGACGTGGCTTGAGGATCGACATGTGCAGACCGCGGCGGATCTGCGCGTAGGCGTCGTAGTCGATCGTGATTAGCGCACCGAGCTTGGTTCTCAGCACAAATTCACCGCTTTGAGCGCCGTGGTGCTTGAGGGCCTCGAAGCTCTGCTGAGCGACTGGGACCTCCCAGTCCGGGGCGATATCCCAGATGTGCCTGCCGACCAGCTCCGGCCGGTCGTAGCCAAGGAGTTCGAGCGCACGATCGCTGGCCGCGACATAGGATCCGCCATCGTCCGCGATCAGGACGGCGTCCTCGAGATCCTCCACCGTCCGGCCGCGCAGATCGACCAGGTGCACGTCGACATCGGGGTCGACCATCGCCGCGCCAGCCCATTCATTGACCAGCTGCCGAAGAACGCCCGGGGTCGTCCGAGACTTGACGAGCCACCGAGCGGCACCGGCCGCCGCTGCCTGCTCCTGCATTGATCGATCCGAGTAGTTGGAGAGGATCCAGACATGGCCGCGATAGAGCCGGCGCCGCAACTCTCCCAGGACTGCCAGGCCATCCATCTTCGGAAGCCGCAGGTCGAGAAGGACTAGATCGGGATCCAGGTCAAATGCGGCCTGGAGCCCCGACTCACCGTCGCCGGCCAGGCTCACCTGATAGCCCGCCAGGCCGAGAAGATACGTGTACATCTCGGCGAGGGCCCGGTCGTCCTCGACGTAGAGCAGATGACGGGATGATCCCGATGAACAGAAGGCCTCGCTCGGCAGCCTGGTGCCGCGATCCTCAGTATTCAGAAGTTGCATGACCCCTCATCCAAACCTCCGCAGTAACGCCCG
>DIZV01000146.1:20123-32725 GCA_002427995.1 Chloroflexi bacterium UBA6019
TTTTTCAGCAATTCGAGGTGGTCGGATCTTTGCGGCAACTGTTGCGCAACATATTGGAAGGTTTACGGCGCGGGGCCTCATAATGGGGATGATGGAAGGACAGGCGGACCAGCCCGTCTATAGCATTGGCGCCGTGGCGCGGATGCTGGACGTCCCCGCCTCGACGATCCGTGCCTGGGAGGATCGCTATGGGGTCATCAACCCGACTCGGAGCGACGGCTCCCAGAGGCTCTACTCCAGGACCCAGCTCGAGCAGCTCCGGTTCATCAAGAGCCAGATGGACGCCGGGATGAGCGCAGCCGACGCCCACCGGATGCTGTCGCAGGAGCTCGAGGTCGGCCACCTCCCGACCGTTGACCTGCCCTCCGACGAGACGCGGCCACTGGTGCTTTTGGGCGAGCGGGACCCCTATGCCGCCGAGCTGGCCGAGTTCTTCCTCCGTACCGAGGGTTACGACGTCTGCATCGCCATGGACGCGACCCAGGCCCGAGCGCTCTTCGAGGAACGCTCCCCCGACCTCGTGATCATCGACCTCCTGATCTCCGGCGGCGGGGGCTTTCGCCTCTGCCGCGAGTTCGCCGCCAGGGGTCAGGGCCAGATCCTCGCGGTGTCGGTTCTGGACAGCGCCGACGAGGCCGTCCTCGCGGGCGCCTCGGGGTTCCTCAAGAAGCCGGTCGAGTCGCTCCAGTTGGTCTCCGCTGTTCGCGACCTCCTGGGAACCAGCGCCCTGGCTCGCCCGCCTCGCCGGCCGAGCCTCACCGCGTGAGCGATCGGCTTAAGAGCGGTCACGACCGGCTCGACCGCATCCTCGACGGCGGCCTGCCCGTCAACGCGATCAACCTGATCATCGGCGTGCCGGGGAGCGGGAAGACAATCCTCACCCAGCAGTACGTCTTCAACAATGCGACGGCCGAACGGCCCGCTCTGTACCTCACCACGGTCTCCGAGCCATTCGACAAGATCATCCGGTACGGGCAGTCGCTCGACTTCTTCGACGTTGGCGCGATCGGCGACCGGGTGATCTACGAGGACCTGGGGCGAACCCTTCAGGACAGCGGCCTCGAAGGCGTGCTCGCGGCCATCGATGGCTTCCTGAAGGAGATCAAGCCCGGGCTGGTGGTGATCGACAGCTTCAAAGCGCTGCACGCCTTCTCGAACGACGAGGGCGAGTTCCGACGCTTCCTTCACGAGCTCGCCGGACGGCTGACCGCAACCGCCGCCTCGTCGTTCTGGGTCGGTGAGTACACGCGGGAGCAGGCCCAGCTGGCCGCCGAGTTCGCGGTCGCCGATGCGATCATCTCCCTGAGCACCAAGAGGAGTGGGGAACGGGAGCTTCGAGTGCTCCAGGTGCTGAAGCTGCGGGGAAGCAACTTTGCCTCGGGTGAGCACGCGTACCGGATCTCGAAGGCCGGCCTCGACGTCTTTCCGCGGCTGGCCGACAACCAGGATCGCTCCGTCTACGGCCTCGACGAAGAGCGCCAGTCCACCGGCATTCCCGCCCTCGACCAGATCCTCACCGACGGCTACTGGCCGGGAGCGGCGACTCTGGTCTGCGGGCCCTCCGGCGTTGGCAAGACCCTCATGGGCCTTCACTTCATCTTCCACGGGGCGACGCTCGGCCAGCCCGGCGTGATCGCCACCTTCCAGGAGAACGAGACCCAGTTGGGGCGGATCGTGAAGAGCTTCGGCTGGAATCTCGATGACCCCGGCGTGCACCTGCTGAGTCGGAGCCCGGTCGACCTCTATCTCGACGAGTGGGTCTACGAACTGCTGGATCTCATCGATCGGGTCGGCGCGAAGCGGGTGATGATCGACAGCCTCGCCGATCTGATGCTCGGCACGGGAGATCCCCAGCGCTTTCGGGAATGGATGTACTCGTTGATCCAGCGCTGCACCCGGATGGGGGTCAGCCTGATGATGACCATGGAGGTCCCCGAGCTCTTCGAGCTGCGGCGCGTCTCCGAGAACGGGATGTCTCACCTGTCGGACAACGTCGTCCTCCTTCAGTACATCCAGGAAGGGTCGCAATTGACTCGAGCCCTGACGGTGCTGAAGACTCGGGCGAGCGACCACACCCCCACCGTTTACCGCTACGAGATCGGCAAAGGTGGCCTGCTGCTGGGCGAGAAGATGGCGATCGATCGCTAGTCCCGCCACGGCGCAGCCAAGAAGTTACTGACTTTTTTACGCGGTCAGCGCCACACTGCCCGTTACCGGGCAAGCCACTCTGGAGTGGCGTTCGCACGGATCCGACTCGGCCTGGAATAGCTGTGGGAGGCACGGATATCGGCGGCGCTGGCGGCGGCAATGGCGGGGTCCGGGACCTCAGGCCAGTGGTTGGCGAATCGGCAGACGCGCTGATCGACGCGCGCGCGCCCTCGTTGATCAGGCATTCCATCGCGATCGTGGACGATCAGATCGATATGCGGCAGCTGCTGGCGGTCCGCCTGGGAATGGTTCCCGGCCTGGACCTGGTCGGCCAGGGCGCCAATGGCGACGAGGCCATCAGCCTGGCTCACGACCTTTCACCCGACCTCATGACCCTCGACCTGAGGATGCCCGGGATGGGCGGCGCGGAAGCAATTCCCCTTCTTCGAGCCGCAGCTCCTCGGATGCGGATCGTCGTTTACACCTCCCAGGTGGACGGAGCGGACCTCTCCAAGGGCAGCCGGCCGGATGCGACGGTGCTCAAGGGCGCCAACCTCGGGGACCTGGTCTCCGTCATCACCGGCCTCCTGGCCGAAGGGCCACAGGACCTCGTGCGGATCGATCTGGGCCGCCTGCCGGTGCAGGTGGCGGTTGACGCGTTCGACAGCTGGGTCGGACTCAATGCCCGCGTGCGCGGGGCACTCGCCACAGAGGGCGATATCAGCTCGGAACTGCTTGGCGATGTTCCCCTCAAGTCCTCGGAGCTGCTCTGCCTGATGGGCGTGTTCATGCAGTTCGGGATGCCCTTGATGATTGCCAGCGCGGCTGGCGACTCCGTGGTCAACCTCCAGTTCACAGTGAACCGCGAAGCCGGCGCGGCCGCCAGGCGAGCGCTCCTGGCGCTTGGCGGAAATGGCACCTTGCGGGCATTCAATCGGGCCTGGTCTCACAGCCCGACCAAGGAGGCGGAGCAGGCTCTGGACCTGGTGGACAGCCGGCTGGTCGAGCAGCTGCCCGCTTCGTAAAGCTAGCCGAATCAGGTCAGCCGGCGGCCTCCCCAGCGGAGTGCAGACTGCGCATAAGAGCCGTCAGCCTGCCGATGCAACGTGGTCCACGAGTGGTGCTGGGCGGAGGTTCCGAGACCGACGATGTCACCAACCTCGATCCAATCGGGCTCCATTGACTCGGCGTAGGCGAGTCCCTCCTCACGGGAGGCGAGCGCCTCCTTCTCGACTGGCTGGCCCGGCCTGACCACCTCGACCTCCCAGCCCCGTCGGTGGGCCACGCGCACGAACATTGGCACGGCCGGAAGATAGCAGCCGAGCCCAGCCGCCCGGGAGGGGCTGCCCTCAACCAGCGCCCCACACGACCACTCGTTTCCGAGTCGACCAGTCGTCCCTGGCTGCTCCGATCGGACATTTCGCACGTACTGACCATCGAGACGTCGACATCCATCCACGAGGAGCAAAGCCCATGAAGTACGCCTTCGCCGCCGTCCTGGCAGTCCTGGCCACGTTGACCGTCGGAACGCTCTCGGCTGCCGCCACTCACGAGAGCAACAACGAGCTCACCTATGCGCCGGTTGGAACGCTCACGCCCGACGCGACCGGTTCGGGGATCATCAACTACGTCAAAGGGCTCTCGGGCAATGAGCCGGACACGATCTGGGTCTCGTCCTTCCACTTCGCCGGACTGGTTCCCGACACGCAATACACCGTGACAGTCAAGGGACGGGTTCCCGCCGGCATCTGCACCTTTACCACGAAGGCAACCGGCAACGGCTCCTGTGAGAGCGAGTTCATGAGTCTCCCCAAGCTGGCCGTGTCCCAGCTTCACATCGGCTCAGAAACTGGCCCAGTCGTCTTGCAGGCGACCAGGCAAAGCATCCTGGCCGGCCCCGGTGAAATCATCAGCCGCGGCGCCTGCCGCGAACCCGTTCAGGCGGGCTCGACCTGCGATGCGCCCGGGCGCGGGTAATCGCGTCGGCATCGGTCTCGTGGTTCCACCGACCTCGGCTGCCGCTCGGTAATGTCGGCCGGCTGCCCAGCAACCCCCGGCATCGTTGGCCGGGGGTTTGGGCGGAGCCCGCTCCCGAGGATCTCGATCGGCGTCCTTTGACGGTCAGGGGCGAGGCCGGGCGGGCCAGGCGATGAGGTAGCCGTCGAGCAGCCTGCTGATGGGTTGAAGGGCGTTTGCGGGGGAGGCCTTCACCGAGGTCGATTCGTATTCGAATCAGGCCGAAGATTGGCTCGAAAAGAGCCCGAGAGGCTACTCCTCTTCGATCTGGTTGAACATCAGGCTGTCCTGGATGTCGTACAGGACATCCATCGCCGCCGGCACGGTCGCCACGCTCCGGGCCCCTCGGATCTCGGCGGCCCGGGTCTCCTCGATCAGGTGGTCGACGGCCACGAAGAGCTGGTCGGGCATCTTGAGCTGGTCGGCGAGGTTCAGCATCTCAAGCTCGTTGAGCAGCTGGTCGATGTATCGCATCCGGTTCCGACGCGCGTATTTGTGCGCGCGCTCCTGGCGGTCCTTCTCGGTCAGGACCTCAATCTCTACACAAGCATCTTCAAGCATTGTTACAGTCTTGTAACCCCCTTTTTGACAAGTTTATGGACAGCCTGGGGATTGTCAACCCTTGATTTGGGTGACCTCCGCCGGGAGCCGGCCGCGGGCCTCCCGGTGCAATTCTTCCCGGGGCCGCAGAATTTCATTCACGAAGTCGATGCCGGGGCCCCCGGCCCCCCTGCCCACCCTCACCAGCGCCCAGGTGGCCGAGGTTGACCTCCTGGCGGCCACCCGCTTCGGCCTGCCCGTGGATTGGCTCATGGAAGCTGCTGGCTGGCAGATCGCCCGCCATTGCCGCGGCCGAACCGCCGTCATCTGCGGAAAAGGTTCGAATGGCGGTGATGGTCTCGCCGCGGCCCGCCACCTTCTCCGCTGGGGCCGGCTTCACTCGGTCGCGGCGATCGATCGGGCCGCTTTCCGGGGTGCGGCCGCCAAGGAGGCGGCGGCTCTGGAGGCGGCCGGGATCGAGATCGACGCCCGGCCGCGGCTCGATGGAGCGGTACTCGTCCTCGACGCTCTTTTGGGGACCGGCCTCAACCGTTCGCCGGAGGGTAGGGAAGCGGCCTGGATCGAAGCTGTCAACGCCAGCGGGCGAAAAGTGGTCGCCGTGGATCTGCCCTCGGGACTGGACGCCGACCTGGGGCGGACGCCTGGCCCGGCGATCCGAGCGGACCTGACGGTCACCCTCGGGCTGCCGAAAGCCGGGCTCGTGACCGGCGAAGGGCCGCGGTTGGCGGGTGAGATCTGGGTGGTGGACATCGGCATTCCGCCGGAGGCATATGCGATCGTCGGCGCAGCGATGCCGGCCCACCTCTTCGCGATGCACGACCGGGTGCAGCTGACAGCGCTCCGGCTGTGAGCCGCAACGTCACCTGGGACCGAGGCGTGTCCCTGCCCGAGCACGCCATCTGGTTCGACCCTGAGGTGACGCGGGCACTGGCGGTCGTGACCCACGCCCACACCGACCACTCCCGGCGCCACCGCGAGACCTATCTCACGGCCGAGACCCTTGCGCTCACGGCTCCCTCGAGACGGCCGAAAGCGGCCCGGGTACTGCCGCTGGAGGCCGAGCAGCCGGTTGGCGGGGGAAAGCTCACGCTGGTCGCCGCCGGCCACATGTTGGGCTCAGCCCAGGTTTTCTTCGAAGCGCCCGGCGGCCGCCTCCTCTACACCGGGGACCTCAAGCTGCGCGGCCCCCGGCCGGTGCGGATGCCGGCCGCCGACGTCCTCGTGATCGAGAGCACCTACGGGCGGCCCCACTTCCTCTTCCCCGACCACGAAACGGTGGTCGAGGCAATTGCGACCTGGTGCCGGCGCGTCCTCGCCGAGGGAGTGACCCCGGTCCTCCTCTGCCACGCCATCGGCAAGGCGCAGGAGGTGATGCTGGCCCTTGCCCCCTACGGGATCCGGTTCGCGCTGGAAGCGCGCTGCCTGCCCGGAACCGAGGCTTACCGGGAGGCGGGAGAGGCAATCCCCGACTACGTCGAGCTGGTGCCCGGGGAGGACTACTCGAACCGGGTCGTGATCGCGCCGCCGGCAGGGAAAGCGGCCATCCGCCGGCTGCATCGCTATCGCTGCGCCCTTGTCTCCGGTTGGGCGCAGGATCGTCATTTCCGGGCCATCTTCGGCGCCGACGTCGCCTTCCCCCTCTCGGATCACTGTGACTTCCAGGAGCTGCTCGATGCGGTTGACCTGGTCGGCCCCGAGCAGGTCTACACCGTTCACGGGTTCACCGAGGACCTCGCCCGCCAGCTCCGGCGCCGCGGCGTCAGGGCATCCGGGCTGCGCGGGGTGGAGCAGCTCGCCCTCGCCCTGACCTGATCGCGTAGATTCAGGAGATCGGAACCCGGGATCAGCTTCGAATCGCCTTGGTTGCGCCGGCTTGGTTCCCCGTTCCGCCCAAGGGGTACGGTGGAATCGAGCTGGTCGTCCACCTGCTCGGCCTCGAGCTTGTCCGGCGGGGTCACCAGGTGACCACCTTCGCGGTGGAGGGGTCCGACCCCCGGCTCAACCTCATCTCGCTCGCCCCCGGTGACTGGGGCTCCGCGCTCGGCACCCCGGAGCAGGTGCTGCGGGACTCCACCTACCAGCTCCGGGTCAACCGCCGGCTGGAGCAGCTCTCCGGCAAGCTGGACCTGGTCCACCTCCACACCGAAGCATCGGGGATGGCGGCAGCGAGCCTGCTCAAGCTGCGGGTCCCCTGCGTCGCGACTGTCCACAGCGGGATCAACGACAGGGTGCTCGAATTCCTGGAGGAGGTTGACGAGGAGCTCCACCTGGTCGCGATCAGCAACTCGCAGCGCGAGCAGGCGGCCGGGATTCGCTGGGCAGCGGTCGTCCACAACTCGGTGCCGGTCGACCAGTACCACGTCTCGACCGAGAAGAAGGGGTACCTGGTCGAGCTGGCCCGGGTCACCAAGGACAAGGGCCAGCACATCGCGATCGAGGTTGCCGAGCGGACGGGCATGCCGCTCGTGCTCGCCGGAAAGGTCGACCGGGAGGCCGATTCGCGCCTCTACTTCCGGGACGTGATCCAGCCGCGGCTCACGTCCAGGATCCGGTGGATCGAGGACGTCCACGGAGAAGAGAAGGCCGAGCTGCTCTCCGGCGCCGCGGCGATGCTCTTTCCCATCCAATGGGAAGAGCCGTTCGGGCTCGCCATGGTGGAGGCGATGGTCTCCGGCACTCCGGTCGTCGCTTTCAGTCGCGGCGCCGCCAAAGAGCTGGTCGAGCCGGGGGTGACCGGGTTCCTGGTCAGCTCGATCGACGAGATGGTCGCCCGTGTCCGCGACGTGAGTCAGATCGACCCGGCAGCGTGCGCCAGGCGCGCCCGCCAGCGCTTCAGCCCGAAGCGGATGGGCGACGGCTACGAAGCCGTCTACCGGAAGGTCCTGGCGGCGGCTAGCGGAGCTTCCAGCCGGACCGGCTGAGGCGCGCCCGGAGATCGGCGTCGGCCGCCGCCCGGACGCTCAGCCCGGCCAGCAGGCGATCCACCCAACGCGCCGGCGGCAGGTCCGGCAGCAGCACCAGACGGCCTCGGTGCAACCGGGCGCTGAAGAGGGTGTCGCCGATTGTGACGGTCAGCTCCCGGACCGGGCCGCGGCGGCCGAGGCCAAAGCGCTTGACCCGGGCGTCGGGTAGGCGCGCCTCGAGGTAATCGAGCAACTCGGCTGGAGCCTGGCTGTCGGGGACCGGGGTCCGGCAGAAGACACAGGCGTTGCCGAGCAGCACGGCCGGAGCTCCGCAGGTCTCGCAGCGCATCTCTAATTCTCGACGATCGCCGAGCCCGCGATCGTGGTGACGGCCAGGAAGAGCTTGAAGACTTCGAGGTAGTCGTCGGCGGCGTACCCGATGGTCCTGGCGCCGCGCCGTTCAAGGCCCGGAATTCGCTCGCAGAGGTCGGCCATCACCGAGTAGAAGAGGTCCACCTCGAGGTCGATTCGGCCCTCGCGCACGAGGGGTGGGATGTTGTCGAGCCGTTCGATAGCCCGCTTCGCGCCCTCCCGGATCCGCTGCCGGGCGACGGTCGGGTGGAGGGAGCGGGCGGTGTAGCGGCTGCTGCCCTCCTTGACGACCACGCCCTCCACCTCGAGGACGTGCTCGTGCATCTGGGAGACCGCCGCCGCATCACCGGAGAAGAGCGCCACCGGGCAGCCGAAGTAACCGGCCAGCGCTCCGTTGAGCGATCCCTCCGATTGGGGCCGGCCGTTGAGCCGCGCCTGGGCCACCGCCCGGCCGTGGTACGTATGGTCGATCACGGCGTCGCGGGTTCCCGCGGCCCCGTGGTAGCCGACGAAGAACGCGGCGTCGAACCCCGGGCCGAGCCCGGTGCACATGGAGAGCAGGCTGGGCTGCCCACTGACCAGCTCCGCCTCCGGGTGGAGCTGCTCGGGGAGGAGGTTCCGGCCCTGGGCGTGGGAGTCGTTGACCACGAACTCCTGGACGCCGGCCTCCAGCGCTCCCTCGATCGCCGCATTGCACTCCAGGGTCATGAGGCGGCAGGCGTCGCGGTACTCGGGCGCGCCGGGCGCTCCCTGCTGGGGATGGACGACCCCGGCGACGCCCTCGATGTCGACCGAGATGAAGACCTTCAGAGTGCTCTGACTGTATCGGCTGGCGCGCGCTCAGTCCGTGTAGCGGGAGATCAGGCCGTCCTCCCGGCGCTTCTCGGATTGGTAGAGCGTGCAATCCTCGAAGTTGCGAACGCAGATCGGGGGATTGTCGGAGAGCCGGCGCCGGACGTGGGAGAGGCCGTCGACGTGGCAGTCGAAGTGGTAGGTGCGGAGAGGGCCCGCCTTCTCTCGGTAGTACTCCTCGAGGTATGGGCAGCGATGGCTCATGCTGATCTCCCTACCTACGATAGTCCAGCAAATGCTGGAATTCGCGCGGACAGCCGGGGCGGTCGCCGCAACCACCTCCAAGCTGGAGAAGGTCCGCATCCTAAGCGACTACCTGCGCCGCCTGGACGCGGCCGACCTGCGGCTGGCGGCGACCTGGATGACCGGGCGGCCGTTCAGCCTCAACGATCCGCGCACCCTCCAGCTCGGCGGCCGCGCGATGTGGAACGCGGTTGGGTCGCTCTCGGGCAAGGACTCCGACGAGTTGGGCCGGGTCTACCTGAAGCACTCCGACCCGGGCGACTGGGCGGAGGAGGTCCTGGCCGGGCACACCGAACCGCGGCCGACCTCCCTCCAGGAGGTGGGCGCTGCCTTCGCCGAGATCGAGGCTGCCTCGGGAGCGGCGCCCAAGCTCGCGCGGCTGAACGAGCTGCTCGGCCGGCTGGACCCCGCGGCCGCCAAGTACGTGGTCAAGATCATGGCCAACGACCTTCGGATCGGGCTCCAGGAGGGCCTGGTCGAGGAGGCGGTCGGAGCGGCGTTCGAGCTCCCCCTCGCCACCGTCAAGCGCGTCCACATGCTGACCGGCGACATCGGCGAGACGGCCGTCCGGGCCCGAGCCGGAGAGACGGAGGGGGCGACGATCGAGCTCTTCAAGCCAATCCGCTTCATGCTCGCGGCCGCCGTCGCCGACGCGACCGAGGCAATGCAGCGGGTGGGGGGAAGGGCGTGGACGGAGGAGAAGTACGACGGAGTCCGGTGTCAGCTGCACCGGACCGGGTCGCGGGTCGCGCTCTACTCGCGCGACCTGCGGGAGACGACGGCGGCCTTCCCGGAGGTCGCCGAGGCGGCGGAGCAGATGGGCCACGACCTCCTGCTCGACGGTGAGATCCTCGCCCACCGCGACGGCCGGGTGCTGCGCTTCTTCGAGCTTCAGCGGCGGCTGGGCCGCAAAGTGGTCTCAGCCGCGCTGCTGGAAGCGGTCCCGGTCGTGCTGGTCGCCTTCGACCTTCTCTACCTGGACGGGGAGCCACTCCTCGACCGACCGCTCCGGGAGCGCCGCGGGCTGCTCGAGGGGCTGCGGCTGAAACCGCCCTTCCTCCTCGCCCGGTTCGAGACCGCAAGCAGCGCCGCGGAGCTGGACCGGGTCTTCGCCGAGACGCGCGAGCGGGGCAACGAGGGTCTGATGCTGAAAGACCCGGAGAGCACGTACACGCCCGGCCGGCGCGGCCTCTCCTGGCTCAAGCTGAAGCGCCCGCTGGCGACTCTCGACTGTGTCGTGACCGCCGTCGAGTGGGGCCACGGCAAGCGTCGCGGCGTCCTCTCCGACTACACCTTCGCCGTCCGCGACGAGCAGAACGACCGCCTCGTCAACGTCGGCAAGGCCTATACCGGGTTGACCGACGGCGAGATCGCGACGATGACCGGACACTTCCTCGAGCACACCGTCGTCGACCACGGCCGGGTGCTCCTCGTCGACCCCGACACGGTCGTCGAGGTGGCCTTCGACTCGATCCAGCGCTCGGCTCGGCACCAGAGCGGCTTCGCACTTCGCTTCCCCCGGATCGTGCGCCTCCGGCCGGACAGGACGCCGAAGGACATCGACCCCCTGGCTGCCGTGGAGGAGCTTTACGATCGATTCTTCGGCGGGGAGTCGAAGACGGCGCTGGCAGAGGTCGCCGAGCCAGGCCCTTGAAGCTCACCTTCATGGGCACCGCGGGTGCCCGCTTCATGGTCGCCAAGCAGCTGGCGGCGTCCGGCGGCCTCTACCTGGAGGAGGGGACGACCAGGCTCGCGCTGGACCCGGGCCCGGGCGCGATCGTCCAGTACGCGAAACGCAAGATCGACCCCTCCCGCCTGAGCGGCATCCTGCTCAGCCACCGCCACCTCGACCACGCCGGCGACGTCAACGTGATGATCGAGGCGATGACCGAGGGCGGCTTCAAGAAGCGGGGCCGACTCTACTGCCCTTCCGACGCGCTCGATGAGGATCCGGTCGTCCTCGGCTACCTGCGCGGCTTTCCGGAGGAGATCGTCCGCCTCCAGCCGGAGACCGCCTACGTCTTGGGGTCGATCGACTTCGCCACCAGCCCCGCCCATCCCCATGGCGCCGAGACCTACGGCTTCCGATTCGGCGGCGACCGGCTGGGCTGGGTCACCGACTCCGCCTATTACGACGGCATCGCCGAGCAGCACCGGGCCGAGGTGATGGTCATCCACACCGTGCTGCTGGAGCGCCGCCCCCTGCCCCACCTCTGCCTCGAGGACGCCGAGGCGATCATCCGCGAGGCGCGTCCGCGGCTGGCGATCCTCACCCATTTCGGGATGACCATGTGGCGGGCCCATCCCTGGGAGCTCGCCGCCCGGCTGACCGAGTCGACCGGAGTCGAGGTGAAGGCGGCCCGCGACGGCTTGACGATCGACCTTTGAGCTGGGCCCAGCGCCTGCCCCTGCCGTACCCGGTGCTGCTGGCCGCACTCGGCATCCTGGTCGGGCTGGTGCCGGGGCTGCCGCACCTCCGGCTGAGCGCGCCCGTGATCCTCTTCGGGTTCGTGCCGCCGCTCGTATTCGAGGCCGCCCTGAGCTTTGACCAGGACCAGGCCCGGGGCGTCATGCGGCCGATCGGGCTCCTGGCGACGATCGGGGTCGGGATGACAGTGCTCGGAGTCGGCGCCGGCGCGCACTACCTGCTTGGGTTCAGCTGGCCGGCCGCCCTCCTGCTGGGAGCGATCGTCTCCCCGACCGACCCGATCGCCGTCGTCGCCGTGATGCGCCAGGTCGGCGCCCCGCCCCGGCTGGCCGCGCTGCTGGAGGGCGAGAGCCTTTTCAACGATGGGACCGGCGTCGCCGTCTTCGCAGCGGTGGCAGCCTCGCTCGCGGGCGGCCGGCCGAGCGTGGGCGGCTTCGCCGTTCAGCTCCTCCTGATAACGGTGGCGGGTGCCGCCGGCGGAGCCATCGTCGGCGGCGCCGCCGCGGCGCTCTGCCGGGTGCGCCCGGCACTTGCCCTGCCGGTGTCGCTCTTCGCCGCCTGGGCCGGGTTCGGGCTCGCCCAGGCGATCGGTGGCTCAGGCGTTCTCGGCGTGGTTGTCGCCGGGGTCCTGGTGGCGCGTTACGCCCACGTGACGGAGGCGCTGCGCAAACCCTGGGGCTGGCTGGCCCTGGGTCTCAACGCGAGCCTTTTCGGCCTCGTCGGCCTGGCCCTCCCGAGCACCGGGCTGCTGGCGTTGGCGGCCGTTGTCGGCGGGGGCTACCTGCTGATGCTGGGGGCGCGCGCGATCACCGTCTGGCTTCTCACGATCGGGGCGCGGCTACCCTGGCGCTGGCGGCAGCTGGCCTGGTGGGGTGGCCTTCGCGGGGCCCTCTCCATAGCGCTCGCCCTCCTGGTCGCCGACACCCGGGTCTCAACGGTTGCCTACGGGATGGTCGCCTTGAGCCTGCTTCTCCAGGGCGGCCTGCTGCGACCCCTCGTCAGACTGTCGTCGCGGCAACCGGGACCGGCGGAGATGTGATCACCCCGTCGATCAGGCCGTACTCGATGGCCTCCTCGGG
>DIZV01000146.1:32943-33381 GCA_002427995.1 Chloroflexi bacterium UBA6019
GTTGAGCTCCTTCTTCACCCGGATGATCTCGTTGGCGTGGATCTCGAGGTCGCTCGCCTGGCCGGAGAGGCCGCGGCCGCCGATCAGCGGCTGGTGCAGGTGGATCCGAGAGTTGGGGAGCGCGAAGCGCTTGCCCTTGGCGCCTGACATCAGGATCACGGTGGCAAAACTTGCCGCCATGCCCATGGCCACCGTCATGATCGGTGCCGGCACGTACTGCATCGTGTCGTAGATCGCGAAGCCGGAGGAGACCGAGCCTCCGGGGGAGTTGATGTAGATCTGGATCTCCTTCTCCGGGTCGTCGGCGGAAAGGAAGATGAGCTGCGCGACGATCAGGTTGGCCATGGTGTCGTCGATCGGCCGGCCCAGGATGATGACCCGGTCGCGAAGCAGGCGGGAGTAGATATCGAACGCGCGCTCGCGGTTGCCGCCCTCGTT
>DIZV01000145.1 GCA_002427995.1 Chloroflexi bacterium UBA6019
GTGATCGGCGGCGGCATCACCGGCGCTGGCATCGCCCGCGACCTCGCGCGGCGCGGTGCCTCCGTGCTGCTGCTGGAGAAGGACGACTACGGCGGCGGCACCAGCGGCGCTTCGAGCTGGATGATCCATGGCGGCCCGCGCTACCTGGAGTTCGACTGGCGGACGACGCAGCTCAGCTGCGAGGACGCGGGCAAGATCGTCAACATCGCGCGTCACATGGTCCACCGGGTGGTCTTCCTGATCCCCGTGATGCCGGGCGACAAGCACAACATCGAGCGAATGGAGACGGCGATGGAGGTCTACGACCGCTTCCAGCCGCTGAAGCAGTCCAACCCCCACCTGCGCCTGACGCCGGCGGAGGCGCGCCGGCTGGAACCGGGGCTCAGCGATCGGCTCGTCGGCGCCATGACAATGGAGGAGTGGGGCGTCGATCCCCACCGGCTGACCTACGGCAACGTCCAGGACGCGATCGAGAACGGCGCCCGGGCGCTGAACCACGCCCGCGTCGTCGATCTCATCCGCGATGGCGCGTCGGTGCTGGGGGTGCGCTTCCGCGGTCCCGACGGCAGCCTGCACGAGGCCCGAGCGAAGGTGACAGTGAATGCCACCGGGCCCTGGTCGCCGATCCTCGGCCGGCTGGCCGGCGTGCCGATCAACCTCCGGCCCGCGAAGGGGATCCACCTCGTTTACGACCGCCGGGTGAGCAACTTCGCGATCAGCTGCGACGCGGTGGACGGCCGGGGCCTGCTGCTGGTGCCCCACGGCAACTTCACGCTTGCCGGTACCACCGACGACGACTTCTACGGCGACCCCGACGACATCGAGGTCCATCCCGACGAGGTCGACTACATCCTGCAGGCGTTCGACCGGGTCATGCCCTCGCTGCGCCGGCATCGCGTCATCCGCTCGACCGCCGGGGTCCGGCCGACCATCTTCCGCTGGCGCAGCTACGAGGACGAGCTCTCTCGGCGCTACGAGATCGTCGACCATGCCCCGGCGCCAGGTCTGGTGAGCGTGATCGGCGGCAAGCTGTCGATGTACCGGCTGATGGCCGAGCAGGCGGCCGACCTTGTCTGCCGCAAGCTCGGCATCGACGCACCGTGCACGACGGGGACGGCGCCGCTGCCCGGCAATGAGGTGGAGTCGGAGCCGCCCGCCGAGCTGGCGCGCCGGTATGGGATCTCGGCGTTGGCGGCGGCGCGCCTCCAGACGCGGCAGGGCTGTCGCGCTCCACGCGTGTTTGACGGCCGTCCCGAACGGGGGCTGGTCTGCCGCTGCGAGCCACTGACCGTCGCCGAACTGGCGGCGGCAGCACGCGGGGAGCAGGTCCGGACGCTCGCGGACGCCTTCCGGCGGGTCGGCCTGGGAGCCGGGCCCTGCTCCGGTGCTCTCTGCGTCGAACGGGCGGCAGAGGTTGTCGGCCGGGAGCTGGGCTGGAGCCCCGGCCAGCGGCGCGAGGCCGCAACCGACTTCCGGGCCGAGCTCTGGCTGGGCCGGGCGCCGGTGCTCGATCGCTCCGGTTGGGCCGAGCAGGAGTTGATTGCCGGGGCGAGAACCCGCTAGTGGCGCGGCACTGAGTGGCGAGCACCCGCGACCGCGCCTCCGCGCTGAGCCGCCTCGCCGCCGCCTACGCGAGCCACCAGGTCAGGCGCTGGACCGGGCGCGGCAGCCGGGGCGGCGCGGACATCGCCGAGCGCGTCTACCGCACCGAGTACTACATCGCCCTGACGGCTGAGGAACGGGAGCTGATGCCGGCGATGTCGCGCTGCATCAACTGCGGGATCTGCGCCCTGGTGGCCGGCCGGTTGGGTGGCGCCTATCTGCCCGACCTCTCCTCCGCCTACCTCCGGCCGCTGCACCTGCTACCGCTGGTGAAGCTCGACCTGGAGGAGGCTGGGGGAAGCAAGGCGGACCTCGAAGCGGCCGCGGCGGCCTGCCCGGTCGGGGTCCCCTTGCCCGCGCTGGCGGCCATCGTGAGGCGGCTGGCGGCTTCTTGACCCGGGCCGAGCGCGCCCGCCGCATAGCCCTCGTCGAGCGGGCCCGGACGCTGCTCCCGGACCTCCCGACCGCGGCCCTCTACCGGATCACGGCCCTCCTCGAACGTGCCCTCGCCTCCGCCGAACTGGAGCCAGCAGCCTACGACGAGCTGGGGCGGGCGCTCCGACGGCGGCGACCCAAGTCGAAATGAGAGGGGTTGTAAGTTATCCACATGATGTATACAGTCTGAGGAATCCACCCTACATCTAGTCCGACTTAGCTCAACGATGATCCTGGGACTCCTCTCCTTGTTGCGTGGATGGCAGGTCATTGACCGGCTCATCACGAAGGTGGCCGGCCATTTCACGACCTGGCCCGCGGACGATTTCGCCCGCTTCACGACGACGCCCATCGGCCAGCCGCCGCTGCAGCCGGTCTCCACTGCCCAGCCACCGCCACGCCGGCCCCAGCGCCTGCCTGAACCGCTCTCGATCGCCCCCGGCGCCTTCGAGATCCGCTTCACACAGCTCCAGCGCGAGGGACACTACGGGCAGATGTGGGCGATGCTGGCGGAGGACGCCCAGCGCTCCTGGGGCAGCGAGGAGAGCTTCATCCACGGCATGGAACAGCAGTCCGCCGGCGCGGCCCAGGTCGTCGAGACGGAGATCGGCACGGTCGCGATCGTCCCCGAGTGGACCGATCTGCACCGCAATCGGACCTACCGGAACGTCGCTCGCCTCGCGGTCCGCTACCGCCTCAAGCAGGAGTGGCGGGAGCTCACCGTCTACCGCCAGGTGCACCTCGTCCCGGCCGCCGACGGCTGGCGGACCCTCTGCTACCCGCAGGCGAGCTGAGAAGCCTTCCGGGGCGGCGGATCCAGGCTCTCGCCCAAGACCCATGCCACAGGTATAGTGGCCTCAGGGCACCATGATCCAGCAGACCGTCGAGGAGCAGAGTCGCGCGCTTTTCTGGCATCGCCGGAAGCAACTTGGGACCAAGCCCCGCAACCTGATGCGCGAGGCTGACGAGCTCCTCTATTGGCTCGAGGAATGCCTCCTCCAGGACGTCAAGCTGGTGCCGGGCTGGCTGCTGCCGCGGATCGCCCGGGTCATCAACCACACCGACCGCGAGCTCCAGGAGGAGCTCGGCCGCGACCGCCGCCCCGAGCGGGTGATGGATGTCGTCTTCCGGGCTCAGGAGGTCCTGATGAACGAGTCAATCCGTTCCCGCACCGAGGCCAAGGTCATCCCGCTCTTCAAAAACCGGTAGTTGCCCGTCCCGCCGCTGTGGAAGGTCGACTTCCACATGCACTCTCGCTTTTCGCATGACAGCAGCACGAGTCTCGAGGAGCTCGTCGCCCGCGCCCGCGAGCTAGGCCTCGACCGGATCGCCCTGACCGACCACAACACGGCCCAGGGCTCGCTCCTCCTGGCGGAGATGGAGCCCGAGCTCGCAATCGCCGCCGAGGAGGTCAAGACGACCGACGGCGAGGTGATCGGGCTCTTCATCACCCGCACGCTGAAGGCCTGGCAGCGGCCGGAGGCGGTCATGGACGAGATCCACGAGATGGGCGGTCTCGTCTACGTCCCGCATCCCTTCGACCGCTGGCGGGCGAAACTTCGCACCGCACCGGCTGGTCGCCCTGGCCGACCGAATCGACATCATCGAGAGCTACAACCAGTGGGCCGATCCGGCCGCCAATCAGGCGGCCGCCGACATTGCCCGCGACCTCGGCAAGCCGGTCGCGTACGGCAGCGATGCCCACTCCCCGGCCGAGCTCGGCCAGAGCTGGGTCGAGGTCGAGCCTTTCAGTGGTCCGGCCGACCTGCTCGAGAAGCTGTCCCGGGCGACCGGGCACCGCACCGAGGTGAGCGGAACCCAGCGCCGGGCGTGAGGCTCCTCGCAGCGGGGTCGATCGCCCTCGACACCCTCGAGGGACCCTTTGGAAAGGTGAGCGGTGAGCTCGGGGGATCGGTCCTCTATTTCGCCCTCGCCGCCAGCCTGATCCGGCCGGTGGAGATCGTCGCGCCCGCGGGTCCCGATTCAATCGAGGCGGTCCGGGCGGCCCTCGGCGACCGTCCCATCGACCTCTCCCGGGTCTCAGTCCTCGACCGCCCGACCTACCGCTGGTCGGCCCGGCAGGAATCCGGGACCAATGTGGACCTCGGGAGTCGGGAAAGCATCTACGACAGCTGGGAACCCGACCTCCCGGCCGGATTCGACGGCTGGGCGTTCGTCGGCTCGATGCGGCCGGACCGCCAGCTGACCGCAGCTCGCCGGCTGGGTACCTCGTCCGCACTCCTGGCGGGCGACTCGATGCGCTCCTACCTGTCGTCGCACCGGCCCGAGGCCGAGGGCGTACTGGAAGCCTGCGACTGGTTCTTCGCCAACCGCGAGGAGCTGGTCGCGCTGGGCGGTGATCCCGACCGTCCGCAGCGTTTCCGCGAACGATGGGGACTGCGGGGGCTGGCCGTGAAGGCGGGCTCGGACGGCTGCACGGTGTGGACGGCGGCGGGGCCAAGCCACGTCGGCGCGCTGGCCGGCCGGCCGGTGGTTGACGTCACCGGCGCCGGCGACGCCCTGGCCGGAGGGATGCTGGCCGCCTGGGCGGAATCGGGCGGGGGACCCGACGACCTTCGGACCGCTCTCGCCCATGGCATTGCCTGCGCCTCGATCGCGATCTCGACGGTAGGGCTTGCGGGCCTCGCCGCGGCGACGCCGACCGACCTCGCCGAGCGAGTCTCCGAGGTGCTCGGCGCTAGCTGAACTGGGGCCGACCGGCCTGGCGGCGCTCCCGCTCGCGTTTCCGCCCGAAATACCAGACCACCAGGCCGACCACGAGCAGCGGCAGCAGGTAGATGAGGGGCGCCAGGTAGGGAGGCGCGGCGACTTCGGCCGGCGGGAGGGCGAAGCTGATCAGGCCCACCTCGCCGGGATGGGCGCTGGGCGTGTAGACCACCTTGGTCCTGTCATCCATCGCCACCGCCCTGGTGTCGGCATGGGTCAGCCTCGAGCTGCGATAGGCGGCCGGCGAGCCGCCGAAGAAACCCACTGCCGTCGTCCCGTTGCTCGTGCCGGCGACCAGGTAGAGGTCGGACGGCTGGTCGTAGACGACCTGGTCCGCGCTGGCGACCTGGGTGAAGGTCCGGATCACCCGGCCGGCGGCCAAGTTCCACTCCAGGGTGTAGGCGATGCCAGGGTCGACGCAGCCGAGCATCGCCACCTGACGCCGGGGGTCGATCCCGAGCCCGGTGGGCGAGCAGCGGACGCCGAGGCTCCACTCCCGAGCCACCTCGAGCCGGTCGGGATTGATCTGGTAGAGGAGGTTCCGGGCCTGGTTAGGAAGGTAGAGCAGGTGGTCGGCTGGGTTGAAGCGGGGCTGCTCGAGGCCGGCCACGAGGTTCATGTGGCCGGTCGCGAGGTTGCGGATGGCGTCGATCCGGGTGAGGATCCCGTCGTCGCTGCTCGCCGCCCAGAGGACGTGCGCTCCGGGTTGGTAATCGACCAGGTCAACGTTCTTCTTGGCCGAGGTCGCGACGGTGGCCAGGACGGTGTTGACGCCGCGAGCACCGGGGTCCGCCTCGAGCACTGCGACGCCGCCGCCGTCGAGGCCGACGAAGAGCTTATGGAGGTCGGACGCGAGCGCCATGCCATGGGGCGCGTGACCGAGCTTGACGCTGGTGACGAACCGAGGCCGCGATTGGGAGACGTCGAAGATGTCGACCGCGCCCAATGTCCCGTCAGCCAGGTAGAGCTTCTCTGCCGCCTGGTCGATCGTCGCCTGGTCGAAGCTGCCGTGCTGGCCCGCGAGGGGCGGGATGCCGGTATGGAAGAGCCCGCCCGGGGTGCCGCAGGCGGCGCCGAGCAGGCACGTGACAAGGATCACCCCCAGCGTACGAAACATGCCGACACACTATCACTTTTAACGCTACCGTCTTGGTAGTTTTCAGCGGTTCAGCGGGCTCCCGGGCACCGAGCTCGCCAGGAGGAGGGTGGTCAGCACGATGAGGCCGGCCACGGTGACCCCGGCGACCACATTGGTGACCGGGCCGTTGACGAACCGCCCCATCAGGCGGCGGTCATTGACCAGGATCAGCATGTAGACCAGGATCGCCGGCAGGATCAGGCCGTTGACGTCCTGGCTGAGCAGGATCATGGAGACCAGCGGCACCCCGGGCAGGAGCACCGCCAGCGCCCCGACCAGGAGCAGGAAGGTGAAGATCCCGAAGAAGACCGGCGCCTCGCCGATGGCACGATCGACGCCCCGCTCGAAGCCGAACGCCTCGGTCACCGCGTAGGCGGTCGAGAGGGGGACCACCGAGCCGGCGAGCAGCGACGCGCCGACCAGGCCAAGCCCGAAGAGGATTGCCGCGAAGTGGCCCGCCACCGGCACCAGGGCCCGGGCGTAATCGCCCGCCTGCATATTGCCGAGCTGGCTCGGCGAGAGGTGCCCGGCCAGGGTCAGCGCGGTGGCGATGACGATGAAGAAGGCGATCACGTCGGTCACGATCGAGCCGGCGATGACATCGGTCCGGCTGTAGGCGAGGTGGTCGATGGGGATCCCCTTCTCGGCGATTGCGGCCTGGAGGTAAAACTGCATCCAGGGCGTGATGGTGGTGCCGATGAGGGCGATCGAGAGCAGAAAGTAGGCGCGCGAGCGATCAACCTGGGGGACGACGGAGGAACGGAGGATCTCACCCCAGTTCGGGTGGGCAAGAAAGCCCGAGACGATGTAGGTCAGGTAGACGATGCCGATGCTGAGCAGCACGCGCTCTACGATCGGATAGCTGCCACGCACGACCAGCAGCCAGATCACGATCGCCGCGAGAGGGACCGAGACGAACTTGGAGACCCCCAGCAGCTCCATCCCGGCGGCGATGCCGGCGAACTCGGCAACGGTCGTGAAGGCGTTCGCCACCAGCAGGAGCGCCATCGCGAAAGTCGTACTGCGGACGCCGAAGCGCTCGCGGATCAGGTCCGCCAGTCCCTTGCCGGTGACGACGCCCATCCGGGCGCTCATCTCGTTGACAACGACCAGGCAGACGGTGATCACCACCAGCAGCCACAGCATCCGGAACCCGAACTGGGCGCCGGCCTGGGCGTAGGTCGCGATGCCGCCGGCATCGTTGTCGGCGTTGGCGGTGATCAACCCCGGGCCGATGACCGCCAGCAGGACGAACAGGCGCCGGAAGCGGCGGAGTCGGGAAAGCATTCCAGCCGAAGCTCAGGCCGGCTTCGGGAGGCGGCGCTTCACCCCCTCGGGCAGGACGCTCTCGAGGGCGTCGTCGACGGTGATGATGCCCCGTAGACGGTCTTCGGCGTCGACCACCGGGAGGGCCATCAGGTTGTACTTGGCCATCACCGCGGCGACCTCGTCGCGGGTCGCGTCCAGCTTCACCGTGACGACGTCGCGGCGGACGAACTGGGCGATCGGCGTACCTGGCTTGGCGACGATCAGGTCGCGCAGCGAGAGGACGCCGTTAAGGTGCTCTTCCTCGTCGATGACATAGACGTAGTAGACATGCTCGGCCTCTGGCTCGAGGACCCGCAGGGCCTCGATGCACTCCTGCGCGCTGAGCCCGACCGAGACCGAGACGTACTCCGTCGTCATGAGCCCGCCGGCAGTGTCCTCGGGAAACGAAAGCAGCTCGCGAACGTCCTCGGCGTCGGCTGTCTCCATCAGCTCGAGGAGCAGGCGGGCGCGATCCTCGGAGAGGTCGGCGAGGAGGTCGGCCGCCTCGTCCGGACCCATTTCCTCGAGGATCTCGGAGGCCCGCTCGGCGTCCATGTTCTCGATCACCGACCGCTGGTCGTCCGGCTCCAACTCCTCCAGGGTTTCGGCCGCCATCTCGTCGCTCAGCTGCGCGAAGATCGCACTCCGCTCGCGGGCCGAAAGCTCCTCGACGATGTCCGCGATGTCGGCCGGATGGAGCTTGCTGATCCGCTTCCCGGAGATCCGGAGGCGCACCGCATCGGGACCTGACTCGCCCTGCAGCGGCTGAACCACGTCCCAGGAGACGAGCACCATCGGCAGATCCCGCCGAAAAAGCCTCACGACGGCCTTTCCCACTCTCTCCAGGCCCAGCCGGCGAAGCAGCCCGCGGACGCCGATGTCAGCTCCGACGAGCAGCATCTTGCCGCCGCTCTCGACCAGCTGGAGGTCGTTGACGCGGACGACGCGGCGGCCGTCGGTGTCGATGACCTGCTTGTCGAGCACATCGCGGCCGAGCCAGATGTCGGCCTCGTTGGCGGGCATCGTCGGCATGCTTTCGGCGCTCGTCCGAAGGGCCACCTCGCGACCGGCGAAGGTGCGCACCGAGCTCCACGGCACGATCTCGCCACTCCCGCGGGAGACGACGATGCCGGTTACGACCGGATAGGGCTCGATGACGGTCGCGGTGACATCGCGCACGCGGCCGACTCGCCGCTGCTCAACATCGACCACCTCCGCGCCCAGGAACTCACTGAGAAATACCATCGCTGCCTCCCCTGCTCGTTCAGCTTCGGCACAGCGCGGCTTAGAGTTCTTTGACTCAGCCGTCCGGGGCCTCGCCTTAACCCGGCGAGGCCTGTCCTACCCGTCGGCGTCTCTCGACATTTCCGGGCGACGGCCTCTGTCCACACTGGAGCCTGACCTAACGAGGAAGCCTTACTTTCAGGCCAGTCTAGCACTCGGTTTCGGACCCCGATTTGCAATTGGCGGCGAATTGGGGTTGAATTCAGCGGAGTAGGTGTCTAGAATGGCCGAGACCGCGCAGAGGCGACCAATTTATTAGTCAAGGAGTGTGAGCTTATGGCAGTGACAGGCTATTGCCTTAAAGACAAGAAGAACGTCGAAATCAAGAATCCGCAGAACATCACGATGAAGAATGGCAAGCCGGCTATCACCGGAACCTGCCCCGACTGCGGCACCAAGATCTTTAAGATCGGCAAGAGCGCCTGACCTAGAATTTCGTCAAGGTTCGGCCGATTCGAAGAGGTCCGCCCGGCGGCGGACCTCTTCTTTTTTGCTTACCCGGGGGCCGTCTCCGGCGCTCGATTACCCGATCTCTTCTTCCATCGCGCCGAGGAGGAGTTCGGTGGCCGATATCGCCTGGTCGACGCCGAGGATCTTGAAGATTCGGACGTTGGCGGGGTTGTTGACGCGGGCAATCGTTCGCTTGACGTTGAATCGTTTCTTTGCGAGCTGCAGCGCGACCAGGTTGTCCTCGTCATCGCCGGTCACCGCGAGAACCACGTCCGCGCGATCCATCCCTGTCGTGCTGAGGAAGGACATCTCGTCGCCATCGCCGGTCAGGACGACGCTGCCGAGCTGGCTGCTGAGCCATTCGGCGCGGACGGCATCCTTCTCCAGGAGCAGGACCTCGTCACCCCGCTCGAGCAGGTCGCGGGCGAGGTAGTAACCGACCTTGCCGCCGCCGATGACGATCGCGTACATATCCTTCGTCTCAGTCCTTGAGAAGCGTCTCGTGAACGCTGTCGGTGCCCATGATGGTCGGGCAGATGACCCCCAACCCGAGTTCCTTGTAGACCTCGTAGCGGATCGGGTCGTAGATCCGGCAGACGACCTTAGGGACGTTGAAGACATGCTGGGCCATCTCGGCGGACATGATGTTGCGGTTGTCGCCGTTGGTCAGGGCGCAGAAGGCGTCGGCGTCCTCGATGCCGGCGCGCTTCAGCACGTCCTCGTCGATGCCGTTGCCGAGCAACGCCGTACCCGCGAAGTTTTCGCCGAGGCGGGAGAAGGAGCTCGAGCTCTGGTCGATCACGGTCACCTGGTGCCCTTCATCGGTCAGCTGGAGGGCGAGCCGGGCCCCGACCCGACCGCAACCGACGATAACGACCTTCACGAAGAATGGATTATGCCCGAATCGGTCAGCCGGTAGGATTTGACCGATCGATGCGCTTCCCCTTCACGTTCATGGGCCTGCTCTCAATCGGGCTCGGCGCCTGGATCGTTGGCTACGGGGCGCTTCACCCGACCAACGACCCGGTCTCCGCCACGCTCGAGCTGGTGCCGGCGCTTGGCCTGGTCGCCTTCGGTGGCTGGCTACTCTACCGGCGCGCCACCCGCGGGAAGGCCGCCTAAATGGCCCACAAGGGGGAGGCGACCCGGATCATGATCGCGCTCAACGGCCACGAGATGGACGAGGAGACGGTCCGGATCGCCTGTCGGATGGCCAAAAAGCCGGGAGTGAAGATGTACGCGGTCCACATCCTGGAGGTCAACCGCTCGCTGCCGCTGGGCGCGGTGATCGAGTCCCAGGTCGAGCGAGGGGAGGACATCCTGGTCAAGGCCGAGCAGCTCGTCGGCGAGTACCAGCTCGAGTGCGAGACCGAGCTGGTACAGGCCCGCGACACGGGGCCCGCAATCGTCGGAGAGGCGGAGGAATGGAAGGCGGATCTGATCGTGATGGGTCTTCCCTACAAGCGCCGCTTCGGTGACTTTAACCTCGGCAAGACCGTGCCCTATGTCCTCAAGTTCGCCTCCTGCCAGGTGATCCTGTTCCGCGAGCACCTCGAGCAGTAGGCGGGAGCCAACCCGGCCGGCGACCCTACCTCGCCCGCCTCCGGGACGAGCTGGGTCGGGTCGGGGAATCGCACGACACCCTGATCCGGCTGATCATCCTCGAGCGGATCGTCAAGTCCACGATCCTGGTTGCGCTGGCAATCGGCCTGATCGTGCTCGGCAGGACCGGGATTCTCTTCAGCTGGGCGCTGGAGGGTGAGCGCGAGCTGCTGCTCGCAACCGACGCCAACCTCGTCACCCGCCTGATCGACCAGGCGCTCGTCTATCTCGGCTTCTACAAGCACCAGACAACGCTCGCACTGGTCATCATCGGGTACGCGCTGATCGAGCTCACCGAGGGCATCGGGCTGGCCATGCGGCGCCGGTGGGCCGAATACCTGATCGTCTTCGCAACCGGGCTCTTGATTCCTTACGAAGCTTGGGAGGTCGTCCACAAGGTGACCCTTCTCCGGGTCGCTGGGCTCGCTCTCAATATCGCGATCGTTGCCTACCTCGCCTACCGCAAGCGGCTGTTCATCGACGTCTAGCGGCCGCTGTCGAGCCGTTCCGCAAAGCGGTCCGGCAGCTTGGCGCTGCGGATCGCCCTCTTCGCGCCCTCCCGATCGTAGGCGACGCGGCGGAACTCGAAGGTTCCCGCACTGCGGTCCCAGATCGCATAGCTGGCGTCGGGGATCCCGTCCCTCGGCTGGCCCACCGACCCCGGGTTGACGAGCTCTGTCCCAGTCAGCTTGAAGGTGCCGACCTGGTACTCGTGGAGGAGCTGGCCGCTCTCTCGCCGGAAGATGCCGGGGACGTGGGTATGCCCATGGAAGCAAACCTGTCCCTCGACCAGGGACAGGTTGGCCTCGGCGGTCGCCGCGTCGAGGATGTACTCGTAGATGTGGTCGCGCGGGCTGCCGTGGACGAGCACGATCTCGTCACCGATCTGATCGCACTCGGGCAGCTCTGACAGCCAGCGAAGACGGTCGGCGCCGAGCCGGGCGACGGTCCACTCGATGGCCCGCGCCGCGTCCTCGTTGAACCACTCCAGGATGTCGACGTCGGTGCAGGCCCGGTCGTGGTTGCCGACCAGGGTCGGCCACCCCTTCTCACGGACCAGGTCAACGCAGCGGTTGGGGTCAGCGCCGTAGCCGACGACGTCACCGAGGCAGATCACCTCGTCGACCTCGGGCATGTCCGCCAGTACCGCCTGCAGCGCCTGCCAGTTCGAGTGGATGTCGGAAACGATGCCGAACCTCACGACTCGGGCCCGTAAACGCGCAGGTACACGTGGTCGAACAAGATGGCGATAGTAGCCGCAACCGGGATCGCGATGAACATGCCCAGGATGCCTGCCAGGCTGAAGCCGGCAAGGAAGGCGACGATGATCAGAAGCGCCGGCAGCTTGACCGCCGCTCCCAGGATCCGGGGAAAGAGGAACTGGAGCACGATGTTGGTTATCACGAGGTAGGTGACGCCGACCACGATGGCCTTGACAGGACCCGAGCTGAGCGCGACCAGCTCGATCGGGACGGCGCCGATCCAGGGCCCGATGAAAGGCACCAGCGACATGATCCCGGCCAGCACCCCGAGGGCAAAGGCGAACGGCATCCCCTCCGCGGCGAGGGCGATCCCGACGGCGGCGCCGATGATGAGTGCGACGGTGAGCTGCCCCCGCAGATAGGAGAAGAGCATTGCCTTGACCTTCGGCCAGATGGCGTCAAAGTCCTCTCGGTAGTCACCGGGCACCAGCTCGCGCAGGAAGCCGCTGATGCGGTGAGCGTCGAGGCTGACGAGGAAGGCGACGATCAGGAGCAGGAGGACCTGGACCAGGATGTTCAGAGCCACCAGGCCGATCGTCAGCGCGTTGCCGAACTGGCCCAGCAGGAACTCCCCCGCTCGCTGGTCGACGTTGGCGCCCTGCCGGGTCAGGTCGAGGCGGAACCCAAACCAGTGGATCGGCTGGCCCTGGAGTAGCTCCAGCTGCCGTTGGGCGCCGGAGACGATAGTGGGCGTCTGCTGTTGCAGCTGTCCGATCTCGGTCGTAAGGAGCGGCACGAAGACGGTCGCGACCCCGGCCAGGGCCACGACGAGGGCCGCGAAGATGATCACGATCGCCAGCGCACGAGGCAGAAAGCCGGCCAGCCGGTCGACCAGTGGATTGATCAGGAAGGCGAGGAGGGCGCCGAGGACGAATGCGCTCAGCGTCTCGCGGATCAGGTACACCACCGCGATGCCGAGGACAATTGCGGCAAGGCCGAGACCGATCTGCAGGGTCCGCCGCCGGCGCTGTCGCGGCGTCAGCCCGGCGCGCCGCTCGGTCCGGGTCTCGGAGGACGGAACCTCAGACAAGGGGGGGGCCTTCTTGGGCTCGTTACCGACGGTCACTCGGTCGCCGCCACTACGGCGGCGGTTTCGCGCGGCTCCCGCGGGAGAAGCTCGGCAACGATGGCGAGGCCGATCAGGCCGGCGCCCAGGACGCCATAGGTCGCGCCGGCTCCGATCAGCTGGATGACGACCCCGCCGGCGGCCGCGCCGGCGATGAGGGCGAGTTGAGTGATCGCGAATCGGCTGCTCATGATCGTGCCCCGGTTGCTGGTGTCGCTGATGTCCATCAGCGCTGTGACGTTGCCGACCGAGTAGATGGGGTTGCCCGCGCTGGCGAGGAGGAGAACGAGGGCGACCAGCCAGATCCAGGGGCTGACCGCGATCCCGATACTCAAAAAGCCTGTGATCGCGAGGCCCTGGGCGACCGTCCGCAACGAGCCGATGTCCCGCATTCGCCCGACGAAGACGCTTCCGATCACGATCCCCGTCGCGAGCATCACCTCTAGGATCGTGTAGGTCTTCGGCCCGTCCTGGGCATGCGGCGACAGGCGGTAGGCGAGGGCGATCAGGGCCGGGAAGCTCATGCTGATGAAGAACGCGGCCGCTCCCGCGACGAGCAGGTGGACCCGGGCGCGGCTGACCGCCCAGGTGCGGCCGATCCCATTCCAGATCCCCACCCGCCTGACCCCGCCACCGAGGTCGCCCAGGCCAAAGACCAGCAGCCCCGCGAGGAGAAAGGTCAGGCCATCGGCGACGAAGAGCCAGGTCGAGCTCGCCGTCATCCAGATCACGAGACCCGCCACGGCGTAGCCGGCGGCCCCGGAGATCATCCCCGCCGCGCTGAGACCCGCGTTGGCGGGCCCGACCTCCCGCGGCTCGACCAGCTCGGGGAGTGCCGCCTGGCGCGCCGGCTCGACGATCGCGTTGACCGCGGCGAGCACGAAGAGGATGGGATAGAGGGGCCAGATCCGGTCGGGCGTGATCAGGAATGGAGTCAAGACGAGCAGGCCCGCGCGCCCGAGCTCGAGGGTGATGATCAGAGGAGCCCTCTTCACCCGGTCGGGGACCGCCCCCGCCAGCCCGCTGACGAGGATCGTCGCCACCGCTCGGACGATATAGGTGGCGGCGACCATCAACGGATCGCGGGTGGCGCCGTAGACCGTCACCAGGGTGGCAACGGTCGTCATCGGGTCCCCGAGGCTGGAGATGGTCGTGCCCGCCAGGAGCCGGGCAAAGCGCGGCCGGCTCCACAGCAACCGCAGCACGCCCCGCTGGCTGAACGCGGGCGCTTCTGGCGTCTCGGGCATCGGCAGCAACGGGTGGTTGTGCAGCTGGCGGAGGCCGTTGACGACGATCGGGTCGTACCAGCTGCCCGCCCGCTGGGTGATGTCGTCGATCGCCTCCAGCGTCGTCATCTTGCTGGGCCGGTAGATCCTGGCGGTCGCGATGGTGTCGTAGGAGTCTGCGACGGCGAGAATCCGCGAGCCGAGTGGGATG
>DIZV01000076.1:0-2490 GCA_002427995.1 Chloroflexi bacterium UBA6019
TCGCGAAGCAGTACGGCAGCGCGGACGGGGGGGCGCTCCCTTCCCCCCGGGGGGGCGCGCGCCCCCCCCCCCCCCGCCCGCCCCCTCCGCCCACGCCGGGCGGCGCGACGGTTCGCGGACGTCAGCCCGCGCCGCCCCCCCCGCCACGACGCCTCGGTCTCGGCCTCCCTCGAGCGCCGGGTGGCGGGTGAGGTGCTGCAGGAGGAGCTTCGCAAGTACCCGCGCGGCGTCACCGAGGTCGCCCTCCTGAAGGCGACCCTGGCCCCGGCTGCCGACCTTGCCCGGGTCGCGGGCAGGCGCGCCGGGGGCTGGATCTTCGCGCCCGAGGTCTGGGCAGCGATCGCCGCCCGCGCGGGTGCCCTGCTGGGTGAGCACCACCGGGTCCACCCACTCCGGTCCGGGATGCCGCGGGAGGAGCTCAAGAGCCGCCTCGGCCTCACTCCCGCCGCCTTCGTGGCGGTGGTGCCCGAGCTCGTCCGCGATGGCGTCCTGACCGTCAGGGGAGCCGAGCTGGCGAGCCCCGGCCATACCGTCGACCTCGATCCCACCGCCGGCGGACCCGCCCGCCGCCTGGTCGAGCTCCTGGGCCAGAACCGCTATGCGCCACCCTCGCTGCCGGAGGCCCTGCGCGGAGCGGAGGCGGGCCCGGAGGTGCTCCGGGCGTTGCTCCGCAAGGGCGAGCTGGTGCGCCTGTCGGAGGACGTTGTCTTCACCCGGGAGGCCTACCAGGCGGCCCTGGTCCTGGTCCGCCAGATCGTCGAGGCGGAGGGCGGCGTCACCGTGGCTCGTCTGCGCGACGCGATGGCCGCCAGCCGGCGGCCGGTTCTGGCGCTGCTCGAGCACCTTGACGCGGAGCGCATCACCCGGCGGCAGGGGGACGTCCGGACCCTCCGTTAGGCTTGCTGCGAATGATCGCGGGCATCGACCTCGGCGGGACCCAGGTCCGGGTGGCGGTCGCCGCCGGCGACGGTCGGATGATCGGAACCGCGAAAGCGAGGACTCCGGAGCTGGGCGGCCCCGCCGGGATGGTGGCGTGGGCCCGGGAAAACGCCGAGCGACTGGCGGCCGGCGCCCGGATCGAGGCGGTCGGAATCGGGGTCCCCGGCCCCAGCGACCCCCGCAGTGGCGTCCTCGTGAACCCTCCCAATCTGGTCGGCTGGCCTCCCGGGGTTCCCCTGCGCGCCATGCTCGAGGAGGCGTTCGGCGCCCCGGTCCACCTCGAGAACGATGCCAACCTGGCTGCCCTCGCGGAGTTCAAGCGCGGCGCCGGGCGCGGCCTCCATAACCTCGCCTACGTGACCTGGAGCACCGGCATCGGCGCCGGGTTGATCCTCGACGGGAGGCTCTACAGCGGCGCTCACGGCTCGGCCGGGGAGGTCGGCCATATGGTGCTCGACCCCGGCGGGCCGGAGTGCTTCTGCGGCCAGCGGGGCTGTACCGAGGCCTACGCCAGCGGTAATTCGATCGCCCGAGGAGCGGGGCGTCCGGCGCGGGAGGTCTTCGCCGCCGCGCAGGCGGGCGACCCGGAGGCGGCGGCGATCGTCGAGCACGCCGCCCGGATGGTCGGCCTTGCGCTGCTCAACCTGGCCAACCTGGTCGATCCCGAGATGATCATCCTCGGCGGGGGCATCACGGAATCCTGGAGTCTGGTCGAGGGATGGCTCTCGGAGCCGCTCCTCTCTTCGCCCTTCGTCACCCCCAACCGGCGCCCCCGGATCGTGCGTGCCGAGCTCGGCGCCGACGTCGGCCTGGTGGGAGCCGTGGAATGGGCGATCGAGAACCGCTAGCGACCGACCCGGCCTTCCCCTTCCTGGCGCGGGCGGCAAAGGCCGCCGGCGCACGAGCGTGGGCGGTCGGCGGGTACGTCCGCGACCGATTGCTCGAGCGACCCCAGTCGGAGCTCGACGTCGTGGTCGTGGACGGTCGCGGCCCCGAGCTGGCCGCCGCCTTCGCGCGGCTCACCGGCAGCGCACCCCCGGTCGTCTTCGAGCGGTTCGGCACCGCCCAGGTGATGTGGCGGGAGCGGGCGATCGAGTTCGCCTCGGCGCGGAGCGAGAGCTACCGCCCCGATTCGCGCAAGCCCGCGGTGAAGCCGGCGTCGATCGACGAGGACCTGCGGCGCCGCGACTTCACCGTCAACGCCCTCCTGATGGACTTCGAGGGCCGGGTGGAGGACCGCCTCGGCACCGGCCTGGCCGACCTTGCGGCCCGGTTGCTGCGGACTCCGCTCGATCCGGTGCTGACCTTCGAGGACGACCCCCTCCGGATGCTGCGGGCGATCCGCTTCGCGGCCCAGCTCGACTTTCGGCTGGATCCTTCGTTGGTGCCGGCGATGCGCTCACTGGCGGGGCGGCTGCGGCCCCCGGTGGTGTCCGTCGAGAGGATCGCGGACGAGCTCCGCAAGATGCTCCTGAGCGAGCGTCCGCAGCTCGCCCTGGAGCTGCTCGACAGCGGCGGGCTGCTGCCCCATGTGCTGCCGGAGCTGGAGGC
>DIZV01000076.1:2604-4554 GCA_002427995.1 Chloroflexi bacterium UBA6019
CTGACGCCGCCCGAGCTGGCCGTCCGGCTCGCCGCCCTTCTCCACGACGTCGGCAAGCCCTCGACCGCCGCCCCCGACGGGAGCTTTCTGGGCCACGAGAAGGTCGGCGCCGAGCTCGCAGCCGCCGCGCTGACCCGGCTCCGCTTCTCCAACAGCGTCATCGAGCGCGTGGCGCGCCTGGTCGCGCTCCACCTGCGCCCCGTCTACTACGGTCCGGAATGGACCGACGGGGCCGTCCGCCGGCTGGCCCGCGACGCCGGCGAGGACCTCCCAGCGCTGCTGCAGCTGGCTCGCGCTGACGTCGGCGCCTCCGCCTACGACAAGCCCGAGAAGCTGGAGGACCTGGCCCGCCGGCTGGACGAGGTCCGGGACGAGGTCCCCAGCCGGCTCCGCTCGCCGGTGAGCGGCGAGGACCTGATGCGGGCGCGCGGCCTTCCGCCCGGGCCGGAGGTCGGCCGGCTCAAGACCCGCCTCGACGAGCTCGTCCTGGAGGGCGAGATCGAGCCCAGCCGCGCCGCCGTGCTGCGCTACCTTGAGGCGCATCCCGAGCTCTAGCGCGGAGTTGCTGGCGGACTGGGCGGTCCGATTCGAACCGTCGGAGGAGGACCTGGCGCTCGCCCGCCGCGCCCTGGTCGATACCGTCGCGGTCGCGGTCGCCGGCCGAGGCGAGCCCGTGGCGCGGATCGCCGCGGGCGAGGACGACGCCACCCACTGGGCCGCTGCGGGCCACGCCCTCGATTACGACGACCTCCACCTCGAATCGACCACTCACATCTCGGTCGTCTGCGTCCCAGCAGCCCTCGCCGCCGGTGGCGGTGCCCGGGCCTACCTGGCCGGGGCGGGGGTGATGGCCCGGCTCGGCGCGGCCCTCGGCTGGGATCCCTACCGCCGGGGATGGCACGCCACCTGCGTCGCCGGGGCACCGGCCGCCGCGATCGCGGCGGGCACCGCACTGGGATTGGACGCGGCTGGACTCGCGCGCGCGATCGCCTTGGCGCTGCCGGCCGCGGGCGGGGTGCAGAGAGCTTTCGGCACCATGGCAAAACCTCTCCAGGTCGGCTTCGCTGTCTCAGCCGGGGTGCGCGCCGCCCGCCTGGCGGCCGCCGGCGCGGGCGCGGACCCCGCCGCGCTCGACCAGTGGCTCGATCTCGTCGGAGGCGACGCGGCCGCCCTCAGCGTCTCCGGTCCTGCCATCCCGGGCGGCCTCGCGATCAAGCTCTATCCCTGCTGCTACGCCCTCCAGCGACCCGTGGCTGCCCTCGCCTCGCTGGTCGTCGACCCGGCGGCGGTGGAGGCGATCCGGATCCGCACGCCGGCCGCCTCGCTCCAGCCGCTCAACCGGCACCGACCGCGGACCGGGCTGGAGGGGAAGTTCAGCCTCGAGTACGGCGCCGCGGCCGCGCTGCTCGACCATCCGGTGGGCTTCGCCAGCTTCACCGACGGCCAGGTCAATCGGCCCGAGGCGCAGCGGCTCGCCGGCCGCGTCACCGTCACCCCCTTCGCCGGAGGGGCCGGCCTGCTCGACGGCGCCTTCGAGGCCGAGGTTGTCAGCGCTACCGGGGTGCAGCGGGTGACGCTCGAGCTGCCGCCCGGCGCGCCCGGGCGCCCCCCGTCCGACGCCGAGCTGGCGGCGAAGGTCGCCGACTGCTGCGGCGCGTATTCGGAGGAGGTGATGGCACTGGGCTGGAGTGAAGCCGGGGACTTCCTCCGGCGGACTTTGGCTTAGACTCCCGGAAGTCCAATTCGGAACCTAGGAGGGGAATCAGCAATGCGTGGTTTACGTGTCCTCGGCAGCCTGGCGGCTGCCGCCGTCCTGGTCGCCGCCTGCGGTGGCTCGAGTGGCAGTGGGGGTGGTAGCGGATCCGGTGGGAGCAGCTGCTCCAAGACCTGGCACGTCGGGCTCGTGACCGACGTCGGCAAGCTCAGCGACAAGTCCTTCAACTTCGACTC
>DIZV01000076.1:4684-6085 GCA_002427995.1 Chloroflexi bacterium UBA6019
TACAAGGGCGTCCAGGATGCCCAGGCGGACGCCGGCCTCTGCGTCCAGGGCAAGGCGATCGAGTCGAGCACGCCGGACGACTACTCCAAGAACATCCAGCAGTTCCTCGACCAGAAGTACGAGATGATCATCGGCGTCGGCTTCAACCTCGGCGACGCGGTGATCGCCGCGGCCAAGGCCAACCCGGGCACCCAGTTCGTCCTCGTCGACTTCTTCGACTTCGCGGACAAGACGCCGCCCTCCAACCTCACTGGAATCCTCTTCAACGAGGACGAGCCGGGCTTTCTCGCCGGGGCGCTCGCGGCGCTGGTGAGCAAGACAGGGACGATCGGGGTCGTCGCCGGGCTCCAGACCGTCCCGCCGGTCGTCAACTACGTCACCGGCTACGCCAACGGCGCCGCCTACGCCAAGCCGGGTACCAAGGTGCTCAAGATCTACCAGCCGGAGAGCGGCGCCAAGGACTTCAACGACCCCGACTGGGGCAAGCAGCAGGGCCAGACCTTCATCAGCCAGGGGGCCGACGTGCTCTTCGGAGCCGGCGGCCAGACCGGAAACGGCGCTCTTCTCGCGGCCAAGGACGCCGGCAAGTACTGCGTCGGGGTCGACGTCGACCAGTACATCAGCTACCCGGACGTTGCCAGCTGCCTCATCACCAGCGCCGAGAAGCACCTCGACGTCGCGGTCAAGCAGGCGATCACCGGAATGGTCAAGGGCACCGGCAAGGGCGGGATCCTGAGCTTCACGATCCAGAACGACGGCATCGGCCTCGCGCCCTTCCACGACTTCGACTCCAAGATCCCGGCCGACGTCAAGGCCAAGCTCACCGAAATCACCGCCAAGCTGAAGAGCGGGGAGATCAAGACCGGCGTCACGCACTAGAACGAGATGAGTTCAGCTCTCGAGCTCCGGGGGATCGTCAAGACCTACGGAGGGCTGAGAGCCAACGATGGAGTGGACCTGGCCGTCGATTGGGGCCAGGTCCACGCTCTGCTGGGCGAGAACGGCGCGGGGAAGTCGACGCTGATGAACGTCGTCTACGGCCTCACCTCGCTCGACTCGGGCGAGATCCTCTTCGACGGCCGGCCGGTCTCCATCCACGGTCCCCAGGACGCCATCGCACTTGGCATCGGGATGGTCCACCAGCACTTCATGCTGATCCCGCCGCTGACGGTGGCGGAGAACATCATCCTTGGCCACGAGATCACCCGGCCCCGGGGCTGGGTCGACCTCGACGAGGCCGCCAGAGTTGTATCCGAGCTCTCCGGCCGCTATGGCCTCGATGTACCGCCCCGGGCGCGGGTCGAGAGCCTCTCGGTCGGCATCCAGCAGCGGGTCGAGATCCTGAAGGCCCTCTACCGGGGCGCCCGTCTGCTGATTTTGGACGAGCCGACCGCGGTCCTC
>DIZV01000076.1:6217-17078 GCA_002427995.1 Chloroflexi bacterium UBA6019
TGGACGAGCCGACCGCGGTCCTCACGCCGCAGGAGATCAAGGGCCTCTTCGGAATCGTCCACAACCTGATCGCCGCCGGCAATGCGGTGATCTTCATCACCCACAAGCTGGGCGAGGTGATGGAGATCGCCGACCGGATCACGGTGATGCGCCGGGGGAAGGTCGTCGACAGCACCACACCGAAGCAGTCGACCGCCGCCGACCTGGCCCGGATGATGGTCGGTCGCGCGGTGCTCCTCCGGGTCGAGAAGAAGCCGGCCACGCCCGGCGCGGTGCGCCTCCAGGTCTGTGACCTCGTGGTCGCCGACGACCGTCGCCAGGTGGCGGTCGACGGCGTCTCGCTGGAGGTGCGCTCGGGCGAGATCGTCGGCATCGCCGGCGTTGAGGGCAACGGCCAGATCGAGCTGGTTGAGGCGATCAGCGGGTTGCGCACCGCCAAGACCGGCCGGGTCCTGATCGAAGGCCGCGACGTGACCCGCCGCTCGACCCGCCTCCGCCTCCGGGAGGGGCTGAGCGTGATCCCTCCCGACCGTCACCGGCAGGGTGTGATCCTGGAGCTGCCGATCGCCGACAACCTGGTCCTCGAGGAGTACGATCGCCGGCCCTTCGCCAATTGGATCGTCCGCAACCTCCGGGCGGTGTCCGATTACGCGCGGCGCCTGATCAAGGAGTTCGACATCCGGGCCAGCAGCCCGAGCGAGCAGGCGTCCTCGCTCTCCGGCGGCAACCAGCAGAAGCTCGTCGTCGCGCGCGAGCTGGGGACCGAGCCGCAGGTGCTCGTCGCCAGCCAACCGACCCGCGGCATCGACGTCGGCTCGATCGAGTTCATCCACAACCAGATCGTCCAGCAGCGGGACAAGGGGTTGGCGGTGCTGCTGGTCTCCTCCGAGCTCGACGAGGTGCTCTCGCTGAGCGACCGGGTGGCAGTCATCTACCGGGGGAAGATCGTCGCCCTGCTCGACGCCAAAGATGCCGACCGCGAGCGGATCGGACTCCTGATGGCGGGAGGCGAGGCCGCGTGAGGCGATTGTGGGGCCTGGTGCCGGGCTGGGTCGTCAGCGTTCTGGTGGTGCCGATCGCGTCGGTGGTGCTCGGCTTCGGCGTCGCGGCGATCGCCATCGTCGCGACCGGCACCGACCCCGGCCAGGCCTACCTGGCCCTCTTCCAGGGCGCCTTCACGAACAACAACGCCTTCGCCGAAACCCTGGTCAGCTCGGTGCCCTACATCTTCCTCGGGCTGGGGGTTGCGCTCGGCTTCCGGGCCGGCCTCTTCAACATCGGCGCCGAGGGCCAGTTCTACATCGGGGCCCTGGCGGGGGTGTTCGTGGCCTACTCGATCCACGGCCTGCCGCCGGTGATCGAGATCGGCCTGTCGTTGCTGGCTGCGATGGTGGCGGGATTCGTCTATGCCGGCATCGCCGGCTTCCTGAAGGCTCAGACCGGAGCCCACGAGGTGATCACGACGATCATGCTCAACTATGTCGCCTTCCTGATCGCCAACTATCTGGTGACGACACCGGGCCTGATGAAGGACCCGCTCAGCCGCATTCCCCGCACGCCTTACATCGACGTCAACGCGACGCTGCCGATCATCCTGCCCAACAGCCGGCTCCACGCCGGCCTCCTGCTGGCCCTGGTCGCGATCCCGCTGGTCTGGTTTCTGATCGAGCGGACGACCCTCGGCTTCCGGCTCCGCGCGGTGGGGTTCAACGCGGGCGCCTCCCGGGCCGCGGGGATCTCGGTAGCTCGGACGACGGTCCTCGCGATGGGGATCTCGGGGGCGCTCGCGGCCACCGCCGGGATCGTCCAGATGCTCGGCATCCAGCACGACATGACGCCGGCGGTCGCCTCGGGATATGGCTTCGACGCCATCGCGGTGGCGCTGCTGGCGCGCAGCAACCCCTGGGGAATCCTGCCCGCCGCGCTGCTTTTCGGGGCCCTCCACAACGGGGCCAGCTTCATGCAGCTGCAGACCCAGGTCTCCGCGGACCTGATCTCGATCGTGCAGGCCTCGGTGATCGTCTTCGTCGCCGCTCCGGAGATCATCCGCTGGCTGCTCCGGATCCGCGGTCACCAGGTGGTGGCGGTTGCCATCACCGAGCGAGGAGGCGCGGCGACTCGTGTCTGACCTCGCCCTGCTGGCGATCAGCATCCGGCCCAGCGACATCGCCGTCTTCGGCTCGCAGACCCTGGTCACAGCAACGCCGCTTACCCTGGCCGCCCTGGGCGGGGTGATGTCGGAGCGGTCGGGCGTCGTCAACATCGCGCTCGAGGGGATCATGCTGACCGGCGCCTTCGTCGGCTACGCGGTCGCCTTCTTAACCCACAACCTCTGGCTCGGGATCATCGCCGCGATCCTGGCGGGGATGCTGATCGCCGCCATCCATGCGGTCCTCGCGATCAGCTTCATCGTCGACCAGATCGTCAGCGGCACCGTGATCAACATCCTCGCGGTCGGCATCACCGGGGTGTTCTATCGGACCTTCCTCGAGAGCCAGTCCGTGGCCGGTCCCGGCACGCTGCCCGTCTGGCAGGTGCCCTTCCTCTCCCAGCTCCCAGTGGTCGGCCCGATCCTCTTCCAGAACGCGTTCGTGACCTACGCCATGCTGGCGCTGATCCTGGTCGTCTACCTGGTGATCTTCCGCACCACCTGGGGGCTCCGGACGCGCGCCTGTGGCGAGCATCCCCAGGCGGCGGAGACGGCGGGGATCAACGTCTACCTCGTGCGCTACGTCAACGTCATCCTGTCGGGCGCGCTGGCGGGGCTGGGCGGGGCGTACTTCAGCCTCCAGCAGATCGGCAACTTCCTCCCCGGCATGACCGGCGGTCGCGGCTTCATCGGACTCGCCGCGATGATCTTCGGCCGCTGGAACCCATTCGGGGCCTTCGGCGCCTCGCTCCTGTTCACGGCCTCCGACCAGCTGGCCAGCCGGGCCATCGCCTTCGGCGTTCACGTCCAGCCCCAGTTCCTGGGCATGCTGCCCTACCTGCTCACGATCGTCGTCGTGGCCGGCGCCGTGGGTCGCTCGGTGGCGCCCGCGGCGGATGGCAAGCCCTACCGCAAAACCTGAGTTGTCCACAGGGCTCGATCCTTGGTTATAGTGCGAGCATACGATGTCCAATTGAGGGGGCATCGTCGCAGGGGGTAGAAGCCGGCGCGGACGCCGGGACGGGGCGGATTCCGAGAGGGGCAGCATGGCCACTGAATCGAGCGTGTCAAAACTACGCGTCGAGACGGCGAACGGAAACGGACGCCCCGTCAGTGAGGACGGACCGGTCGAGGTCAATGCGATGACGCACGCCGTGCCGGCGACCGTGACCGCTCTCCCGGCAACCCAGGCAGAGACCAGCGTTCTCGCCCGGGGTGACTCGGCCTCTGGCCGTTGGGTCATCGGCGGCGATGGCGAGGTGATGGGCGAATTCTCCGGTGAGATCGAGTGCGGCGGCGGATTGCTGATCGGCAAGGGCGCCGAGGTCACGGCCACCATTCGCGGCGACGAGGTGACCGTCGCCGGCCTCGTCCGCGGCAATATCACAGCGCTCGGCCGGCTCCGGATCACGTCCACCGGTCGGTTGGAGGGTGACGCGCGGGTCACGGCCCTGATCGTGCAGGAGGGGGGCGTTCACCACGGCGTCATCCGGGTCCACCCGGAGGGCGTTCCGGAGGACGACGTCATCGTCTCCGACCAGCTCGCGCTGGGCGAGCCGGAGGCCGGTGCTCCGACCCCGGTGGACAGAGTCCGCAAGTTCTGGGGGGAGTTCTTCTAGGCTTTCGACCGGGACGGCAGCCCGGTCAAATCCCCCTGTTCCGCTATCAAGTTGTGCGCTATGCTCGCTTCACAAACCGATGTCTCGCGTGCCCCTGAGCAAGATCGAGCTGGACGAGGACGAGATGATCGTCGAGGGCTTCGAGGGCGAGCTCGAAGGCATCCGTGTCTGGGTGACCGCGGTTCTCGAACGGACCTGCGTCTACGAGACGCCCGACCTCGAGCGCAAGCTCGTCAGCAAGGCGATGATCCTGGTCGAGAAGGACGCGGTACCGATCCGCCGGCGCAAGCTCGGCGGGCCGCCCGGCGCCGCCCGAGGCCGAGGCAAGCCCGGCCCCAAGCCCGCGGCCGTCCGGGAGGCCACCGACCCTGACTCCGTCTCGGGTCCGCTGGCCTAGCCAACCGACTCCCGCCCGCCGCCCTGCTAAGTTTGCGGGCAAGATGGCCCACGCCCAGTTGATGGACCGAAACCTGGCCCTCGAGCTGCTCCGGGTGACCGAGGCCGCCGCTCTCGCCGCCGCCCCGCTTCAGGGCCGCGGCGACAAGCTGGCCGCCGATCAACGCGCCGTCGACGCAATGCGAAGTGCACTCGGCTCGGTCGACATGAAGGGCACCGTGGTGATCGGCGAGGGCGAGAAGGACGAGGCCCCGATGCTCTACTTCGGGGAAGAGATCGGCAACGGTCTCGAGCCCGAGGTCGACGTGGCCGTCGACCCGATCGACGGCACCGAGTTCACCGCCAACGGTTTGCCGGGCGCGATGGCGGTTGTCGCACTCGCCGAGCGCGGCAGCATGTTCAGCACCCATGTCCACTACATGGACAAGCTGGTCGTCGGCCGCCGGGCCCGCGGCGTGATCGACATCGACATGCCGGTGGAGTGGAACCTGCGGCGGATCGCCAAGGCCGAGGGCATGCACCCGCGAGACCTGACCGTGATCATCCTCGACCGGGAGCGCAACAAGGAGGTGATCGAGCAGGTCCGAGAGGTCGGACCCCGGATCTCGCTCATCTCGGGCGGCGACGTCGCCGGCGCCATCACCGCGGCGAACGAGCAGGTCACCGGCAAGCATGTGCTGCTCGGCAGCGGAGGCGCGACCGAGGGCGTGCTCGCGGCCTGCGCGGTCAAGTGCCTGCAGGGAGACATGCAGGCCAGGCTCCACCTGCGCGATGACGCCGAGAGGGCGATCGCCGAGAAGGAGGGGCACCAGCCCGGGAAGGTGATCACCATCGACGAGCTCTGCTCGGGCAAGAACATCTTCTTCGCGGCGACCGGGATCACCACCGGCGACCTCCTGAAGGGTGTGCGCTACGAGGACTTCTACGCCTACACCCACTCGATGGTGCTGCGACTAGCGTCGGGCACGATGCGCTACGTCGACGCCTGGCACGAGATGAGCAAGCTCCGGGCGAAGGGCCTGCTCCCCGAGCAGGTCCTCTAACCCGCTCTACGCGGTCGGGACGGCCGCCGCCTTCTCCAGCCCGAGGTCCTGCACCGACAGCTCCCGCATCTCGACCTTGCGCACCTTGCCGGTGACCGTCATCGGGAAGCCGTCGACGAACTTCCAGTAGCGGGGGATCTTGAAGGTCGAGATCTTGCCCCGGCAGTACTCGGTGAGCTGCTCGCCGCTCACCCGGCTGCCCTCGCGGAGCTTCACCCAGGCCATCACCTCCTCGCCGTAGCGCTCGGAGGGGACACCGATTACCTGCACGTCGGAGATGTCGGGATGGCCATAGAGGAATTCCTCGATCTCTCGCGGGTAGATGTTCTCCCCGCCCCGGATGATCATGTCCTTGAGCCGGCCCACGATCTTGACGTAGCCTTCGTCGTCCATTTCCGCGAGGTCGCCGGTGTGCATCCAGCGGGCCTGGTCGATGACCTCGGCGGTCGCCTTCTGGTTGTTCCAGTAGCCGAGCATCACCGAATAGCCGCGGGTGCAGAACTCGCCTGGCATACCGCGCGGAACGATCCGTCCTGTCTCGCCGTCGACGATCTTGATCTCGACGTGGGGATAGACCTTGCCGACAGTCCCCGTCTGCTTCTCGAGCGGGTCGCCGATCAGGCTCTGGGTCGAGACCGGGGAGGTCTCCGTCATCCCGTACATGATCGTCACCTCCGGCATGTGCATCGTCGTCAGGACCTTTTTCATCACCTCGACCGGGCACGGAGCGCCGGCCATGATGCCGGTGCGCAGCGTCCCGAAGTCGAATTCGCCGAGGCGCGGGCTGTCGAGCTCGGCGATGAACATGGTCGGCGTGCCGTAGAGGGAGGTGCAGCGTTCCGCCACCACGCACTCCATCGTCGCCACCGGGTCGAAGGCCTCGGCCGGGATGACCATGCAGGAGCCGTGACTGGTGCAGGCGAGATTGCCGAGCACCATCCCGAAGCAATGGTAAAAGGGCACCGGGATGCAGACCCGGTCGGCGGCCGTGTAGTGGAGGCCCTCGCCGATGAAAAAGCCGTTGTTGAGGATGTTGTGGTGGGAAAGCGTCGCGCCCTTGGGGAAGCCGGTGGTCCCCGAGGTGTACTGGATGTTGATCGGGTCGTCGAACTGCAGCGTCGCCTCCAGCGCCGCCAGGTCGGCCTCCGGGACGGTGCCGGCGGCGGCCAGCAATGGTTCCCAGCCTTCCTCCAGCACGAGGGACTCTCCCAGCTCGGGGCAGCGGCCGCGCACCTCTGCCAGCATGGCGACGTAGTCGTTGGTCCGAAAGGCCCGGGCGAGGACCAGGAGGGAGACACCGGACTGGTTGAGCGCGTACTCCAGCTCGGAGGTCTTGTAGGCCGGGTTGATGTTGACGAGGATCGCTCCCATCCTCGCCGTCGCGTACTGGATAACGACCCACTCATAGCGGTTGGGGGCCCAGATGCCGACCCGGTCGCCCTTCTTGACGCCGCGCGCAAGCAACCCTCGCGCGCAGCGGGAGGTCAGCTCCCAGAACTCGGCATAGGTCGCTCGGAACCCCTGCTGGAGGGAGACCAGGGCCTCCCCCTGGCCGTGTTCGGCGACGGTCCGCCGGAGGTTCTCGCCGATCGTCTCTCCGAGCAGCTCGTCCGGGCTTGCCCCATGGGCGTAGGAAGGAGCGGTCATGGCCTTATTTCACCTCGAAAGTAGAGGAGGGCGCCCTCCAGGTCCTGGTCCCAGCGACTGAAGCCGGCGCTCTTCGCAAGCGATCGTAGCTCGCGCGCGTTCGCCGGGACGAAGAAGCTCGCCAGCCGCTCGAGGCCGACGATGGCGCTGAAGGGGGCAGGCCCGTCCTCCACCAGAACGGTGCCGAGCAGCCGGCCGCCCGGCTTCAGAACCCGGCCGAACTCGGTCATCGCGGTCTCCTTGTCGGGGATCACGTGGAGTCCGTTGAAGCAGAGCACGGTGTCGACGCTGGAGGTGGCCAGAGGCAGCCGAGTGGCGTCGCCGCGGGCGAGCAGAACCCTCTCCTCGAGGCTGCGCGCCCGCCGCCGCCCCGCCGCCCGGTGGAGCATCACCGGGCTCAGGTCGACCCCGACCAGCAGCCCTCGCAGGTCAGGCGCGCCCTCCGCGAAGGAGGTCCCGCCCCCGACCGGGACGTCGAGGACAACCTGGCCCGGCTCCGTGCGGAGGCCCTCGTCCATGAGCCGGTACATGCGCGCCACGTCGGTGCCCCACTCGAGGCGGGCGGCCAGCCTCGCCAGGCCTCGGGTGTTGACGCCGGTGTCGTACGCCCAGCCGATGGGCGTGCCGTAGGTGTCGACCCGGGGCGGCTCGCGGTCGGGTGGCCAGAGGTCGTGGACCTCGTCGCCCAGCCCCGGGACCGGGTGGCCGTTGGGGCAGCTCAGGACCCGCGCGAGAAGCCGCAGCCGGTCGCCGCAGGTCCAGCAGGTGAGGGGGGTCGCCAAGCTTCGATTTGCCGCCTGGCGGCGAGCATCAGTTCGGGGATTGCGCGCCATGGCAGTTACGAATCAACATATGCCTCGGCCCCGAACGGCGGCGGCTCGGCCGGGAAAGTAAACCGCAAGGTGGACTGTTCCGGAAGAGACGAAGTCGGTCGGGGTCACTTCTTTTCTGAGGCACCTCCCGGGTTAGCCTTGACGCCATGCCGCACTCCCCGGACGGCGAATGGTTCTGGAACGGGCAGGAATGGATTGCGGCGAGGTCGCCGGACCGGGCCTGGTGGTGGGACGGAGCCGGATGGGTCCCCCCGAAGGCCCCGGTGCCGGTCCGTTTCGAGTACCAGGCCACGCCGTGGACCCGGCGCCTGCAGCTCATGGTCGTCGGCTTGACCGTTCTCGGCCTGGCGGTCGTCGCGATCACCTTTCCCACCCTTTTCAACCAGATCGTCCAGCAGTCGATCGATCGGGCGATCTCGTCCCAGCCCGGGCCCGCTCCTGCCGACGCGGCCCAGTTGCACCGGATGATGGCCGCCACGATGAATGCAGCCCTCGCCTTCGCCCTGGTCCTCAGCATCGGCCTCTACGGGGTCCTCTTCCTCGGCGTGTGGAAGCTCTGGCGCTGGGTCTTCTGGTACTTCGTGGTGGTGGGGTTCCTGGCCGTTCTGGCGATCCCGCAGGACGTCCTCTACGCCCTCGGCCTCGGGCCCTATCGCCTTCCCCTGGCCTTCATCGTGCCGAGCGCGCTTCAGGCGCTGGTCTGGCTTGCGCTCTCGATCTGGATGGTGGTGCTGTACCGCCGCCACGGGACTTGGGCGCGCCGGCGGGTACCGGTCGGAAACGGGCCCAGGGGTGGTCTGTCCTGAATTATCGGCCACCCCGGCCGACCCACTTTGGGTAGCCTGGCGGCGCACAAAAATTCGGGGGTTTCTTTTAACCCGACGGCCCCCTAATCTTCACCGCGGCCCCGATCGACGGCGATCTGGACGGGTTGAGCCGCAAGGCTTGGTTCGGACGGAGCGAAGTCGGTTGGGGTCATTACTTATCCACGGGCTTTTCCACCGCACACCAAACTTGATTCCGGTGTGCCCTTGTAGTTTTCCCACAGGCCGCGCACCATGTTCCAAGAGCCTCCCGCGGATGTGGCAGAGCCTTCCTCTCAACGCCTCCTAATCGCCCTTGCTGCGCTCGTGGTCGGCACCAGGCAAACGTGATCGCCGCGCCCGTTTCAGAGACGTCGCAAGCGTGGGCCTCCACAAGAGGCGACGACCCTCAAGAATGGCAAGAGGGCACCAGTCAAGCAATTGCGCGTCAGGGACCGGCCGGCCGAGGCGGCGCCGTTCTGGGCGTCGCCTCGCTTTTTGTCTAACGAACCGACTTGATCCGGCTGACCAGGATCGTTCCCAGCGCGAAGAAGACGATGGCGAAGGAGAAGACGATCCGGTAGCCCGAGTTATGGGACTGGCCGTTGAAGTAATCGAGCAGGGGTCCCATCAGCGCCGGCAGCAGGACCTGCGGAAGCGTGAACGAGACGTGGAAGAGGCCCATGTCCTTGGCGGAACGGCTCTTGTCGGGCAGGGTGTCGCAGGCCAGAGCCCAGTCGACCGCGTAATAGAGTCCGTAGCCGACACCGTAGAAGGCGCCGAGGACGATCACCAGGACCGGGGAGGTCGGATAGAGCACCACGAAGACCAGCAGCACGAGGCCCTGCAGGGCGCCGCTGGCGTAGACGAACTTCTTGCGCCCATAGCGGTCGGACAGCCAGCCGCCGAAGAGGCCGAAGGGTGTCGCGACGAGCAGCAGCACCAGCTGCCAGGTGCCCGTGAAGGAGACGGCATTCTGCTCCCCGACCTTGACGACGTCGACGAAGAAGAACTGCAGGAAGGGCAACAGGGTGTAGATCCCGGCGGTGATGAAGGTCCGGGTGGCGATCACCCAGGCGAAGTCGCCGGTATGGAGCGGCCGCAGGAAGTCGGCGACCTCCTCGCGGAATGGCCTCGAGGGGGGGAGCACGATCTCGCCCATGCCCTCGCCGCGGGTCACGATCAGGGTCGGGATCATCGAGAGGGTGATGACGACCGCGATCACGAGGTAGTCAAGCAGCGGGCTCTGCTTCAGGACCAGCGCGATCGCGACGATCGCACCGAGTCCGAAGGCACTCCCCAGCTGCACCATCGACCCCACAACCCCGGATGCCTTGCCGAACTCCGCTTCCGGGACCACGTCGGGGACCACCGCGTTGTAGGCGGCGCCGGCGCTGTTGTTGGAGACCTGGACGATCAGGTAGCCGGCGACCATCACCGGGTAACTCGGGGCCAGGAACATGACGACCAGGCCGACGACATTGACCAGGGTGCCCACCAGGATGATCGGGCGGCGCCGGCCCCAGCGAGTCTTGAGGCGATCGGACCAGTAGCCGACCAGCGGCGGTACGAGGGTGGCCGGTATCGCCCCCACCGCGGTCACGAAGGCGACGGCGAAGCCCTGCTGGGCAACTCCCAGGAACCCCTTCGCCTGGAAAGGCACCAGCACGGTGAGCATCGGGATCCAATGGAAGTTGAGGCCAAACCAAAAGCTCGCCAACGCGAGGTTGCGGGCGAACCCCACGACCCGAATCGGCTGCATCGAGACGGCGCCTGTCGCCACGTTGGGCGGAGGGTAAGGCTTCTTTCGGAGCTCCGTCAAAGGGGGTACCCTTTAGCCGCCACATGAACCTGTCGCTCAGCCACGTCCGGACACTCGTCGCCGAGGTGCCGCTCCACGCCAAGCTGGCTTACTGCCTGGTTCGCGACGAGCGCGTCCCGGCCGCTCCCAAGGTCGCCGTCGTCGGTGCCCTGGGCCTGATCGTGAGCCCGCTCGACCTCCCGGCCTGGATTCCCGTCATCGGCGAGCTCGACATGCTCGCCCTCGGCATCCTGGCCGTCAAGACGTTCGTCGACGCCTGCCCGGACGAGGTCGTGGCCGAGCATCGAGAGGCGATCCGGACCCGCACCTCGGTCTGGGACCATGACCGCCGAGCCGGCTTCGAAGTTGCTCGAGATGGCCTCGGCCGGCTGGTTCAGAATTGGCGATCGCGCCTGCCCAAAGCAGGCTAGGGAGGAGGTTTCGTCCAGTTGCGGGTAATGCTCACCAAGGACGTCAAGGATGTCGGCCTCGCGGGCGAGGTCAAGGAGGTCGCCGACGGCTACGGCCGCAACTTCCTGATCCCCCGCAAGATGGCCGTCCTCGCCGGCA
>DIZV01000076.1:17261-27008 GCA_002427995.1 Chloroflexi bacterium UBA6019
GGCGCAGCACCAGGTCGAGGTCGACCGGCACCGGATCGACCTCAAGGAGCCGATCAAGACCCTGGGCGAGCACCAGGTGACCCTCCGCCTCCACAAGGACGTGGACGCGGCGATCAACCTCGTCGTCACCCAGGACCGATAGGCCGCCGGTGGCGCAGGCGCCGCCGATCGACGGCCGGCTCCCCGGCCGGATCCCTCCCAGCGATCTCGAGGCCGAGCAATCGGTCCTGGGGGCGATGCTCCTCGACGAGCTGGCCATCATCAAGGTCTCCGAGTTCCTCCGGCCCCAGGACTTCTACCGCAAGAACCACGAGGACATTTATCGCGCGGCGCTGGAGCTGCTCTCGATGGGCGAGCCGATCGACATCGTCACCGTGGGCGCCGAGCTTGAAAAGATGGGCGTCCTCGACCGGGTGGGCGGCCGTTCCTACCTCGCCCAGCTCGAGCAGGCGGTGCCGACGGCGGCGAACATCGAGTACTACGGCCGGATCGTCAAGGAGAAGTCCACCAAGCGCTCGCTGATCTCCGCCGGGGGCGACATCGCGGGTCTCGGCTACGACGACGCGATCGACGCGCCGGATGCCCTGAACCGGGCCCAGAAGGTCGTCTTCGACATCTCCGAGGACCGGCTGGCGACCGACTTCGAGAAGCTCTTCGGCCTCCTCCGCACGACCATGGAGCGGGTCGACGCGCTCCAGAACAACGTCAGCGGCACGATCGGCGTCCCCTCCGGCTTCTACGACCTGGACGCCAAGACCAACGGCTTCAAGACCAACGAGCTGGTGATCATCGCGGGCCGTCCTTCGATGGGAAAAACTTCCCTGGCGCTCAACATCGCCCTCGAGGCGGCGGTGAAGGAGAAGGTGGGCGTCGCCATCTTCTCGCTCGAGATGTCGAAGGACCAGCTGGCCGAGCGGCTGCTCTGCGAGTACGCCCGGGTCGATGCCCAGCGGCTCCACCGGGGCCTTCTCGGCGAGTCCGAGCATGAGCGGCTGGCCCAGGCTCTCGGCCCGCTCGGCGAGGCCCCGATCTTCATCGATGACTCGCCGATGCTCGACGAGCTGATGCTGCTGACCAAGGCGAGGCGGATCAAGCTCCAGGAGAGCATCGGGATGGTGATCGTCGACTACCTCCAGCTGATGCACAGCCGGCGCGGCTCGGGTGACGACAACCGGGTCCAGGAGGTCTCCCAGATCTCCCGCTCGATGAAGGCGCTCGCGCGCGAGCTGAAGGTCCCGGTGCTGGCGCTCTCGCAGTTGAGCCGCGGTCCCGAGCAGCGCACCGACAAGCGGCCGATGCTCTCGGACCTTCGCGAAAGTGGCAGCATCGAGCAGGACGCGGACGTGGTGATCTTTCTCTACCGGGAGGGGTACTACAACAAGGCCGACACCACCGGCATCGCCGAGATCATCATCGCCAAGAACCGGAACGGCCCCACCGGAACCGTCAACCTCCGCTTCCGGCCGGAGTTGACGCGGTTCGAGAACCTCGATCTTCGACGCCGTGGTCCCGACGATGGCGCCAGCTCAAACGGCCTTCCGGAGACCTAACCGGCAGTGGTCATCATCATCGTCGGCGGTCAGTGGGGCGACGAGGGCAAGGGAAAGATCATCGATCTCCTGGCCGAGCGCGCCGACCTCGCCATCCGGAGCCAGGGCGGTAACAACGCCGGTCACACCGTCGTCACCGAGCACGGTGAGTTCAAGTTCCAGCTCCTGCCCAGCGGCATCCTCTACCCGAGCTGCACCTGCGTCATCGGCAACGGGGTGGTCGTCGATCCGAGGGTCCTGTTGAAGGAGATCGACCAGCTCCGGGAGCGGGGGATCGAGCCCGCCAACCTCGTCATCAGCGAGCGGGCGCACATGGTCATGAGCTACCACCCCCTCTTCGACCAGCTGGAGGAGGGCGTCCGCGGGGACGACCGCCTGGGCACCACCTGGCGCGGCATCGGTCCGGCTTACAGCGACAAGATCCGCCGGATCGGGTTCCGGATCGGCGACCTCCAAAAGGAGGCCTTCATGCGCAAGAAGCTCGACTTCGTCGTCGGCCAGGTGAAGAACCCGATCCTTCAAAAGCTCTACGACGAGAAGCCGCTCGATGCGGGCGAACTGCTCCCCGAGTACCTCGGCTACGCGAAGCGGCTCGACCCCCACATCAAGGACACCTACCCCATCATCCAGGAGGCGCTCGACCGGGGCGACAACATCCTCCTCGAGGGCGCCCAGGCGACGATGCTCGACCTCGACTTCGGCACCTACCCCTATGTCACCAGCTCCAATCCCACCGCCGGCGGAGCCCTCACCGGAAGTGGCATCGCGCCGACCCGGGTCGACATGACGATCGTGGTCGTCAAGGGCTACACGAGCCGGGTCGGCTACGGACCCTTTCCGACCGAGCTCGACAATGAGCTGGGCGGGCAGATCCGGGAGCGAGGGAGGGAGTACGGCACGGTGACCGGTCGGGCCCGCCGGGTCGGCTGGTTCGACGGGCCGGTCGCCCGCTATTCGACCCGGATCAACGGAGCGACCAGCATCGCCCTGATGAAGATCGACGTCCTGAGCGAGGTTGAGACGCTCAAGCTCTGCACCGGCTACCGCTTCCGGGGCGGAGGTCCACGACCACCCGATGGCAAACATCAGCCACCTGAAGCACTGCGAGCCGATCTACGAGGAGCTGCCCGGGTGGACCTCCGACATCACCGGCTGCAAGCGCTGGGAGGACCTGCCGCCGGCCTGTCGCGACTACGTCGACCGGGTGGGGGAGATCTGCGGGGCTCCGGTCGACCTGATCGGCGTCGGCCCCCACCGGGACCAACTGGTCACGCGGAGACCGATTCCGTTCCAGCGAGCCGGCGTCGCCGGCTGAGCCCGAGGCGGGCCGCCAGCAATCCGGTCAGCAGCTCGAGGAAGGCGTAGCTCAACTCGATCGCGGCCACGGCCAGGAAGAGCGCCTCGATGTAGAAATGCGCCGCCCGGAGACCCACCCCGATGACGCCGATGGCGATCGCCATCAGGGGGCGGGCCAGTGGCTGCTCGGGCAGCAGCCGGCGGTCGCAGAGCGCGAAGCCGACGACGAACCAGGCGGGCCCGCTGTCGATCTGAAAAATTGGATCCCAGCCCAGGATCGCCGCCGTCACGACGCCGGCGGTGAGGAAGGAGGTCGCCGCGAGCAGGCTCAGCCGGCGGGCGTACCAGAGCCAGGCCATGCCGACGACCACCGCCAAAAGCGAGGTTGCGAAGACGGGCCCGGCGACATTGCCGACATAGAGCGTGATCGGCTCGATGAAATGCGTCGCGCCGCCATAGAACTGGGCCCATTGGGCGATCGGCTCGGGGAAGACGAGGGGGCTTCCCGGCCGTTGGTAGGCGGCCATCGCACCACCGGAGGCAAGGTAGGCGGCCGCATAGGCGAGGACCCCCATGTGGACCCGCGCCCGAGGCCAGTAGCGGCCGCGCAGCACCTCCAGGACAGCGGCCGCAAAGGCGATCACAAGTGGCCAGAGCGGGGAGCTGAGGGGACCGCAGAGCGCGACCCCGACCAGGGCCACCAGGGCCGGGCTGGTCTCGATCCGGAGGCGGAGCAGCAGAGCGGTCAGGTGGACGGCACCGCCGATGACGATGGCGATCAGGAGGAACTCGAGCGCGGGCTGCCGAAAGAGGATCAGCCCGGCAGCGACGGGCCCGGCCAGCGCGAGGCCGGCCACCAGGTCGGGGTGGAGCGAACCGGGCTGGAAGAATGCCCGGTCCAGGCCCCTGGCTACTTTCCCGAGCACCTGCGAAGTCTAGCCACGGAGCACCGGCCGGGCTAAGATGGCGGGCGACACCTTTTGCGTCTCATCCCACGTCTTCTAGCGGTGTCCCTCTTCGGCGCCTGGGCGCTCTCGCTCGGCGCTGTGTCCGCGTCGGCGGCAGCGCCCGGCCGTCCGGACAGCACCTGGGTCCAGCTCGCGTCCCTTCCCGAACCGCTCGAGAGCCCGGTCTTCGCGCTGGCCGTCAGCCCGGCAGACCCCGGCCTGCTGCTGGTGGGCACCGGGTCCGGCAGCATCTACCGCTCCGCCGATGGCGGGGCAACCTGGACGCCGGCCGCCAAGGCCCTCGGCCACGGAGTGCTGGCGATCCAGTTCAGCCCCTTCAAGGCCGGCACCGTCCTCGCCGGCACCCGGGGAGGGCTCTGGAAGAGCACCGATGCCGGCGTGACGTGGGCGAAGCAGGCGAGCATCCCCAACACGACCGTCCGAAGCTTTGGGTTCGCTCGATCGCTGACCTTGGTCGGCGCCGACGGTGGCCTCTTCTCGAGCCATGACGGCTCCACCTGGTCGCCCTACCTCAGCTTTGCGCCGCTCAACCTGAGCGCGATCGCGGTCGCGGCCGTCAACGATCCGCCCAAGCTGCTGGCGGGCGCCGACGCCAGCCGGGGGGACGAGGCGCTTCCCCTCTACGTCAGCCAGGACGGCGGTACCAGCTGGACCAACGTCAAGTCCCTCGGCTCGAGCACGATCGTCGGCGCGGCAGCGGCGGGCGGGGTCCCGCCCGGCGGCAGCAACAGCCGGCCCCTCCTGGTCGGCACCAACGCGGGCGCGTTCATCTCCAACGACGGCGGCTCCACCTGGGGCCAGATCAGCGGTCTCCCGACGATCGACTTCAACTCGGTGGCCTTCGTCGCCAACCACGCCGATCGCTTCTACGTCGCCAGCGATGGTGGGGGGACCCAGGCGGGCGGCGTGTGGACTACCTCCGACTCCGGCCAGACCTTCCGCTCCCTCGTCGCGCCGATCGGCAGCGTCACCGCGATGAGCCTGACGGCCGAGGAGACGCCGACCGTCTACAGCGCCACCTTCCGGCCGATCGACCACGCCGTGCTGCTCTGGTCGTTTCACGACACCGGTGGCACGCCGGTGCCGCCGATCGGCGGCATCCCGGCGGCCGCCGCTCTGCCCGCGACGGCAGGGACGGTGCCGGCTGGGGTCGCGCCGCTCAGCCGGCTCGACCTGAAGGGTCTCCTGACCGCCCCCGAGGCGCCCTACCTTGGCCTCGGCCTGCTCTCGGTGCTGGTCCTCCTCGCCGCCGTCGGCCTCCAGTTCAGGCGCGGCCGGGAGAAGTAGGCCTCAGCGCATCTCGGGGTGGGGCTCGATCAGCTTTCGGTCCGGGTCGGCCGGCGCCGCCAGGCGCCACGGATCCAGGCCCGCTCGGTCGAGCATGGCCGCGGCCAGCCGGTCGTAGTCGCGGTTGGAGAGGTCCCCGACCGGGTCCCGGCTCGCCTTCATGAGATGCGTGAAGCTGAGGGTCGCCAGGGCCCGGTAGGCGAGCACCGCCTTGGCCTGTTCGATGCGACCGCTCTCCATCGCGGTCCGGACGAAGGCGAGGGCCGAACCCATCTCGCGAGCATCGCGCCAGCGCCAGGGTCCATAGGTGATCAGGACATAGAGAATCGGCGGCAGCGCGAGGAAGAGCGCCAGCGCCAGGGCGAGCACGGCGATGTCGTGGCGGACCGTCTGGCTCAGTGCGATGAGGGGATCGCCCGTGTTCTTCTGAAGCTGGTTGGCCCAGCCCTGAAGAAGGTTGGTGATGCCCGGAATCCCCTTCGGGACAGCGTTGCGGAAGGAGTCGAGCAGGTGGTTGAAGGTCCGGCCGGTGTCGCGGATGCCGTCGGCGATCACCTCGAGGCCGAGGACGGTCTGGTAGGTCAGCCAGCCCGCGAACGTCCAGAAGCCCACCCAGAGGATGGCGAGGACGTCCTGCACGAAGCGGCGCAGCGCCGGCAGCCGCCGGTCGGGATAGAACTTGAGCATGGGAGCCCGGATGGCGTCCAGTCTAGGTCGGCTCGGGGCGGGCCCGGTTAAACTTCCGCGGGTATGCCGACGCCCGCTGATCGCCTGAAGGAGCTCGGGATCGAGCTGCCGGTGGCACCCCAGCCGATGGCCTCCTACGTTCCGACCCGGACCGTGCCAATCGGAGGAGGCCGCGCGCTGGTCTTCGTCGCGGGCCAGGTGCCGGTCGTCGACGGCCAGGTCCGGCACGTCGGGCGGGTGCCCGACGATGTCGACCTCGAGGAGGCGCGGGAGGCGGCACGGATCTGCGCCCTGAACATCCTCGCCCAGGTCGAGGCGACCGCCGGGCTCGAACGGGTCGAGCAGGTCGCCTCGGTCAGCGGCTTCGTGCGCAGCGCGTCCGGGTTCAGCGAGCAGCCTCAGGTGATCAACGCGGCCTCCGATCTGCTGGTCGAGGTCCTCGGTGAGGCGGGCAGGCACTCGCGCGCGGCGGTCGGCGTCGCCGAGCTGCCGCGCGGCGTGTCGGTCGAAATAGCGGCCGTCTTTGTCGTCAGCCAAGCCTGAGTCCGGGTCGCCAGCGGGCGACCGGCGCCTGCTCTGGCTGGGGGTCGCCGCCTACCTCACGCTGATCTTCGCGGTCATGCTCTGGCGGGGCATCTCGATCGAGCCCCAGTGGGTCGTGCTAGCGCTGCTGCTGGTGGCGGTGGCGCTCGGCCGGGGCCGCGTCTTCCTGACCGACTGGCTCCCCTTCCTGGTCCTCTTCTTCGGCTACGAGATCATGCGCGGGTTCGCGGGCAAGGCCGGCTTCCCGATCCATGACGTGTCAGGCCTCGAGCGGGCACTCTTCGCCGGGACGCTTCCGACCCTCACGCTCCAGCACATGTTCTACGACCCCTCCCGGATCGCGCCCTGGGATTGGGTGGGGATGGTCCTTTACTTCCTCCATTTCCCGCTGCCGATCGTGGTCGGCTTCGTCTTCTGGGTGAACGACCGCTCGCACTACTGGCACTTCATCTCGGCCCTGCTCTTGATGTCCTTCGTGGCCTTCGTCACCTACCTCTTCTTCCCGACCGCGCCGCCCTGGTACGAGAACCAGGGCGAGGGGGTCCACAAGGTCATCAACGAGACGGTCACCAAGTGGGGCGTCTCCTACATCGTCTCGCCCTTCTACTCGAACCTGAATCCCAACAAGTTCGCCGCCTTCCCCTCGCTGCATGCCGCCTTCCCCGCGCTGGCGGCGATCTACGCCTGGAGAAGCTACCGGCTCCTCGCTTATGGGCTCGTCGTCTACACCGCCTGCATCTGGCTCGCGGTCGTCTACCTCGGCGAGCACTACTTCGTCGACGTCCTGGCGGGCCTCGCCTACGCCTTCGCCGCCACCGCGGTGGTGGCGCTGGTCGTCGCTAGGCGTGCCAGACGCGCTTCATGATCACCTTGCTCAGCTTGTCGGTGTCGTGGTGCGACGGAACCTTCTGGTTGACAACGTCGGCGAGGATGAAGTGCATGTCGCGCCCGGCCGGCGCCTCGCTGTCGAAGACGACCTTCGACTGGCCCCCGGTCGGGGTGTAGGCGTAGTTGGAGTTGACGATCGCGTAGTCGAAGATGTTGGTGCCGACGTGGTCCTCGAGCACCTTCATGAAGTCGGAGACCTTGAAGTTGTCGGTCTCGCCGTTCTCCGACGCCACGTTGCAGATGAACACCTTCAGGGCGGGGCTGGAGCGGAGGGCGTCGACCATGCCCCGGACCAGCAGGTTGGGCAGGATGCTGGTGTAGAGCGAGCCCGGCCCGACCGTGATCAGGTCGGCGTTGAGGATCGCGAGCGCGGCCTCGGGATTGATCTCGGCCGTGTCGGGGCGGAGGAAGACCCTGGTTATCGGCGCTGATTGAAGAGGGATCTGCGACTCGCCCACGATCGTGCCTCCGTTGACGGTCGCGCAGAGTACGACATCCTGCAGGGTGCTGGGGAGGACGTCGCCGCGCACGGCGAGGACCCGGCCCGACTCCCGCACCGCGTGCTCCATGTCGCCGGTCACCTCGGCCATGGCCATGATGAAGAGGTTCCCGAAGGAGTGGCCCTCGAAGCTGCCCTCCTTGAAGCGGTGATCGAAGAGCTGCTTGACCAGGGGCTCGGCGTCGGCGAGGGCGATCAGGCATTGCCGGATGTCACCCGGAGGCAGGATCCGGTACTCGTCGCGGAGCCGGCCGCTCGAGCCGCCGTCGTCGGCGACGGTGACCACGGCCGAGAGATTGCCGGTGTACTCCTTCAGGCCGCGGAGCAGCGTGCTGAGGCCGTGGCCTCCGCCGATCGCGACGAGGCGCGGGCCGCGGCTCATGATCCGGCTGGAGTAGAGAACGTCGGCCAGGCTGCGATCGCCGCCCGGGATGAAGGGGCCCAGGATCGAGCGCTGGAGCATGAAGAAGCTGAAGCCGAGAAGACCGATGCCGAGACCCCCAAAGAGCAGGGCGCGGATTTCGCGAGGCAGGAACTGCAGCGTGATGTCGTAGACGTAGACCCCGACCGAGCCCGTCAGCCGGCTGTTCTCGTAGATGCCGCGAAGGAGGTAGGCGACACCCAGATCGATCAGCAGGATGCTGACCATCAGCAGCAGGAGCCAGCGCTTGACGTAGAGTCCGGGGGTGAGCCAGCGCAGCCAGCGCTGGGGAGACCTGAGCATCGGTCGCATCCTATCGGTTTGAGTTCAACGGAGATCGCGAGCGCTGGGTTACCAGCCGGCATTCCTCCAAAAAGCGATAATGAGAATGTCAAGATGATTCGACGCATCAGGCGGCTGGTCCGCATCGCCGGCTTCGCGGTCTTCATCGCCGCCGTCTCGCAGGAGATGGCCAAGTCGGAGGCGGAGCGGACCTGGCAGGGCAAGGTGGGCGGCTTTGTTCCCTACGACTTCCGCCCTCCGACCTGGGCGCGGCTCCGGGAGGCCTATTGGAACCCGGAGGATCCGCGGGTATTCACCGAGCGCGTGTACGGCGTCGGCTGGGCGATCAACCTCTACCGGGCGAAGGAGTACATGACCGCCACCTACCGCTCGCTGATGGGCGGCAAGCTGCCGGCGGCACAGCGCTGGAGCCAGCGAACGACGCGGGCGCGCTCCGCCGCAAAGGCTGCCGGCAGCAGCTGATTCCGGTCGGTCAAGCCGGGCCGTAGACCGGGCCGGGTAGGTCAGGCGCCCCCGGCGTTCCCTTGACATGAAGATTCAACTGTTCCTGCTGGGCGCCGTCGCGGCGCTGACCGTCGTGGCACTCTCCGTGTCCGGTTCGGTCCCGGTGGCCTCACGGGTGGCCTCGCCCGCCCGGACATCGTCCCCCTCGCCGTCCCCCTCGCCGGAGAGCAGTCCTGAGGTCTCGACCGACACCGTCATCGTGCCCGTCATCGCCGCTGACACCACCACCCCGACGACCTCGACCAGCGCGCACCCCTGCAACCACGGCTTCTATATGTCCCAGGTTGCGCGCGCCCACCACGGCGGCAAGTTCACCTCGACCATCGCCAAGTCGGACATCGGCAAGGACGGCGATTGCACCAAGCCGGTACCGACGCCGACCACGAGTGCGACCACCACCATCCCACCGGTTGGCGCCGATCTCAATCAGCAGTCAGGCGACCAGTCGGAAACCGACGTGGAGACCGAGTCGGACTAACCAAAGTCCGTTCGCAACGGGACCAGGCGGCACGAGTAGCGTGGTTAGCAGGCTACTTATGCCCGCCTGTGCTCAATCTGTGGAAAACTCACCGCGCCTCTGACTCATCGCGGCGAACGGGCCGTTCTGGGTGGCCGGAGCCTGCTGGGTAGAATTGGGGCCGCATCCCATCTGCCGCTGGGGAGTGGCCAAGCTGGTAAGGCGCCTGACTCTGGATCAGGAGATCAAAGGTTCGAATCCTTTCTCCCCAGCCAAATCTCATTTCGGGCCCCGGCGGGAGCCGAAATCTGGGCCGCCGACCTGAAGGGGGGCAATAGTCGGTC
>DIZV01000017.1:0-5430 GCA_002427995.1 Chloroflexi bacterium UBA6019
CCGATGATCAGCTCGCGCTGGCCCCGGCCGATCGGGATCATGGCGTCGATCGCCTTGATGCCGGTCTGGACCGGGGTGTCGACGGGCTGCCGGGTGATGACCCCGGCGGCCACCCGCTCGATCGGGGCGGTCTTCTTGGTCTTGATCGGGCCCTTTCCATCGAGCGGCTCACCGAGCGGGCTGACGACGCGGCCGAGCAGCTCGGGGCCGACCGGCACCTCGACGATCCGGCCCGTGGTCTTGACCACGTCGCCCTCCTTGAGGTGCTCGTAAGGGCCCATGATCACGGCCCGGACCTGGTCAACCTCGAGGTTCAGCGCCATCCCGTAGACGTCGCCGGGAAATTGCAGCAGCTCGCCCGCCATCGCGCCGCGAAGGCCGTAGATCTGGGCGATGCCGTCACCGACGCTGATCACCCGGCCGACCTCGGACGTGACCAGCTCGGCCTTGAAGTCCTTGAGGCGGGACTTGATTACGTCGGTGATGTCCTGCGAACCGATGCTCAACTCGTCACTTCCCCTTCAGCAATCACTTGACTAGGACCTGCCGCCGCAGCTGCTCGAGCCGAGCCGCGACGCTGGCGTCGGTGAGCCGGTCCCCCACCTGGAGGACGAGGCCGCCGAGGATCGACGGGTCGACCCGCGCCTCCAGCCGGACGTCCTTGCCGAGCTGGCGGGAGAGGTCCCGACCGAGGGACTCGCGGTCGGGCTCGGAGAGCGGGATCGCCGTCGTCACCGTGGCCCGGACCCGGCCCGCCGACTCATCGGCGAGGGCCGCGTACTGCTCGCTGATGTCGCCGATCAGGCCTGTCCGCCCGCTGGCGACAAGCAGCCGCATCAGGTTCACGCCAGGGGGGCGGATCCCCGGCAGTCCGAGCTCGCCGACCGCCTGCTGGCGCGTCTCACCGGCCAGGCTCGGGTTGTCCAGGATCGCCCGGGCGGCGGGGTTCTCGAGAACGGAGCTGATCACCTCCAGCTCGCGCGACCACTCCTCGACCCGGCCCTCCTCCTGGGCGAGCTCGAAGATCGCGCGGGCATAGCGGCTAGCGCTTCCCGCCAATCCCGATCTCCTCCCACCCCACGAAATCTACGATTTCGCGGGGACCCCGCACCGTCGTCCCAAGGGTCATTTCCGTCCACCCACACCGATCTCCTCGATGGCCCGGTCGATAAGTCGCTTGTGCGACTTGACGTCGAGCGCTTCGCCGACAACCTTCTCGGTCACCGCGACGACGATCTCGGCGACCTGCGAGCGAACCGACTCGACCGCCTGCTGGCGCGCCGCCTCGATCTCCTTCTTGGCCTTCTCGACCTGCCGCGCAGCCTCCTCCTCGCCCTTCGCCTTGAGCTCGGCGCGAAGCTGCTCGCCCGACTTGGCGGCGCCGGCGATCACCTCCTGGGCCTGGACCCGGGCATCGTTGAGTTTGGCCTCCGCCTCTTTGAGCCGCTCCTCCGCCTCCCGGCTCCGCTGCTCGGCCTGCGCCAGCTGATCGGCGATCAGCTTCTGCCGCCCCTCGGCGACCTTGGCGATCTGCGGGTAGGCGTAGCGCCAGAGCAGGGCGATCATGGCGATGAAGGCGACCAGCTCGATCACGAAGGTGCCGTTCACCGCGATGATGTTCGCCTCGCCTGCCAGGTACATCGCCTACTTGACGCCCTGCGCGATGACGAAGATGAAGACGAAGCCGAGTGCCAGGTTGATGAAGTACATCCCCTCGACGAGGCCGATGATGATGAACATGATTCCCGTCAACCGGGCCTGGGCCTCCGGCTGACGCGCCGTCCCCTGGATGACGGCGTTGCCGGCGAGGCCGTCTCCGATGGCGGCCCCGATGGCGCCGCCACCGAGGCAGATGCCGGCGGCGATCAGCGCCCCAGCGATAGCGATCGCGTGATTCATCGAGCGTTTCCTCCTTCGACTGCGACGCGCGGTTGCGCGCCAGGGTTGGGCGAGTGGGTCTGCTGCGCTCCGCCGTGGCCAGCGGGGCCATGGTCGGCGCCCTCGCGGGCCTGCTCGAAATAGATGATCGTGAGGAGCATGAAGATCAGCGCCTGGATGGCACCGATCAGCCCCACGTCGAACAGCTTCCAGACGACCGTGAGGACGACCGAGACGATCTGCGCCGGCACCTGACCGGCGCCCGGTACCGTCACCTGGGTCAGCAGGGAGGTCAGCACCCAGACCATCAGCAGGCCGCCGAAGATGTTGCCGAAGAGCCGCAGCGAGAGGGTCAGCGGCTTGGCGAGGTCCTCGATGATGTTCAGCGGAACGAAGATCGCCCGCGCGAACCACGGCAGGTCGAAGGGCCGGGTCATCCGCCGCAGGTAGCCTCCCAACCCCAGCACCTTGAAGCTGTACCACTGGGTGACGACGAACACCAGGACCCCCATCGCGAGGGTCTGGTTGAGATCGCTGTTGGCGGGGTGGATCGGCGCCGGCAGGGGCAGGAAGTCGATCCAGTTGGCGATCAGGATGTAGAGGAAGATCGTCATCCCGAGCGGCACGATGATCGCCGCGTCCTCGTCGATCGTCATCTGCTGGCCCCGCACAAACCCGTAGAGCGTCTCCAGCCCGAGCTGGAGCCAGCCGGGCACGCCGCTCGAGACGCGGCTTGCGATGAAGAGCACGACGGCCACCGTCAGGACGATCGCGATCGCGCTCGAGATGAGGCTGTCACCGCTGACCTGGCAGTACCAGGCGCTGCCGCAGTAAGGGATCGACTGGGTGACGTGGCTGACCGGGGGCGGCTCGATCAGGAAGAGGCCGTTCATGGCTGCGCGACCTTACCGATCGCGGCGGCCACCAGCACGAACTGGGCGGCCGCCAGGCCGACGAGCGACAGCCAGGCCACGTCAATGCCGAGCAGCAGCCCGGCGCCGAGGCCGGCGGCGCTGAGCGCGACCAGTCGCCCGAGGCTGGTGGCCAGGAAGGCGACGCCGAGGCCGACCGCGAGCTCGGCGAGGTAGCCGTTGACGGACCCGACCAGGAGTCCCGCCGCCAGCGCGATGCCGGCCCGGGGGTGGCCGAGGGCGACGCCGATCGCGGAGGCCGCGAGGGCCATCGCCGCGCAGGCGATCGCAGTCGTCAGGACCGGGTTACGGGAGTTCATAGGCGCTTGAACCTCGTGTAGCCCGTGACGATCGTCCCCAGGACGCCCACAGCGAGGCCGATGAGAAAGAATAGCGGCCCCGTGCGGGCCACGGAATCGATGCCCAGCCCGATCAGCATGGGGACGATGAAGGCGCCCGCCAGGACCGCGCCGAGCCCGGCCAGCTCCCTCCCCGTGGGCCCGTCAGCCACCGCGCACGACCTCCGGCAGGAGACGGCGGAAACCGGGCACGGGAATGAGCCGGGTGATGTCCTGGAGCTTGTCCCCGAGCAGCGTTGAGAGGCCGACGAGGATCGCGATCACCGTCACGGTGAGGATCCGCTGGTGCCCGAAGAGCATCAGGCCGACCGCGCCGAGCAGGGCGGTGGCCCCGTAGAAGACAAAGCAGATCTGGGGCTGCGAGAGGCCGAAGTCGAGCAGCTGGTGATGGACGTGGCGGGTGTCGGCGTGGGTGATGGAGAGCCCGGCCCGACGGCGGCGGACGATCGCCCAGCCGGTGTCGGCGATCGGCACGGCCAGTGCCAGCAGCGGCACCGCGAGGGCGAAGCCGACCGCAACCTTGGCCACCCCGATGATCGAGAGCAGAGCCAGCGCGAGGCCCAGGAACTGGCTGCCCGAGTCACCCATGAAGATCCGGGCGGGGTGGAAGTTGAAGATCAGAAAGCCGAGGCAGCAACCCGCGAGGGCGGCCGAGAGCAGGACGACTCCCTCCTGGTCGCCCTTGCTGATCGCGGCCACCGCGAGCACCGCGGCGACGATCGCCACCACACCGGCGGCGAGGCCGTCCACCCCGTCGAGCAGGTTGATCGTGTTCTGCATCCCGAGCAGCCAAAGCACGGTCAGCGGGTAGGCGACCAGGCCGAGCTGGATGACGTGCCCGCCGGGGAGGGTGAAGAAGCTGATGTTGAAGCCGAAGACGAAGACGGCGACCAGCCCGAGGCCGATCTCGACCGCGAGCTTGGCCGGCGCCGCCATCCGGAACCGGTCGTCGTAGGTGAAGAGCAGGGTCGCGACGCCGCAGAGGCTGAGCAGGCCGACGATCTTCCAGTCGCTCACCCCGAGGTACCAGGCGACCGCGCCCGCGAAGGCGAGGTAGAGCGCCCAGCCGCCGAGCAGGGGGGTGGGCCGGAGATGGATGTGACGCCCGCCGGGGAGGGCGACGACACCGAGCCGGCGGGCAAGCAGCATGGCAAGAGGGGTCAGCGCGGTGGCGCCGGCCGCGGCGAGGAGGAAGGGGCCGAGGGCCGGAACCAGGCTGAAAAGCAGGTGCTGGGTGAAGGCGCGGGTGAAGAAGGCCTCGAGAAAGAGCGGGCCGGAGCTCATCAGCTCAGGGAGTACGGGAGCGGGAACCGACGCGCGAGGTCCAGCGTCCGCTCCCGGATCCGGTCGAGGTTGGCCCGGTCCTCCAGGCCCTCGATGAGGTCGGCCACGCAGTCGCCGATCTCACGCATCTCGTCGGGGCCCATCCCCCGGGTGGTGACGCTGGGAGTGCCCAGCCGGACCCCGCTGGGATTGAACTTGGACGCCTCGTCGAATGGGATCGAGTTGCGGTTGACGGTGATGCCGACGGTGTCGGCGATGTCCTGGACCTGGCGGCCCTTGAGTCCCTTCGGCCGCAGGTCGATGAGCATCAGGTGGTTGTCGGTCCCGCCGCTGACGAGCCGGAGGCCCCGTTCCTGGAGCCGCGCCGCAAGCACCTTGGCGTTGGCGACGACCTGCGCCGCGTACTCTCGAAAAGAAGGCTTGAGCGCCTCGCCGAAGCAGACCGCCTTGGCGGCGATGGCGTGCATCAGCGGACCGCCCTGGGTGCCGGGAAAGACCGCGCTGTCGATCGCCTTGGCGTGCTCCTCCCGGCACAGGATCATCCCGCCCCAGGCGCCGCGGAGCGTCTTCTGGGTGGTCGTCGTGACGATCGCGCTGTGCGGAACCGGGCTCGGGTAGGCGCCGCCGGCGGCGAGGCCGGCGAAGTGAGCCATATCGGTGACCATGGTGGCGCCGACGCTGTCGGCGATCTCGCGCATCCGCTTGAAGTCGATGACGCGGGGATAGGCGCTGTAGCCGACCATCAGCATCTTCGGGCGGACCTCCTCCGCCCGCTTCTGGACGACGTCGTAGTCGATCAGCTCGGTCTCGCGGTCGACGCCGTAGGAATGGATCTCGTAGAGCTTGCCGCTGAAGTTGGCCGGGCTGCCGTGGGTGAGGTGCCCGCCCTGGTCGAGGTCCATCCCCATCACCCGGTCGCCGGGCTGGCAGACGGCGAAATAGACGGCCAGGTTGGCCTGGCTTCCGGCGTGGGGCTGGACGTTGACGTGCTCGGCGCC